>JBJMQQ010000142.1:0-51381 GCA_045802645.1 Polyangia bacterium
CCTGCAGCCGGTCATCCGCCTCCTGCCGCTGAGCGCCTTCAACGAGGCGCTGCGCCACGTGGTCAACGACGGGGCGTCGATCCTGTCGCAGGGCTACCCGATCGCGGTGCTGGCCGTCTGGACGGCGGTGACGTCGATCCTGGCGGTCCGCCTGTTCCGCTGGACCTGACCCGGTATTAGGATGTGCGCCCCATGCAAGTGACCGAGAAGAAGGCCGTCACGATCAAGTACACGCTGCGCGACGAAGAGGGCGCGGTTCTCGACAGCACCGACGGGCGCGACCCGTTGACCTACCTGCACGGCGCCGGGAACCTGGTTCCCGGGGTCGAGGAAGCGCTGGAGGGCAAGTCGCCCGGCGAAGAGGTCAAGGTGACCGTCACTCCGGAGAAGGGCTACGGCACGCGCGAGGACGACAACGTTCGCAACGTGCCCATTCGAAAGCTGCCGGCCGGCAAGCTGCAGCCGGGCGCGACCGTCCAGCTGAACACCAATCACGGGCCGGTCGTCGCCGTCATCAAGGCCGTCAAGGGCGACTACGTCACGCTGGACCTGAATCATCCGCTGGCCGGCAAGACGCTGCGCTTCGAGCTGGAGGTCGTCGAAGTTCGCGACGCCACCGAAGAAGAGCTCGCGCACGGCCACGTCCACGGCCCCGGCGGCCATCACTGATCTTCAGATAAAGCGCCGGGACGCCAGGACCAGAGCAGGCAAGAAGTTCTGAAATATTCCTGATTCTGAAGGCTCCGGCAGGTCCCCTGGCGTCTTTGGCGTCCTGGCGCTTCATTCCCCGGATTTCTGGCAGGTGGGGCAGTAATACGTGCTACGCGGCGGCTCCCCCTGATACGCAAGTTGGATAGCTGACCCGCACACCCGGCAGGGATGTCGCGCGCGCCGGTAGACGTGTAGCGCCGCCTCGCCGCGTGGGGTGGGGCCGCCGCGGGACATGTCGCGCGTGGTGGTGCGGCGCCACGGGCCCAGGTTCTGCTGCATGAGTTGCTGCGCGCGCGCGTAGAGACGCGACAGCGCCGCGTCGTCGACGGACGAGATCGTCGCGAACGGATCCATGCGTTCCAGGAACAGCACTTCGCTCTTGTAGACGTTGCCGATGCCGGAGGCGACGCGCTGGTCCAGGAGCAACGGCCCCAGCGCGGTGTCCGCCGGGCGCTGCCGCGCGCGTGCGACGGCGCCGGCTGGATCGAACGCGGGCGCCAGAACGTCGGGGCCCAGCGCGGCCAGGACCGGGTGCGCGTGCGCGAAGGCGGCGCGCAGGATCTCGACTTGCGGCGCGCGCCACCAGATCGCGTTCGCGGCGTCGGTGGCGACGACCAGGCTCGCGCGCGCGGCCAGCGACGGCGCCAGCGGACTGGGCGGGCCGACGCGCAGCCGCCCCTGCATGCCCAGGTGGACGTGGACGCGGGCGGGCCCGATGTCGATGAGCAGATGCTTTCCGCGCGCTTCCACCTGGGCGACGGTCTGACCGACCAGGCGCGGGTAGGCGACGCCGCGCGCCCACAGGGCCGTGACGGTCCGGCCGACCAGCTGCTCCTGCAACCCGGACGCATGCCGGTGGATGTTGTCGCCCTCAGGCATGGCGTCACGCGCGTTCAGAAATCTGAGACACCGAGCGGTCCCTGGCCAGCGCGAGCCGCAGAGTTTCGGGCGCTTCGGCGCCCGCGCGTGGGACGACGCCCGTGGCACGGTCGTTGCTGTTCAACGCAGGCCATGCGCGCCTTCCTGACTCTCGTGCTGCTTTCAGCCGGTCTGGCAGTGGCTTCGGCGGCCTGCGACGCGTCCAAGCTCGATGCCTCGTCGGGAACGGGCGGGAGCCCCGGCACCGGCGGTGCTGGCGGCACCTCGGGCGCGCCCGGCTCCGTCACGTTCGTGCTGTCGACCCCTGCCAGCGTGCCCTATTGCGATCAGCTCTCGTGCAGCGGCGGCCCGACGCACCTGTCGATCACGGGCCCCGACGGTCAGCTCGTCAATACGTCCACCGGACCGTGCGGAAGGATGGATTGCGCGACATGCCTACAGCTGGCCTGCCCCCTCATTTGCCTTGCGCCCGAGGGCGTCGTGTACACGGGCGGGACCAGCACGTGGGACGGATCGTACCTGGCAACATCGACCTGCGGCACCGAGTATGTCGCCTGTTCGCAGCCCCGATTCGCGGCGCCGGGCCGCTACGTGGCCCAGCTCTGCGCGACGCCCGGCAACGTCACGAAGCCCGACGGCAGCTCCTTCCCGATCTGCACGGCGACGGGACCGACCGAGTGCGTGCAGGTGATGTTCGATTTTCCGAGCTCGACGCCCGTGTACCTAAACCTGCGGGGCCCGGCGCAGGGGCTCTGAGGCGCGCGCGGGGCCTGCATCCAGCACCAGCGCGTTGGGCTCGACGCGGAAACCGCTCCGCCGCAGCGGCGTGCCGAGCGCGCTCTTCAGCGCGGGCGAGCCGTTCACCGTGTCGACGCGCAGCGGGCGCCGCCGTCCGACGCCCAGGCTCCCGCGAAGCGCGTCCACTGCCGCCTGCAATAATTTTTCGTCCTCTGTGAAGACGCGCAGGCGCCGGCCGCCGCGCTCGACGTACAGGATCGGCGCACCCTGCACCAGCACGACGCGCGCGTCGGCGACCCGGCGCGGGGCGCCGGCGTCGCCGTCAGCCGGCCAGGGGATGAGCGCGCCGTACGGGTTGGCCGGATCGACGGCGGCCAGCACGATCACGTCGTCGCCGTCGCGCGCCGCACGCAGCCGATCGACGGCCCCAGCGTGCGCGAACTGCGCGCCGCTCAGCCCTTCGACGAAGTGGCCGCGCCGGATCTTGCCGGCGTCCTCCAGCGCGCGAAATACCGGCGCCAGCGACGCGAACCCGCCCGGCACGCCCTCCAGGAGGACCGCCTCGCGGCTGACCACGCCGTAACGTTCCAGCAGCCCCAGCGCGCGCGCGTGCGCAATCTCCGTCGGTGCCGGCTCCGGCCGGATCAGCGCCGCGACCAGCGACCATCGCCCGGCCGCCTGCGCGATCAGGTTGTGCGTCGTGTTGCGCATCCGCTTCGGCGCCGTCAGCGCGCGCAGGGGCTGGAACGTGTCGTTGGTGACCAGCCCTGCCCACACGAGATCCCAGAGCGCGTCCACGACCTCGCGCGTGGTCGCGTTCGGCAGCGCCGCCGAGAGCTGCGCGAAGAAGCTGGCCCCCTGCGCCTCCAGCGCCGCCAGCAGCGCGCGCGGCCGCTCGGCCAGCGTCTCGGGCACGACGCGCGGCTCCAGCAGCGTGCGGGCGCGATCGCGGCGGAACAGCGCCACGCGTCCGTCGTCGCCGCCCAGCGCACCGCCGCCGACCCAGACGAGCTCGCCCAGCGCGCCCAGCTCGTCCAGCATCGCCGGCGAGAAGTCGCGCACGCGGGCGGGCAGGATGGCGCGCTCCACGTCGGAGAACGCCAGGTAGGCGCCCTCCAGCTGCTCGATGGCTTCGCGCAGCCGGGCCGTCCCGCCGCGCGCAAGTCCGACGCCGTGCCACCGCGGTAGGAAGCGCGCCAGCACGTCAGCCTCGACGGGCGCCACCTCGGACCGCAGGCGGGCCAGCGTGCGGCGGCGGATGATGCGCATGACCTCCGCGTCGCACCACTCCGAGCTCGCGCCGGCCCGGAACTGCCCCTGGACCAGGCGCCCGGCCTGCAGCAGCGTCTCCAGGATCGGCTCCAGCTGACCGCGGGTCAGGCCGAACCGCGCGGCGAGGCGCTCGGTCGTGAACGGCGCGTGCGAGCGGGCCCAGCGCGCCAGGAGCCCCTCCAGCGGCCGCTCGGCCGGGCCCAGCAGCGCCAGCGGCGTCCCGGCCGGCGGCTGCACGCCCAGCGCGTCGCGGTAGCGCGCGATGTCCTCCGCCGCGATCCAGCGGTCCTCGCCGGCGAGGCGCACCGGCGCGGCCTGGTGAGTCTCGGCCAGCGCGCGCAGCCACACGCCCACGTCGCCGGCGACGGCCGGTTCGGTGCGCGCGGCCAGCTCCGATTCCGACAGGTCGCCGATCCGCCGCAGCAGATCGTGCGCGGCGTCGCGGTGGCGCACCTGCCGCTCGGGATCCAGCGACTGCAGCTCGGCTTCGACGTCGTCCAGCGCGGCGGGATCCAGCAGCGCCGCCAGCTCTTCCTGGCCCAGCAGCTCGCGCAAGAGCTGCCGATCGAGCGTCAAAGCCTGCGCCCTCCTCTCGGCGAGCGGCGCATCCCCCTCGTACATGTACGCGGCGACGTAGGCGAACGCCAGCGACCGCGCGAACGGGGACGCCGAGCCGGTCTCGACCTCGACGATGCGCACCTCGCGCTGGCGGATCGCCTCCAGGAGCCCCTTCAACGCCGGCAGATCGAACACATCCTGCAGGCACTCCCGCACGGTCTCGAGGACGATCGGGAAGCTGGGGTACCGCAGCGCCGCCGCCATCAGGTTCTGCGCCTTGAGGCGCTGCGCCCACAGCGGCGTGCGCGCGTTCGCCCGCCGCCGCGGCAGCAGCAGCGCCCGCGCCGCGTTTTCACGAAAGTGCGTCGCAAACAGCGCCGAATGTGTGAGCTGCCCCAGCACCAGCTCTTCGATCTCTTCGGGATCGGGCACCAGCGTCGACAGCTCGGGCGGGTCGTCCAGTCCCGCGAACCGCAGCACGATGCCGTCGTCGCTCCAGATCGTCTGCACCTCGAACCCGGCGGCGGCCCCCAGGCGCGCCTCCAGCGCCAGCGCCCAGGGGGCGTGCACGCGGGCGCCAAACGGCGACAGGATGCAGATGCGGAAGTCGCCCAGCTCGTCGCGAAACCGTTCGATCGTGATGTCGCGGTCCGTCGGTAGCGTGCCGGTGGCCTCGCGCTGGTCAGCGACATAGCGCCACAGGTTGCGGGCGGCGCGCCGTTCCAGCGGCGCCTCTTTCGCGAGCCAGCTCTCGGCCGCGCGCTGGGTCTTCTCGCCCAGCTCGCGCACGAAGGCGCCCAGGGCACGCCCCAGCTCCAGAGGGCGCCCCGGGCCCTCGCCGCGCCAGAACGGCATCTTGCCCGGCTCGCCCGGTGCCGGGGTGACGATCACCCGGTCGCGCGTGATCTCCGCGATGCGCCAGGTGGTAGCGCCCAGCAGGAACGTCTCGCCGACGCGCGACTCGTACACCATCTCCTCGTCCAGCTCGCCGATGCGCGGGCCGTTCGGGCCCAGGTGCACGGCGTAGAGGCCGCGGTCGGCGATCGTGCCGCCGCTGAGGATCGACACCAGCCGCGCGTCGCGCCGGGGCGTCAGCCGATCCGTGGCGCGGTCCCAGGTCAGCCGCGGCCGCAGATCCGCGAATTCGTCGGACGGGTAGCGCCCCGCCAGCATGTCCAGCGTCGCCGCCAGCACGTCGCGCGAGAGCGCCGCGTACGGGTAGGCCCGCTTGACGATCGCCTCCAGCGCCGCGACCCGGAGGCCCGCGGAGCGCTCGTCCTCGCCGCGTTCGGTGCGCTCGACGCCGCCTTCCGGGACGCTGGCGACGATGGCCACGATCTGCTGCGCCAGCACGTCCAGCGGGCTGCGCGGCACGCGCGTCGGCTCGACGGCGCCCTCGGTCATCCGGCGCGCCACGACCGCCGCCTCCAGCAGATCCGCGCGGTGCTTGGGGAAGATGCGCCCGATGCTGCGCGCGCCGACCTGGTGCCCAGCCCGCCCGATGCGTTGCAGGCCGCGCGCCACGCTGCCGGGCGATTCGATCTGCACCACCAGATCGACGGCCGCCATGTCGATGCCCAGCTCCAGCGAGCTGGTCGCGACCAGCCCGCGCAGCTGCCCGGCCTTCAGCATCTCCTCGATCTCCTCGCGCTGCGCGCGCGCGACGCTGCCGTGGTGGGCCCGCACCAGCCCCTCGCCCGCGAGATCGTTGATCCCCTGCGCCAGCCGCTCGCAGAGGCGCCGGCTGTTCGCGAACACGATGGTGCTGCGGTGGGCGCGGATCAGCTCGACGAGGCGCGGGTGGATGGCCGCCCAGATCCCCGTCGGCCCGCCGCGGTGACCCTCTTCGTGCTCGACGACGCGTTCGCTGCGGATGGCCTCCATCTGCTCGACGGGGACCTCGATTGTGAGGTCCAGCCGTGGCGGCTCCGACGTGTCGATCAGCGCGACCGGGCGGTCGCCCCCCAGGAACCGGCCGATCTCGTCCAGCGGGCGCTGCGTCGCGGACAGGCCGATGCGCTGCGGGTCGACCGCCGTGATGGCCGCCAGCCGCTCCAGCGAGAGCGCCAGGTGGGCCCCGCGCTTGGTCGGCGCCAGCGCGTGGATCTCATCGACGATCACGGTGTCGCAGGCGCGTAGCGTGTCGCGCGCCGCCGACCCCAGCATCAGGTACAGCGACTCCGGCGTCGTGATCAGGATGTCCGCCGGGTCGCGCAACATCTGGCGCCGTTCGCGCGCCGGCGTGTCCCCGGTCCGGACCGCGATGCGGGGTGCCCGGAACGGCTGCCCCAGCGCCTCCGCCGCGCGCGCGATCCCGGCCAGCGGCGCGCGCAGGTTGCGCTCGATGTCGTACGCCAGCGCCTTCAACGGCGACACGTAAAGCGCCCGCACGCCGCGCGGCGGGCCGGCGTCTGGCCGCGCCAGCCGGTCCAGGCACCAGAGAAAGGCCGCCAGCGTCTTGCCGCTGCCCGTCGGGGCCAGCAGCAACGCGTGCTCGCCCCCCGCGATCGCGCGCCAGCCCGCCGCCTGGACGGGCGTCGGCCGCGCGAACGTGGCTTCGAACCAGCGCCGCGTCGCTGGCTGGAAGCCCGTCAGAATGTCATCGGCGGTCGCGATGGCTCAAGCCTGCCGCGCGGCCGCCTCCGACGCAAAGCCCTCTTGCCGGGCGCTGTTCGGAGGCGGGCGGCGTGCTTGCGCCAGTCGCTACTTGCAGACGAACGTCGTGACGGTGGAGGCGCCGAGCGACGCTGTGAACGTGCCGCCCGTGACCGGCACCGCGGTCCCGGCCTTCAGGTTGTCGCTGGACGAGGTCACGTTGGGCGTGCACGAAGCCGGCGCCGCCGTGCCCCCGGCAATCGTGATCGGCATGCTGACGGCCCCGTTGCTCTTGTTGACGGCCACGACGACGGTCGCGTCCGTTCCCGAGAACGCCGACAGCAACACATTCGCGTTCGAGTTCCCCGTCACGTCGACCATCACGTAACCGGGTCGCACGAACTTGCTGTAGTTACCGATCGTGTAATACCGCTTGGTGATCCCTCCGCTCGACAACACGATGCCTTCGTTGTCGTTGCCGGTCGGCTTGTACCACCAGTAGAGCCAGGCCGAAGCCTCGCCGACGACCAGCGCCGAATGGATCCATCCGGCGGTGACGATGCCGTTGTTGATGTCGCTGGACGGCCCCTGCTCGGGCCAGTACATGACGCCCGACACCTCGGTCTCCCAGACCTCTTTGCTTCGCTTGCCACCGTCGACGTCGGCCGGCCACGGCTCCGCCTTCTGCGAGTCGTACTCGTGCGTCGCGAGGATGTCGACGGCCGCCCAGGCCGTCGCGTCCTTGGCCAGAAAGTGACCGTAGTCGTAGCCGTCGCCCGTGCTGCACTTGCTCGCGCAACCGGTCGTCGTGGGGCTGTTGCTGAAGCATCCGCACCCCAGCGGGTCCGAGCTGTTGACGTGGCTCGAGATCGTCGAGCCCGTGGCCGAGGCGTTGCTCCAGAGGTGAATCCATTCCGACGGCTCGGGCGCCATCAGCTTGACCCCGTTGGCCTTGAGCTTCGGCCCCAGGACCTTGACGAAGTTCACCATCTCGTTGGCGGTGTAGACCATCGTCACGTAGTCGCCGTTGCAGGGCGGGCCGATTGTCGAGCCGCACGACGCAAAGTCGGGCTCGTTCGCCGCCGACATCGCATAGAGCCCCTGGTTCTTCGCAAATGTCGCGATGCGGGTGGCGAACTCGTCGTAGTGGCTGGCGATCAAATGCCCGCCTTTGTTCTCGTTGTTGTTGTCCTTCCATGCCGCGGGGGCGGTCCAGACGGAGCCGATGATCTTCACGTTGTGGCTCTTCGCGCCCGAGACGTCGCCGGAAAGGCTGCCGTCCGAATTCATTCCGACGCGCACGATCGACAGGCCGATCCCGTCGGCGCCCGTCGTCCCGAACAGATTGTCCCAGTTGAACGAGCCGCCGCCCAACGCGGTGTTGAGGCCGAAGCCTTCGATCGTCTGCCGCTTCTGAGCCAGTTGGACGGTCACGCCGCCCGACGCGCCCGCGCTACCACCGCTGCCCGTCGCGCCGCCGTTTCCGGTGGGACTCGCGCCGGCGGTGCCGCCGCTGCCCGCGGCGCCGCTCCGTCCGGCTGCGCCGGCTCCGCCGGCTCCGCCGGTGCCGGTCGTTCCGCCAGTTGCCGGTGTGGTGCCACCGGAGCCGATCGCGCCGCCCGTCGACGCACCACCGCTGCCGCTAGAGGTCGTTCCGCCCGTGCCCGTGGCCCCGCCGCTGGCCGGCGTGCCGCCGGTGCCCGTGTTGCCACCCGAACCGGTGCCCTGCCCCGTGCTGTTTGAGCTGCAACCCCACACGAAGATTGCGCTCGCGAAAATCACACTACCGAATCTCATGCTGCCCACCGCGACCTCCAGTCGATGCCGTTTGACTTCTCTTACGATCGCCTCAATTCCCGCAATCGCGCGCGCGGATCACGGCGTGCGATTGCGGTCGAGGAGACCGGGAGAAGCCCGGCACTCTAGTACGGTGGCGAGATCCGAAAGCTTCTGCTTAGTGGCGCCTGCTCGCGCTCAGCGATGCGGGTGCCACTCGCCGCGGTGGTAGTCGTAGTGGTCCTCGTGCCGGTCCCACCGGCCGGGCTCCCAGTCGTAGCCGCGGCGCTCGCGGATGTGATGCCCGCGCACCCAGACGTAATGGTGGTGCCGCCACTCGTAGTGGCCGCGCTCCCAGACGTAGCCACGCCGTTCGACGGGGCGCTCTTCGCGCGGCTCCGGCGGGGCGTCGCGGCCACCGTGAATCACGATGACGGCGGCCTCCGCCCGGCGGGGCGAGAGCCAGAAAGGTGATGATAAAGACGCCGCCAGCACGGCGAGCGCCGGGGCCAACCGCAACGCTGCTCTTCTCATGCCTACCCCTTAATCATGCGGATGCCTGCCGTCGAGCCTTGGCCCGGACGGCGGCGACCCACGGGGGGTTAGCGCTGGGCGGTCGGGCGCGCGCGCCGGTCATTCCAGGCGGGCGCGCGGCCATGGCCGTACAGAAGCCGAAGGCAGGTCGACGCGAATAACGCGATCAGCCGCACGGCCACATTGTCCATCAGACGGGGCATCGGCGGGTCGGGCAGCGGACCTGAGGCAGTTATCCCCCCAGGGCCTCCCGGGCAACCTCGGGGACCCGCGTGAACTGCAGGATGATCGCGTCCTTCCCCGCGTTCAGGTGAACGCCGCGATCGTCGACGAAGCCGATGGCCGTGGCCGGCAAGAAGAGTGGCGCGGGGGCCACGAGCCCGTCGTCGATTCGCATGTAGCCCGTGTCACGGTCGTACGCCTCGACCGTTCCGACCGTCTGGTCCATCTCATCCAGCACGGGCGTCCCCTCGGTGATCCGGTCGCGCAGATCCCGAAGCTGCTGCGCGTCGGGCATGCGCCTGTAGACGGCCGACACGACGTCGTGCGTGACGTTGAGGCGAATGGCGGCCGGTTTGACGCTTTCGATCGCGTGAAACGGGATGTAGCGGGGCCCCGGGAACGCGCCCTGCGTCTCGAGGTACCCCAGCCGTTCGTCGTACCGGATCAGGTTGCCAACCTTCGTTCCGTCGACATCGACGACCTCCATTCCCGCGAAGAACTGGACGTTCCCGTCCCCCATGACCTGCCTCCTCGTCCGTGAGTCCCGTTACGTGTGTTCCTTGATGTGGAACCTACGGACGTGAGCGACTCGCGGCAGACGACGACGCCCGAATGAGACCCTGGCTTACGGGGCCGCGGGCGAGGACTTATGGATCAGGCACGCGCGTCCATGATCGACGACCTCTGGTACAAGAACGCCGTCATCTACTGCCTGGACGTGGGCAGCTTCATGGACACGACCGGCGACGGAACCGGCGATTTCCAGGGGCTGGCGCGGCGGCTGGACTACCTGGCCGGTCTGGGCGTGACCTGTATCTGGTTGCTGCCCTTCCAGCCGACGCCCAACCGCGACAACGGCTACGACATCAGCGACTACTACGGGGTCGATCCGGTGCACGGCACCCTGGGCGACTTCGTCGAGTTCTCGCACGAGGCGCGGGTGCGCGGGATCCGGGTGATCATCGACCTGGTCATCAACCACACCTCCGACCGGCACTGGTGGTTTCAGGAGGCGCGCGCGAACGAAAAATCCCGCTTCCGCGACTTCTACGTCTGGTCGAAGAAGAAGCCGCCGGGCGCCAACCAGGGGATGGTGTTCCCGGGCGTCCAGAAGACCACCTGGACGTACGACGAGAAGGCGCGCGCCTACTACTTCCATCGTTTCTACGATTTCCAGCCCGACCTCGACACCAGCAATCCCGCCGTGCAGGAGGAGCTGCGCAAGGTGATGGGCTTCTGGTTGGAGCTGGGCGTGGCCGGGTTCAGGGTCGATGCGCTGCCGTTCGTCATCCAGAACAAGCGCCCCGATCAGAAAGGCGGCCAGCGCTACGAGTACTTGCGCGACATGCGCGAGTTCCTGCAGTGGCGCACGGGGGACGCCGTGCTGCTGGCCGAGGCGAACGTCACGCCGGACAAGGACGTCACCTACTTCGGCGACGACGGCGACCGCATGCACATGATGTTCAACTTCCAGGTGAACCAGAACCTGTTCTACGCGCTGGCCACCACCGACGTGCGACCGCTGGCCCGCGCGCTCGAGCGGACGCGCCTGCTGCCGCCGACCGCGCAGTGGGCGCACTTTCTGCGGAACAACGACGAGCTGGATCTGGGGCGGCTCACAGATGCGCAGCGAAAGCGCGTGTTCGCGGCGTTCGCCCCCGACAAGGGCATGCAGCTCTACGACCGCGGCATCCGGCGGCGGCTCGCGCCCATGCTGGGGGGCGACCAGCGGCGGCTGGAGATGGCCTACAGCCTGATGTTCACGTTGCCGGGGACGCCGGTCATCCGCTACGGCGACGAGATCGGCATGGGCGACGGCCTGGCGCAGCCCGAGCGCGAGGCGGCGCGCACGGCCATGCAGTGGTCGTCGGCGGCGAACGCCGGGTTCACGCTGGCCAAGCGTTCGCGGGTGCCGGTGATCGGCGACGGACCGTTCGGATATTCGCAGATGAACGTCGCTGATCAGCGACGCGACCCGGGCTCGTTGCTGAACTGGACCGAGCGCATGATCCGCATGCGCAAGGAGTGCCCGGAGATCGGATGGGGCGCCTGGCGCGTGCTGGATCCGCGCGCGGCCGGTGTGCTGGCGCTGCGTTACGACTGGCGCGGGAACTCCGTCCTCGCCGTGCACAACCTGACGGCGGAGGCGCGCGAGGCGACCCTGGCGCTGCCGGACGTGCCCGGGCAGGACCTGGTCAACCTGCTCTCGCACGACAACAGCCGCGGCGACCGCCGCGGGACGCACAAGCTGGAGTTGCCGCCCTACGGCTACGCGTGGTACCGCGTGGGCGGCCTCAACGATCTGCAGACGCGGGAGCCGAAATGAGCCAGAGCCAGGCGATGTCCGTCGAGAAACGCAACAGCGTTCGGGTGGGGGGCAGGGGCGATGTCACCGTCTTCTTCGCCCACGGCTTCGGCTGCGACAAGAACATGTGGCGGCTGCTGGAGCCCGTGTACGCGCAGCGCTATCGAACGGTCTCGTTCGATCACGTGGGAAGCGGGACCTCGGCTCTGTCGGCGTACGATCCGGCCAAGTACGGGTCGTTGCAGGGCTACGCCGACGACGTGCTGGAGCTGGTCACCGAGTTCGGGACGGAAAAGAACGTCTTCGTCGGCCACTCCGTGAGCGCGATGATCGGCATGCTGGCCGATCTGAAGGGACCGGGCCGCTTTGCCGCCCACCTCATGATTGGTCCGTCTCCCTGTTACATCAACGACGGCGACTACGTGGGCGGCTTCAGTCGGTCGGACATCGACGGGCTGCTCGAAGCGCTGGAGAGCAACTACCTCGGCTGGTCCAGCACGATGGCGCCGGCGATCATGGGCGCGCCCGAACAGCCCCAGCTCGGCGTGGAGCTGACCAACAGCTTCTGCCGGACCGATCCCGAAATTGCCAAGCAGTTCGCGCGCGTGACGTTCCTTTCCGACAACCGCGCCGACGTCCCGAAGTTGAAGACGCCGGCGCTGATCGTGCAATGCGACGAGGACATCATCGCGCCGCTGGCGGTGGGCGAGTACTTGCACCGGAACCTGCCTCGCAGCACGCTGCGCATCATCGGTAACGTCGGGCATTGCCCCCACCTCAGCGCCCCCAGCGCCTGCTCGGTCGCGATGGACGAGTTCCTGGCCACGGAAGGTCTCTGACCCTGTCCGCCGATGACCCGGCGTTCGCGGCGGCGGTCCTGGAGATTCTGGACACCGCCGCCTGCGGCCTGCTGCGCACGACGCCCGACGGCACGTTTTTGAGGGCGAACCGCCTCTTCTGCCAGTGGCTCGGCTATTCCGCCGACGAGCTGATCGGCAAGCGCCGGTTTCAGGACCTGCTCACGATTGGCGGCCGCGTCTTTCATCAGACCCACTGGGCGCCGCTGCTGCAGATGCAGGGATCGATCTCGGAAGTGAAGCTGGAGATGGTCGGCCGAGGCGGCGCGGCGATCCCCGTCGTCGTGAACGCGCTGGTGCGGACCGACGGGGGTGCCGTCGTGCACGAGATTGCCGCTTACATCGCCCGCGATCGCGACAAGTACGAGCGTGAGCTGCTGCACTCGCGCAAGCGCTTGGAGGTGCTCGTCGCGGAGGCCACCCGGCTGCAAGCGGAGGCCAAGGAGCGGGCAATGTTCGCGGAGCAGATGATGGGCATCGTCAGCCACGACCTGCGCAACCCCCTCTCGACGATCCAGACAGGTGCGGCGTTGCTGGCCCGTGGCGACCTGTCGGCCGGCCAGCAGCGCGTGCTGGCCCGCATCGCCAGCGCGACCGACAGGGCCACGCGGCTCATCGGCGACTTGCTCGACTTCACACAGGCGCGGCTGGGCAGCGGGCTGATGGTGGTGCCGCAGTCGATCGATCTGCACGCCGTCGTCGCCGAGGCGGTCGAGGATCTGCGTCTCGCGTACCAGGGGCGAACGATCGCGCACGAAAGGGTGGGCGCGGGCGGCTGCCTCGCGGACGCGAACCGGCTGGCGCAGCTCGTCGGGAACCTGGTGTCGAACGCCATGACCTACGGCACGCCTGAAGCACCCGTGCGCGTCGTTTCCGCCGTGGAGGAGAGCGCCGTCGCGATCTCCGTCCACAACCAAGGCCCGCCGATACCGGCGGAGGTGCTGCCGCAGATCTTCCAGCCGATGTCGCGCGGGTCGGAGGCGGGGCGCGCGAGCCGCAGCGTCGGTCTGGGACTGTACATCGTCAGCGAGATCGCCCGTGCCCACGGCGGCCAAACCTCCGTCACGTCGACGCCTGCCGAAGGCACGACCTTCACGACCGTCCTCCCGCGCACCGCCGCGTGAGGTCCGCGCGCGCACGGGTCAGGCGCGCGGCTTCTTCTTCGGACGGCGGGTTGGCGCCGCCAGCCAGTCACGGAGCACGACGGCGTTGTTGTGCTCCAGGTCCTTGGTGGCAAACAGCAGCGTCAGGGGGCGGTCGTCAGCCATCGCGAGCAGCTCCCCGCGGGCGTCGGTGCCAGCGAGCTCACGGAAGTAACGGCGGCGAAACTCCGTCCAGCGGGCGGGGTCGTGGCCGAACCAGGCGCGGAGGGGCGCGCTGGGCGCCACGTCCTTCATCCAGGCGTCGATCCGGGCGGTAGCCTTGCTGAGCCCGCGCGGCCAGAGCCGATCCACCAGCACGCGCACCCCGTCGTCGCGCGACGGTGGGTCGTAGACGCGCTTCACGCGAATCCCGCCGGCAGCAGAGGGCGAAGTCGCCGGTCGTTTGCCCTCTGCGTCCCAGCGGTACTGATCGAGCGGAATGGTCGCGCCCGTGAAACGGACACCCTCGCGGTGGAGGAGGGCGGCTTGCAAATCCTCGTGGTCGAGAGCGTCGCCGCGGACGCTGATCTTTCCCTGCGCGTTGACGACGCGGTGCCAGGGGATGTCGATTCCGTCGGGCACGACACGCAGCGCGCGGCCGACCAGTCGCGCCCGCCGCGGAAGCCCGGCCAGGCTGGCTACCTGGCCGTAGGTCGCGACGCGCCCCTTCGGAATTCGAGCGACCACCGCATAAATTCGGCGCTGCGCGGGCGACATCCGGCCAGCTTAGCGCATTCAGATCGGCCGTTTTGTGTATGCTCGACGACGAGAGTGGCTGTCCAGTTCGTGTCCTTGATCCTGTGCGCGCTGATTGCTGGTTGCGCGCACCATCAGGTTGGACGACCGCCGAGCGCGGCGGAGATCGCTGCCATCAACGACACGCCCGAGACGGGCGCGGCCGCGATTACCGTTTACTACCTGGCCGACAGTCCACGGTCGGAGGTCAGGCGCATCGTGGCCGCCGACGACCGGCAACTCACGGTCTTGGCCGCGTCGGGTGAGAACTGGCACCTGGATATGTCGAAGGTTGCGGGGGTGACCCGCCCGGCACGCGTGTCCGTTCGGGGAACCGTCACGGGGGGCGTGGTGGGCCTCCTGTTGGGCGGTCTCGCGGTGGTTGCCGTCGACTTCGTGAGCACCCCGGAAGCCGACTCGCCGAATGCCGGTTCACCTGGTCACCCGTTGTCGGCGGAGGCGGCCCTCGGAACGATGCTGGTTTTCACGATTGCCGGCGCGATCGTGGGCGCCATCGTCGACCACCGATCTCCGACCATCGAGACGTTCGACTTCGGCGGCGGCCACGGCTTCGATCCGTCGGGCCTGCATCGCTAACCATCCAGCGCGCGACAACGTAATTCAAAACCGGCCGCCCAGGCCAAACAGCGCGCGGTCAGATGTGGCGACGATGCGGGGGGCCAGCGACAGGCGCGGCGGCGGCGGCTCGCGTGGCGCCGACTCGGTCCCTCGCGACGACGGGGCCACCAGCAGGGCATCGGCGACTGCCGCGGTGGCGGCCCCGACCAAGAGACCGGCGGTCATGTCGTCGACGACGCAGAGGTCGCCCAACCCCTCGTGCTTGTCGCAGCCGGACACCGCGGCCCCGATGTTCGCGCCGATGATCGGCAGCAGCACCCGTAGGCCCAGGCTGATCGCGCCGCGGCCGTAGTTGCCGTGCAGGGCGTGAATGACGGGACCGCCCAGCAGGAACGCCGCGCCACCCGTCGCCATCAACACGTCGCCGGTCGTGCCGGCAGCGCCGCCCCGGCTCTCGAGGGCGTCGCCGCCCAGGAACGCCGCGGCGGCGACCGTATCGCTGGCCACGAGTTGCATGCGGTAGCTGGGCTGCGCGGGCGCGTCGACCGGGCCGTCGTCGGCGCGCGCGACACCCACAAATGCGATCGAGACGAGGACTGCAGCAACAGTGAGACGCTTGTGACTGAGCATGCCAGGCTGCGTCGCAACGAGCGTGCCAACGTCACAGACGGCGCGGTTTCCCCGGGATCGGGACCAAACGCGGCGAGGCCCCAGGTTGCTGTGACTGCCCTCGCGTTGGAAGTTCAACACGTGTTGGCATGAACCCAACATCACATCGCCGCCCCGCTGAGATATCCTGGCAGGCGTCTTGGAGCTGACGTTGAAGCGCCGGTTTGTCTTGGCCCAAGCCGCGATGGCCGCCGCGATGCTCGGTTGCGGCGGATCCGGTGGCGCAGGCAATCGGGCGGGCGCGGGCGGACACGGGACGGCCGGCGCCGCGGGCATGACGGCCGGCGCGGGCGGCTCTGGTGGGGCTGGTGGCGGTGGCGGCATGGGGATCGCCGGCATGGGCGTTGCCGGGACGGGCATCGCCGGCACGGGCGTCGCCGGCGCGGGTGTTGCCGGCGCGGGCGTTGCCGGCGGCGGGGGAACGGCACCGTCGACGCCGCTGGATATGAACGACGTCACGATCCTGGCGCCGCTTCCCCCGTCCACCGCGACGCCGGTGCTGCTGCTTGGAACCGACCTCGCGGACGACGGGACGGCGCTGGTTCCACGCGCGCTCTATGATCGGCTGGTTGCCGATGGCCCCACGGGGAAGCCGCTTCCCACACTGGACACCGCGTACGAGCACCTTCACCTGGTCGCGGTGCGCTTCGACCTTTGCGATCGACACCTCCCCGGTGCCTGCCCGCACGCGGAGGACGCGCGGTTGCGCCTCGTGTTCCAGCCGCTCTCGAGCACGGCAAGCGCCGCCGACGTGGGCTTTCACGCGTTCTACACGGTGCGCAACGACGAGATTGCCGGCGCGATCGCGACGTTGCGCGACCTGGCGACAACGGCGCCTCCGCAGAGCGGCGCGCTCCGTGTCAGCCCTGCGCTGAGCGCCGCCGATTTCCAGCCTTACGCGACGAAGCTGCGCGCCTTCGTGCGGCGATACGCGGGCGACGCCCGCATCGTGCGCCTCACGATGAACGCCCTGAACCTGAACTTCTCGGCCATCGCGTGGGCCTTGCGCGGCGTCGAGAAGCACGGCGACGCGTTCCTCGACATGACCATCGTGGGTGGGACCGCGACCTCCGAGTCCGTCACCTTCACAGGCAATCCCGGCTACAGCATCACGCCGATGACCGACACGCCCGCCGGTCTCCTGGGCGCGCTGTCACAGACCAAGTTCGAGGCGGCGGACCCGGCGACGAAGCACGAATATCTGCAGGCGCTCGCGGCTGTCGACAATCCGCTGCTTAATACCGCCGAGACGGTCGCGTGTGCCGCGTGTCACGTGTCCACCGTCGTGATGTATGCGCGCACGGACACGACGGCGATCGATCCCCTGACTCTGCCCGGCCACTACAGCTCGACATTCGACCTCGGCATCGCGGGCGGGCAGTCCGCGCAGACCCCCACGACCCTTCGCGCGCTGGGATATCTCGGAAAGGTGCCGATGATTTCCCAGCGCGTCGTCAATGAAACGGCTCAGACGCTGACCGAGATCGAGCAGCGCTACCCCGCCCCCTGAACGATCGGGTTCACGGCACGCCTTGTCCAGACAGCAGCGCCAGCTCGTAGGTCGGCTGTTTGCGGGCTGCGCCGCTGAAGACGAGGCGCTGCGTGATGCGCTGGCCGGGCTGCAGGACGCCCTCGGGCAGGAACACCCGGATGTAGGGGTCGCCGCCGTGGGTTGCGCCGCTCGCGTTGGTCAGCTTGACGCCGGCCGGCAGCCCGCGGACGACGATCAGCAGGTGGGTGTCGACGACCGAGTCGCTCGTGTTCGTGAACCCGTAGAGGACGGCCGTCCCATTGCGAGCGTGGCCGCCGTCGACGCGATCGGCACGCAGTTGCGAGGTGACATCGAGAAACTCGAGACCTTCGTCGCGGCGCGAGAGCGGGTCGTCGTTGTCGACCGCGCGCCCGCTGAGGAGCTGACCGTCCTTCGCGCCGAGCGGTACGAGCTCCGGGTGGTTCTGGGAGTAGATGAGGTCCCGATCGTTCGGCTGGAAACCTGCCGCGAAGCCGGCGTCGTAGAGCCCGTTCTCGAGGAAGTCGGCCAGGGCGTCCATCTGCTCTTCGCCCAGCCCAAGCCCGCGGGGCGCATCGGTTCCGCGGGGGTGCGTGAACCGTGGCTCCAGCGTCGCTACCTGGCCGGCGAACTCGGGATCCTGCGGAACGCCGTCGTTGAAGTAGCGGACGACCTCACGGACGTCACTGAATGACCCGTTGTGGAAGAAGGTGCGCGCGTCCTTGAGCTGCCTCAGCGTGACCGTACGGAACTTGTACGCGTGATCCGGGTTGTGCGTGATCTCCTGGCGCCCCGTGTCCTCGCCGTGGGCGAGCGGGGTGCCGTTCGCATCGAACGCGAGGTGTCCGCGCCGCAGGGCGTTCAGCGCCTGGACCGGGTGGTCGCCGATTCCGACGTTGAAGAAGTTCTCCTCGACGAGCTGTCCGACGCCCGCGACATCCGGGTCGTTCGGCTGCTTGTTGAGCATCGGTCCACTGTGGCAGGTGAAGCAGCCGGCGCCCCCAGCCTGCGCTGGCGTGAAGAAGAGCCTGGCCCCGCGCCGCTGCCGCGCGGTCAGTGCGTCGTCGCCCGCCAGGAATCGATCGAACGCGGTATTCCGCGTGACAGTCGTACGCAGGAACGTTGCCGTCGCGCGCAGCACCGTGTCGTCGTTGACCAGCTTGTTCAGCTTCGGCTGGCACGAAGCGCTTGGCGTCGCGGTCTTGCAAGTCTCGTAATCTTGCGCCTCCTCGGGGAACGCCTGTCGGAAGAGCTCGACGAACGCGGGAATCTTTTGCAGCTCCGCTGACTGGGAGTCGAGCATCCGGTGGGCGTCCAGGAGCAGCAGCGTGAGATTCTCCTGCGCGGGGTCGTTCAACGGGTTGAGGCCCCCCGGCAGCGAGTTCGACTCCCCGGCAAAGCCGCCGAACAGGAGTCGGTTGTTGAACGCAAACCCGATCATGGACGGGGACTGACGACCGACGCTGTCCAGCTGGTCGAGACGGCCAGTGGCGAGCAGCGCGCTCGCGAGCGGATCGGCCTTCTGGCGCGCCGGCGTGGCGACCTCGATGGTTCCGCCGACGTTGTAGATGTCGGTCAGCGTCGGGAGTGAGTCGACGCCGGTGTCACCCTCGAAGAGCCTGACGTCGGGAAGGTACGCCCGCTCGCGCGGGATGAGGCCTTTCTGGGGCCGCCGGCGAATGACGTAACGCCCGTTCTCGTCGGTGTAGCCGCGCCCCTCTCCACCGACGTTGAAGTTCAGCACCGCGCCGGCCTTGCCCGCGGCCTCGCCCAGGTGGCAGCTCCCGCAGGAGCCCGTGCTCCTGGTCGATGCGATGACGCTCTGGACGTTCGGGTTCGAGCCGTCCACCGTTCCGCCAAACGCCGTTCCGGCGGGCAGGTCCCGGGGCTCGCCGTCGCGGATGGGCGGGTTCACGCCGGTGTTGACGTTGATGCGCGCCGTGCGGACCGGGTCGTGAAACAGCATCTTGCCGAGGTAACGCTTCGCTTCGGTCGTCCGATAGCGGCCAGGACGAGCCGGATCCTCGGGCGGAAGGGGAATCGAGGCATCGTCCTGCGGGACGACGAGCTTCTCGATCCCGCCAACCTGTCGGGAGATGAAAGCGCGCAGCGGGGCAGGCGCGTTGCGGAGCGACTCCGCCGCTGTGACGGAGCTTTCATCGTTGGTGGGGGCGCCGCCCTGGCAGCCGCCCAGCAGCGACAGCGCCAACACACACGTGAACCTCCTGGTACCCGACGCACGATCGTTACGAATGCGAGACATGGCTCTCCTCCTCCTGGCGGGCCGACGACGGCGCCCCCGTGATCCCGAGCAAACGCGGGCGTCGCCCTGGAGCGCTCGGGCCGCACCCGGGTACACCGAACTCCACCCGCGGCTACCTACGCCGCGCTCGGTCGGGGGTTACACGCAGTCGTCGTCGCTTTTCGTGATCGCGGCCGGCGCAGCTTCCCATTACCGGATGGGAACGGAGATCGTCATGAGAACGCGCGAGTGTCAGATGGTGCCGGCGGTGGTCCTCTTCTTGGCTGCGGGCGGGATGATGCCGGCGTGCTCCGGGTCGGCAGGGCCTGGCGAGGCTGATTCGGTGATTCCGCAAAAATACGCGGCGTTCGCCGCCGCCTTCGACCAGGAGCGCCGGCAGATGGGCGTGTCGGGCGCGTCGGTGGCGCTCATCGAGAACGGCAACCTGACGTTCGCGCATGGCTTCGGGACCAAGGGGCCGAACAGCCGGGACCCCGTCGACGCGAATACGCTGTTTCGCGTCGGCTCGATGACGAAGGCGCTCACGGCGACGGCGCTGCTGGGTCTCGTGGACGAGGGGACGATCAATCTCGACGCGCCGCTGATCAGCGTCGTGCCCGACGTCGCGATCCCGGGCAGCAGCGACCTCGCCGCGTTGACGATCCGGCAACTCCTTTCCCACCAGTCGGGTCTCTATGACTACGGTGTTCTCGACGGGCCGACCGACGACGGCGCGCTTTCACGGTTCCTCACGAGCCCGTCGTTCGCCGCGAACGAATACTTCATGGACCCCCCGGGCACGTTCTACAACTACGCGAACCCGAACTTCGCGCTGGCAGGGCTGGCCCTGGAACGCGCGGGTGGCGTCAGTTACCGGCAGGCGGTCGCAGAGCGCGTCCTCTCGCCGTTGGAGATGACGCGCACCTTTTTTCGGCCTTCGGAGGTGATCGCCGACGGGAACTTCAGTGATGGGGCGTCGACCACTCCGGCAGGTGAGGCCTGGGACGTGACGCCCGACGCGTACGACAACGCCTGGCTCCGTCCTGCCGGTTACGCCTTTTCGAGCGTGCTCGACTACGCGAAGTTCGTGCAGTTCCTGTACGCGGGCAACGCGAAGGTCCTGCCCGACGGCGAGCGCGACGCGATGCAGACCCCTCAGGTCAACATGCTCGACGTCGGGGGCGCCAGCGCCGACATCGAGAGCTATGGCTTCGGCTTGGTGATCGATCGCGCATTCCAAGTCGGGAGCAGCGCATATCTGACCAAGCTCGTTTGGCACAACGGCAGCCTTGCCGGCTTCACGAGCTGGTTTTACCTGGTGCCGTCCACCGGCTTCGGGATGGTCTGGCTCGCGAACGCCGCCGACGTGCAATTCGTCGATTCTGTCGCTCTCGCGATGGAGAGCTTCGCCGGATTGACGAACCCCACCAGGCAGCCGCTGGCGGGCATCGCGATCGATCCGGGCCTGTTTCCAAGCTACGCCGGGACCTACGACGATCCGAACGGGCTAGGACCGATGACGGTCACCGCGAACGGGACGACGCTGTCGATTGACGTTCCGGCGTTCGACACGACGAACACGCCGTATGACCACACCCTGCATCCGACGTCGATGGACAACTTCACGGCCACCGTGCAGGGGATGACGATACCGGTGACGTTCATCGCCGACGCCACGGGCGCCTACGTGTGGCTGCGGACGCAGGCCGCCGTCGCCAGGCGCGTGTCGGACAACGGCGGAGCCAACCCGTGAGCGTGCCTGTGCGGCACGTCGTCGCGATGGCGGTATCGATCGGAGCCGCGGCCGTGCTGTATGCCGCGCCCGCTCGGGCGGACGGCGACGGGTGGCTGGCCTATCAAGCCCCGGCTGGCTGCCCGGGCAGAGCCGAGTTCCTCGACGCGGTCGGGGCTCGCGGGGCGCGGCTGCCCGGTCCGACCGCGTCGCGCACGCTGGAGATCTCGATCCGTCAGGCGGCGGACGGGTTCGCCGGGTCGTTCCAGATTCGCGAACGCGACGCTGTGTCCGGCCAGCGAGAGCTGCGCGCGGCGGCCTGCAACGACGTCACCGACGGCTTGGCCATCGTCACGGCCATCGCCCTGGGCGCCAGTCCCAGCGCGCCGCCATCCCCGGCAGTCGTCGCCCCGCTGCCGGCAGCGGTGCCACCGTCTGCCCCACGTCCGGCCCAGGAGGATCGCCTCCGGAAGAACGCCGACATCTTCACGGGAGACGTCGAAGTCCCGGCCGGGACGCTGCGGTTTCAGAGCTTGCTCACGACGACCGTGACCGCTGGGGGCGTCGTCGGGATGATCCCTTCGGTCGTCCTTCCACGTTACGACTTGACGCTGTTTCGGGGGAACTTCGCCACCACGCCCAACGCGCTCACGTACCTGGTCGGACCGCTTCTGCACGTGCGCGTGAGTTACCTCGGCGAGGGAACGTTCCGGTCGAGCGATGGATACTCCACCACGGCCAGGGGCTTCGGGTTCGGGATGAGCGGATGCCGCGCGCCCCTCTACGACACCCGCGGGCTCACGCTGCTGGGGTGCATCGAATATTCGGCAGGCTTCATGCAGCTCGATACCAAGAACGCGGCCGGCATGCAGACATCTTCCAAGAGCGTCGCCCTGGCGGCCGTGGGGCTCGAGCTCGAGGCGACCTACAGCTTGGCGAGCCGGTTCTTCGTCACCGCTAAGCTCGGGGGCGACTTCTCGTTCAGCAAGCTGAGCGCCGATCGACCCGACGGAACCCAGATCTTTCAGTCGCAGCCCTTCAGCGCCCACGGGCTGCTGGGGATCGGGACTTACTTCAAATGAGAGCGCCCCCTGGAACATCGCCCGCGGCCGTCCCGCCGATCCCGGCGGTGGCGGTGGATTTGCGTGCGTTGTTCAACGCGCACTATCCGGCGACCCTCCGGCTCCTTCGGCGGATGGGGGTCCCTGTCGCCCAGCTCGACGATGCGGCACAGGAGGTGTTCTGGGTGTGCGCCCGTCGCCTGCCCGACATCCGTCCCGGCTCGGAGACGTCGTTCATCTACGGGGTGGCGCTGCGGGTCGCGTCCGACCACACGCGGCGCGCCGTTCTGGTAGCCGTCGACCTAGAGGACGCGGCTTCCGTTCCCGCCGAGGGGCCGTCGCCTGCCGAGCGCCTCGACCAGCGCCGTGCGCGTGAGCTTCTGGACACCGTGCTCGATCGCATGCCACTCGACCTGCGCACGGTGTTCGTGCTGGCGGAGCTCGAAGAGATGGAGGTGCGGGAGCTCGCCGGGGTGCTCGAGATCCCGACGGGGACCGCGGCGTCGCGCCTGCGCCGAGCCCGCGAGGAATTTTCCGCGATTGCGAGACGCCTGCGTGCGGCATGGGCACGGGAAGGAGCGCGCTGATGTCGTCCGCCGATCAAGAATTCGAACGCGCGCTGCTGGCGTCGGCGCGCGCCGACGAGCCCCCGGCCGACAGGCGAGCCGAGATAACCGACCAGGCGTGGGCGCGCTTTTCCGCGCGCGCGGTGGCCCTTGGCGACGTGTTGCGTGGCCAATCGCCGCGCAGCGAAAGCGGGCGTGGCGCCGGTCATGGGCACGTCGCGAGGACGCGCACGGTGAGCGGCGCCCACTGGCGATGGCTGCTGGCTGGCGCGCTTGGCGGCAGCGCCGTGACGGCTGGCCTGTTCGCGCTACGCCCTCCGGTGCAGGTCGGTGCTCTGGCCGTTGGCGGCGCGGAAGCGTCTCCACCGCCGGCGAGACCGGCGCCCACCGTCGCCGTGCCGGTCCCCGCGCCCGCTCGCATCGAGCAGCGGCCGGCCATTCGACGTGAAAGGCGGCGGAATCAGCAGACGGGCCGGGCCTCTGTCGACCCCAGCGCGCTCGCGGCTCCGCCGTCGAACCTGGCGGCCGAGGTCGCCGCGCTCGACGCCGCCCGCGCCGCCGCCACCAGCGGGCAGCTCGACCAGGCGCTCGCGCTCATCAGCCGGTACCACTACGACTTTCCGGCCGGCGAGCTGGCGGCGGACGCGGAGGTGATCGCGATCGAGGCCCTCGACGCCAAGAACGATCGTGCCGAGATGACCCGTCGCGCGTCGCGTTTCGTCGAGCAGCACCCCGACGACCCACACGCCGGTCGGATCAAGCGCCTGCTGCGCGACGGTCGGTCATTGCAATAGGCCGCGAAGGGAGTCTTCCAGCGGGGTCGTGCCGCGGACGCTCTCGGCGCCGGCTTCCGGTACGATCTTTCCGTCGGCCATCGCCTGGTACATCTCGCGGAACAGGGTCGCGATGTTTTCGGATGCGCCAAATGACGTGAACGTCGGGACGACGGCCTCCAGGGGGACCTGGACCACGGCGACCGGCTTCCCCAGGATCCGTGAGAAGGCGGCGGCCACTTCGTTGGGGCTCACGTCGGTCGGGCCGGACAGCTCGATCACCCTGACGCCTCGAGGACCGTCGAGCAACGCCCGCGCGATGGCACGGCCGATGTCGGGGGTGCCGACCGAGGGGATGCGCCGGTCGGGGGCAAGGAACGTGGGAAGCACGCCGTCCTTCTTCACGGCGGGCACGACCGGCGCCCAGTTCTCGATGAAGTAGCCAGCCCGGACGAACGTTACCGGCAGCACCGCCCGCAGCTGTTGCTCGGCGTTGTGCGTCGTCAGGATGGGCCCCGTGCCGCTTGCGTGCTGCGCCCCCGTCGACGACAGCAACACCACGTGCGGCACCTTGGCCGCCGCCAGCGTGTCGACCTGCGACTGGGTCAATCGCTTGCGATCGCCGATGAAGTCCCGAGCGCCCAGGTCCGGCGGCGAAAGCAGGAACACCCCGTCGGCGCCGCGCACGGCCCGCGCCAGGGCTTCCTGGTCGGTCAGATCGGCCACGAACACCTCCGCGCCACGGGCCGCCAGTCGCGCAGCTTTCTTGGCGTCTCGGACCACGACCCGCACCTTCTTGCCCGCATCCAGCAGCGTCTCTGCCGCGACCGATCCCGTGTGCCCCGTGGCCCCTGTGATCACGTACATGGTGTGCCTCCTGTGTGCACACCAACGTGCCTCCCGTTCGGTCATGCGGCCAATGCAGTGTTGGCACTACAATCATGTCCATGGTGCATGACCGGTCCCTGGCCGCGGTTGATCTGAACCTGCTGGCAATTCTTCGGGCGCTTCTCTCGGAACGGCACGTGACCCGCGCGGCCGCCCGCGTCGGGTTGAGCCAGTCGGCGGCCAGTCACGCGCTGGCACGCCTGCGCGACCTCTACAAAGATCCGCTGCTGGTGCGCAGCGGGCGCGGTCTGGCCCTGACGCCCCGGGCCGCGCAGATCTTGCCCGCGCTCGAGCGCGGCCTGGGCGAGCTGCACGGCACCGTCCGCGAGAGCCCCGCGTTCACGCCCCTCACTGCACGGCGGTCGTTCACGATCGCTGCCTCCGACTATCTGCAGGCGCTGATCATGGGGCCGCTCTTACGACAGCTGGCCCGGCAGGCGCCGGGCGTCGATCTGACGATGGTCGTCTTCCCCAACGCCGGCCAGCTGGCCGAGTCAGGAGCGGTCGACCTGGTGATCAGCGTGTTCTCGCCCGAGACGCGCGGCCTGAGTCACGAGCCGCTGTTCACCGAAGGGTTCGTGTGCATGGTGCGCCGGCGCCACCCCCGCATCCGCAAGGCGCCCACGCTGGCGCAGTATCTGGCGGAACGTCACGTGGTGGTCGCCCCGACCGGCACGCCGGGCAGCCTGGTCGACTCGACGCTGGAGCAGCGCGGTGTGAGCCGCCGAATCGCCCTGCGCGTGACCAACTTCCTGATCGCGCCGGTGGTGGTGTGCGAGACCGACTTCGTGAACACCATGCCGATCCGATTCGCGCAGCGGGTCGCGAAGACCTATCCGCTGCGGCTGCTGCCGCCGCCCTTTCGCCTGCCGACCTTCGAGTACGCGATGTTCTGGCACCCGCGCATCGATCACGACCCGGCGCAGAGCTGGCTTCGATCGCTGGTGGCCCGCGTCTGCGCGGCCGGTCGAGCCGACAGCGGCCTGGCCTCGTGAAGTCACCACCAGCGGGCGAGCAGCGACACCCCGACGGTGCGTGGGTCGCCCCAGTCCACGACGTCGCCGGTGGCGCCCGACGCGCCCGCGCCGCTGTGCTGCCGGTACCGGACGTTTGCGAGGTTGTTCGAGTACAGCGTGAGCGACAGCTTCTCGTCCGGGCTGACCAGCGCGACGCGCGCGTTGATGATCGACAAGGCCGGCGTCTGCAGGAACGGGTCCGTCTGGTTGTTGGCGTAGTGGAACTGCCGGGTCTGAAAGTGCCAGTCGCCGGTGAGCACCAGGCGCGGGACGCGCCCCGCGCCCAGCGCCAGCCCGTAGCTGGCGATGAGAACCGAGTCGACGTGCGGTGACCGGACGAACTGATTCCCAGAATAGTTGGGACCGCCGATCACCTGGAAGTCGGTGTACTTGGCGTCGAGGAGGCCCAGCGCTTCGCTGACGTGCAGCCCGTTCAACGGCAGCGCGTCGATCTCCAGCTCGGCGCCGTTCACGCGACCGGCGCGCGCGTTCTGCAGGTACGACACCGAGGTGTTCGTGGGCGGCAGCGGTCCGACGACGTTGACCTGAATGTTGCGGTAGTTGTAACGAAATGCGCTCGCGTTGACGGTGAGGCGGTTGCGGAGCCAGCCGGTCTTCGCGCCGACCTCGAAGTCGTCCAGGGTCTCCGGGTCGACGACGCGCAGCGCAGACGCCGAGGTGGCCGCCGTGTTGTAGCCGCCCGACTTGGCCCCGTGCGCATATCGGAAGTAGACCTGCGCCTGATTGGTGATCTCAAGCTGCGGCGTGATGTCGCCGGTCAAGTTGTTCCAGGTGTTCGACGGATTGCTCTGGAACCAGTTGGTCAGCGGCGTGCTCACCGAGGACGGCAGCCACCACTGACCAGGGTCGGTGAAGGTGGCGCCGCCACTTGCGGGGGTGGCTTCGCGCAGGAATTCCAGGTGACGGCTCTCGGTGGTGAAGCGCAGGCCTCCCGTCACGTTGAAGTGGTGGATGATCTTGACCGTGGCGCTGCCGAAGACGGCCCCACTGTTGGCCACGTGCTCGAAACCGGTGTGGGCATAGTTGGTCGGGCCCGGCGCCTCCAGCGCTTGCCCGGGGAGCTTGGCCGTCGACGTATCGCTGACGATGTTCTCGTGAAAGAAGAACGCGCCGCCGACCCAGCTCACGCGCTGATCGCGACGGGACGCGACGCGCAGCTCCTCCGTGAACTGGTACGACCGCGCCTGTACCGAGCTGCGGCTCACCTCGACGGGCGTGCTGTCCGAGTCAGTGAGGTTGCGGTCGCGGTAGTCTTCGTAGGCCGAGATGGCGGTCACCGTGTAACCGCCCCTCCGCCATCGGAGGTTCAGGAACGCCCCATTCTGGGTGACGTTGTCGGCGGCCGGCGCGTTGCTATCGACCGCATTGACGTCGGTGCTGGGGACGTACCCGAGGAGGTACGCGCCGTCCGGCGCATTGCTGGACACGCTGGCGATGCCACCCTGGGTGCCGTATTGACGGAAGTGGACGTTGCCGGTCAGCTCGAGATCGGGCGTGATCCGGCCGAGGAGTTGCAGCCGGACCGCGCCATCCTGGAACTGGCCTTCGGGCAGGCCCGTGTAGAGGTTGTTGAATCGGCCGCCGCGCGCTTCGTAGTGGAACGCCACCCGCGCCGCCAGGTGGTTGTCCCAGATGACCCCACCCGCGGCACCTTCCGCGATGCGATCGTTGAACGTCCCGTCGTCGAGGCGCAGGTAACCGTCGGTGGTGAAGTCCGGCTTTCGTGAGATGACGTTGATCGCGCCGCCGGTGGTGTTCTTGCCCCACAACGTCCCCTGCGGCCCGCGCAGGACCTCCACGCGGTCCAGATCGAACAGGGGGAACCCCGTCGCGCTGGCGTTGCTCAGGTAAACGTCGTCCAGGTAGAACCCGATCGGATTCGAGAAGTCGAGCTGCTGCTGGCCGGTGCCCACGCCGCGAATCCACCAGCGCGGGCGGCCGTGTTGCTGGGTGATGGCGGAGGCGTTGGGGACGTAGTTCAGGACCTCGCTGGCGGAGCGACCAATCTGGTTCTCGGTCAATGCGTCGCCCTGCAGAACGCTCACGGCGCTGGGCACCGACTGCACGGTCTCCTCGCGCCGCTGCGCGGTCACCACGACCTGCTTCAGCGCAGGCGCGGTGGGTTGCGGCGGCTCGGGCGCCGCATCCGTCGGTGGTGTCGCCGGTGTTTGAGCCGACGCGGACCCAACGACACCCAACATGAACGTGATAGTTGCGATTGCTTGATGGGCCACGAGGTTTGCTCGCCGGTGCAAGCTGTGCGCCACAGCGGAACGTCATTGAGGAGAGCGCCCAATCGAAGCGCTGCGGCTGCTGCCTGAAGAGCAGCGCTGCGCAACCATCAGCAGTAGTCGCGTCGCGAACGCCGGAATCGCGGCGTTCCGAGCACGGCACGAAGTTCGCACGGCACATGCGGTGCGAGCAGAAGCCGCTCGCCGCGGCGTCGCAGTGGAGAGCGCCGGCGAACCCTGACCGGGAGACCAATCATGAGCAAGCTCGAGAAGCTGTGGTACACGCGTTGCGGAGTGCCCACGCCCGCCGGTATCGCCGTGCAGCTGGGGTGGATTGAACAGGAGTTTGCGAAGGACGGCATCCAGCTCGACTCCGTGCTGGACAACGCCGATCCCAGCGTGCGCGAGTCGCACTACGACCACAAGCTCGACAACTCGTTCCGTCAGGGCGGCAGCGTTCCCGCGATCTGGGCGCGCGCCGCCGGCCGCGATACTCGCCTCGTCGGCCTGACCTGGACGGCGGAATCCCAGCTGTTGCTGTCGCTTCCCGAATCGAAGATCCGTTCGGTCAAGGACCTGAAAGGCAGGCGGCTGGGGGTCGCGACGCGCCCCAAGGACAAGATCGACTTCTGGAACGCGACGACGCTGCGGGCCTACCAGCTGGCGCTGCAGACCGAGGGACTGGATCTGAAGGACGTGGAGCTGGTCGACATCGTCCGCCAGGAAGGGTCATTCGAGCGGGCTCGTCCGGGGCGCCAAGGATTCCGGGACGACGCCACGCCAGCCAGCGAGGATTCACTGGAGGCGGCCGCGCTGAAGGCGGACGAGGTGGACGTCATCTTTCACAAGGGGTCGCGCGGCGCACAGCTTGCCGACGAGATCGGGGCACGCACGGTGTTCGATCTCTGGAAGCACCCGGCCACGCGCGGACGGGCCAACAACCACTCGCCGCGCACGCTGACCGTCGACGGCGCGCTGGCGGACAACCATCCAGACGTCGTGGCCCGCATCGTGCGCCGCGTCCTGGAGGCCGGCCAGTGGGCGGCCGATCACCGTGCCGAGGCAATCGCCTACGTCGCGCGCGAGACCAACTCGCCGGAGCGTTGGGTCACCGCCGCCTACGGTCCCGACGTGAACGAGCACCTGCGGACGGATCTCGAGGAGTCGTCGCTGGACGCGCTGGCCGAGTTCACGACCTTCCTGTACGAGCACCGCTTCCTGCCGCAGAACTTCGACGTCCGGAAGTGGGCGGATCCGCGTCCGCTCGCGGCCGCGAAAGCCGCGCTGGGAGAGCTCCCGGCGGCCGCCGCCGGGCAGAGCCGCAAGCCGCGCGCGACGGTGCCAGCCGCGCCGTAAGTCAGGCCAAGGTCAGCAGGGCGCCCGCCACCATCAGCGCGGCGCCCATGCCGATCTTCCAGGTGATCGGCTCACGCAGGATGACGGCTGCAAGCACGATCGTGAACGCGAGGCTCAGCTTGTCGATCGGCGCGACACGATCCCCCAGGCGAACACCAGCACGATCGATGTTCGGATGGCCGTCGCGAGGTTCGAGGGGACGCCCTGCACACCCACCTTCGCGAGAATTGCCGTCGCAGCGGCGGCGAGCGCCGAGATGAACGCAAACGTCGACCAGGTCATCGCGCCCATGATGAACCGCGCGCTGGCCGACGTCGACACGCGCCTGGCAGTCACCCGCGGCCAGCGGTTGCTGCTGCAGCAGTAGCGCCTGGTCGAAAATCGAACAGCTTCGGACCATGCCGGCGATGCGCGCCCCGTCGCGTGCGGGAGAGCCGCGGGCACGCGTCTTGCTCTCGGTCGGCCCATGAAGCTCTACTTCAGCCCCGGCGCCTGTTCTCTATCGCCCCACGTCGCGCTCCGCGAGGTAGGGGTTCCGTTCGACCTGGTGCAGGTCGACTTGCGTGCGAAGAAGACGAAGGCAGGCGACGACTATCTGGCCATCAACCCGAAGGGCTACGTGCCCGCCCTGCGCCTCGACGACGGCGAGCTGGTGACGGAAGGGGCGATCATCGTCCAGTACATCGCCGACCTCCGTCCGGAGCTCCGGCTGGCCCCGCCGCCCGGGACGCCGGAACGCCGTCGCCTGCAGGAGTGGCTGCACTTCATCGCCACCGAGCTGCAGAAGGGTTTCGCCCCCATCAACAACCCGAACGCCGGTGACGAGCTGAAGCAGGCGCTCAAGGCGCGGCTCCTGTCGCGGTTCGCGTTCCTCGCACAGGCGCTGGAGGGGAAGCGCTTCTTGCTCGATACCTTCTCCGTCGCGGACGGCTACGCCTATTACGTGCTCCGCAGCCTCCGCAAGCTAGATCCCGCGGCGTTGCAGGGCGACCCGACGCTGGCGGCCTACTTCGATCGGCTGTCCTCACGCCCCGCCGTGCAGGCTGCCGTCCAGGCGGAAGGAATCGCCCCCTAGTTCGGGCTGGCGCCCGCCGTCACTGAAGTGTCACGTCGAACCCGTGGCCCGTGGTCGGGGAGCTCTGATAGCTCTTCGTCACGATGGTGAGGCCGTCGACCACGGTGGTCGCATCGAGCTCGGATGTCAGCACCGCAGTCAGTGGGATCGTCGCGGACATCGCCTTCAGGGCGGAGAGCAGCGTCTGGGAAACGACGCCCGAGCCGGAGGCTCCCTCGAACGTGCATCGGACCGCCAGCTCGACGTTGCCGCCGGATGGGGCGCCATTCTCGATCTGGAAGTGGATCTGCCCGATCGCGATCGGCATCCACGTGACCGAGAGGTCCTGGGTGGTATCGATGATCACGGCGCCGCCGTTTGAAGCGACCGGCGACGTGATGACGGCGAGGTCTGGAATGGTCGCCGAAACGTCGAACGTCGGGAGGCTGGCCCCGTTTCCCCCGTGAAACGTCATGACGCCGCCGGTCCCAAGCGCGATGGACGCCGGGAAGCCGACCGTCGGGTATCCAAATCCGTTGTACGTGAGCAGCACTGTCGTCGTGCCCACCGTGGCGGACATCGTCCCGAAATCGCCGTAGCCCATCCCGGGATCACCGATCCCGCCAACCTGGCAGGAGGTCAGCTGGCACCCGCCGGCATTCAGGGGGGCGGCGCACGTCAACTGCGGCCCGACACCGGGCTCGTCGAATGCGACGTCCGCCGTCACGCTTCCCGAAGGCCCTCCGCTGGCAATCAGGGTGATCGCTCCCGCGTCGGCCCCGTCGGTCGAGACGCGCACGGGGTTTCCACCTCCGCACGCCCACGAACCGAGCAATGAAAAGACGACAGCGGCGCGCGTCGATGTCCTGAGCGTCACAGCTTCCGTCGCAGGAAGTTGAGGACGTCGATGCGGGTGACCAGGCCCAGGAAGCGCTCGCCGTCCACCACGATCGCCACCATCCCCTGATCGAACGTGGGCATCAGCGCCTCGATCGGGGTCCCGACGGGGACGGTGGTGAGCCGCGTGCTCATGAACTCGCGCACGGGCCTGCGGAAGGCCGTCGAGTCTCGTGTCGCCGCCAGCAGGAGATCGGATTCGTCGAGGAGACCGACGATGTGGTCCCCCTCGAGGACCGGGACCTGGGAGACGTCGGACATCTTCATGCGCCCGTGGGCCACCAGCAAGGTGTCCGTGGGCGCCACGGCGACGACCGCGCCCTTCTCGACGCTGCGGCCCATCACGTCGCGCAGGTCGCCCTGCGGCGGGCCGCTCAGGAACCCTTGATCGCGCATCCAGAAGTCGTTGAACATCTTCGACAGGTACTTGTTGCCGCTGTCGCAGACGAAGGTCACCACCCGCTTCGGGGTCGTGCTTTCTCGGCAGTAGCGCAACGCCGCCGCGATCAACGTCCCCGACGACGATCCCGCCAGGATCCCCTCTTGCCGCAGGAGCGCCCGCGCCGTCGTGAAGCTCTCCTCGTCCGGAATCGTGTAGGCCCGCTTCACGCGCGAAAGGTCGGTGATGGACGGCAGGAAGTCCTCGCCGATCCCCTCGACCAGCCATGAGCCGGCCGGGCCGATGCGCCCGGTCCGCACGTATTCCGCCAGCACGGACCCGGCCGGATCAGCCAGGACCATCTCCACGTCCGGCGCCACGCGCGCGAAGTAGCGACTGAGCCCGGTGATGGTCCCTCCCGAGCCGACGCCGCACACGACCGCGTCCAGCGCGCCCGCCGTCTGGGCGAAGATCTCCGGCCCGGTCGTCGACTCATGCGCCGCCGGATTGGCGGCGTTCCCGAACTGGTTGATGTAGTAGCCGCCGCTCTCGCGGGCGATCCGCTCGGCCAGGTCCTGGTAGTAGTCCGGGTGCCCCTTGGCGACGTCGGAGCGGGTCATGCGAACGTCAGCGCCCAGCGCGCGCAGGTGGAAGACCTTCTCCTGGCTCATCTTGTCGGGAATGACCAGCACGAGGCGGTACCCCTTGCGCGCGGCCACCAGCGCCAGCGCCAGGCCGGTATTGCCGGCGGTGGCTTCGACGAGAGTGGCTCCCGGCGCGACCGCCCCCGAGCGCTCGGCCGCCTCGATCATCGCGAGGCCGATGCGGTCCTTGATCGAGCCGCCGGGATTCTGGCTCTCCAGCTTCACGAACAGGCGACAGGGGCCCGTGTCGAACTTGGTGAGCTCGACCAGGGGAGTCCCCCCGATGAGCGGCAGAAGGCCCACACTGGTCGTCGGCGCAGCGTCCACGCTCGTATTGTCGCCTTTCGCGGTGGTGGCGGCGAGCCAATCCGCATGGGCCGGCGCTGCATTCCCCGCACCGGTCGTCCGTGATATCAACGAAGTGGGTATGAGCTCGGGGGGAGCGACGACGACCATCACGCAGGCGGTCTCGGGCTCCACGGCGCCGGCCGGGCGGGCTCTGTTCATCGCCTGGCGTTTTCCACACGCCAGCTTGCCGCCGGTTCCGCTGCACGAGGCGGGCGGCGAAGACGTCACGATGGGAAGGGATGCCTCGTGCGCCGTTCAACTGGCGGGGCACGATGTCTCCCGACGGCACGCGGTGCTGCGCCAGCGGACCGGGGCCGGGACCGTCGTCGTGGATCTGGCCAGCCGAAACGGCATTCGCGTCAACGGGCGTCAAGTCGCCGAGGCTCCGCTGGCGCCGCAGGACGTGCTGCGTCTGGGGGGCTGGGTCGGGGTAGTCACGGCCGCCGCGGGTGACCTGGCCGAGATTGCGCCGGGGTTTTGGGGCGGTGAAGCGCTGACGGAAGCCCTGGCCCCGCTGCGGCAGCTCTCGCCCACCGACCTGCCGGTCATCGTGGAGGGTGAGACCGGGACGGGCAAGGAGCGCGTCGCAGAGACCATTCACCGGTGGAGCGGGCGGCAGGGGCCTTTTTTGGCGGTCAACTGCGCCGCGCTGCCCGAGACACTGGCCGAGGCCGAGCTGTTCGGGTATCGGCGCGGCGCATTCACGGGAGCGGATCGCGCCAGCCCTGGATTTTTCCGCAGCGCCGACGGCGGGACGCTGCTGCTGGACGAGGTCTCGGACTTGCCGCTGGGACTACAGGCGAAGTTGCTGCGCGTGCTGGAACAACGCGAGGTGCAGCCGCTCGGTGAAGCGCGCCCGGTTCCGATCGACGTTCGCGTGGTCGTCGCCGGTCAGCAGCCGCTGATGGAGGCCGTCCGGGGCGGGAAGTTTCGCGGCGACTTACTGGCGCGCCTCGACGGGCTGACGGTCCGCTTGCCGCCCCTGCGGCAGCGACGCGAAGACGTGCTGCCGCTGTTCGCGCGCCTGCTGGAAGCGGCCAGCGCGGGTCAGGTGCCGGCCTTCGAGACGGAGATGGCCGAACGGCTGTGTGTGTACGACTGGCCGTTCAATGTCCGCGAGCTGGCGTTGCTGGCCCGCCGCCTGATCGCGGTTCACGGACCAAGCGCGACCCTGAAGGTGCAGCACCTGCCGCCGTCGATGCTGGAAAGCACCGCCGTCGCGCCCGCCACGGGAGCCGTTGCAACCGGACCCAAGATTTCTCAGGCCGGGGGCGCTCCGGAGCCGGTTCAGCTGCCGGCGTTGCTCGCGGCGCTGCGCGCGGCGGGTGGAAACGTCGCGCGCGCGGCTGCGATGCTGGGCATCAGCCGCCAGCGCGCCTATCGGCTGATGGAGGGGCAGGGGGTGGACCTGGACGTGATCCGCGGCGAGCTGGAAAAGCCGCGATGAACGTCGCGGCCGATGCGAATCGGATCGGCGAGATGGTCGGTGGCAAGTACCGCATCGTTCGTCTGCTGGCCAGGGGCGGAATGGGAGTGGTGTACGAAGCGCAGCACGCGGTCGTGCGGCGCCGCTTCGCGATCAAGTTCTTGCGCCGCGATCTCGCGGAGCGACGTGACATCCTCACGCGGTTTCAACACGAGGCTCAATCGGCCGGCGCGCTGGAGAACGAGAATGTCGCCGCGGCGGTCGACTTCGGCGTCGCCGACGACGGAACGCCGTACATCGTGATGGAGTACCTGGTCGGCGAGAATTTGGCGTCGCTGCTCGGGCGCGAGGGGCGCCTGCCTCTCGCGCGCGTTGCCGACTTGATCGTCCAGGCCTGCCGGGGCGTGGCCGCTGCGCACGCGGCCGACATCGTTCACCGCGACCTCAAGCCGCCGAACCTGTTCGTCAGCCGGCGCGACGACGGGACCGACCTGGTCAAGGTGCTCGACTTCGGCGTCGCGAAGCTGCAGGCCCTCGAGGACCAGAGCGCGGCGACACGCACGGGCGCCATGCTGGGGACCGCCGCGTACATGGCGCCCGAACAGGCCCGCGGTGACCGAACCGTCGACGCGCGCGCGGACGTCTATGCGCTGGGCGCCATCCTTTACGAGCTGCTTTCGCTGAAGCGGCCGCACCCGGGAGATTCGCAGAACGCCATCCTTCATCACATCGCAACCCATGCCGCGGTTCCGATCACCTCGGTGCAGCCGGACGTGCCGCCCGAAATCGCGGACCTGCTGGAGCGCGTGCTCGCCTCCGCGCCCGCCGCTCGCCCCGCCACTGTCGAGGCGCTGGCGCGGACGCTCGCTCCCTTCGCGCGGCGCGAGGTCTGGCCGGCGGCGCGCGCCGCGCTGACCCCGACGGTGCGCGCCGAGGGCGACAGGGAAGCCGACGATCGCCCGCCTACGGATGTGGCGAGCAACGCGCGCGCCTGGCGCCGGCGGGTCATGCTGGCCGGTGCGGCGGCGATCGCGGCGGTGGGTGTCGTGGCCCTCATCGCCCGAAACCCGAGCGCGACCGGGTCCAAAGCGGGACGGTCAAAGGCGGCGCGCCGTGTGCACCGCCTGGACCCGCGCACGCGATTTCTGGGTTCAGAGCCGCCGAACGGCGCTGCCGCCCACATCGACGCGCTGCTGAAGGCGGGCCAGACGCGCGACGCGGCTCTGGTCAGCGCGATGGTCGGCACGCCTTCGGGCACCTGGATCCTGGGCGGGACGCCCGAGCTGGCGCGCGGGCAGGTCGCTGACGCCGTGGCCCGCGCCGCGCGCCAGGGAAGCGTGCCCGTCCTGATCGCCTACAACCACCCGTTCAAGGACTGCACCGGCTATGGGTTGCTGGGCGCGGCGGACGCGGCCGCCTACCAGGCCTGGATCGACGGCTTCGCGACCGGGATCGGCAACGAAAGGGCGGTCGTCATCCTGGAGCCGAACAGCCTGGGCATGGTTCCGTACGGCGTTCATATCGACGGTAAGCGCGATGAGTGTCGGCCGACGCGCGCGGGCGCCGACGGCCAGCGGTCCGCGCCGCCGGGCGCGACGCCGGACGATCGTTACGCGCAGCTCGCCGGCGCCGTCGAAACGCTGGTCGCCAAGGCCCCGAATGCGGCCGTTTACCTGGACGGCACCCACAGCGCCTGGTTGCCCGTCGCCGACGCGGCCTACCGGCTGGTGCGCGCGGGCGTCGACAGGACCGCGGGATTTTTCCTGAACACCGGCAACTACCAACCGACCGGCCGGTTGATTCAGTACGGAACGTGGATCGCCAAGTGCCTGTATCTGGTGGATCGTTCTGGCGCGGATCGGTCGTCGCCCGAGCCGTACCGGCAGTGCGCCAGCCAGTCCGCGTGGATGGATGCTTCCGACGACGCGGCGTGGGCGAAGGTCGAGGCCTGGTACGTCGAGCACGTCGATCACGGACCGCGCCCGCCAGGCGGCCCCGATGCGCTGACCCACTTCGTCGTCAACACGAACCGGAATGGCCGCGGCCCGCTGGATGTCTCCGTCTACGGCGGGCCGCCGTACAACCAACCGGCAGAGGTCGTTCAAGGCTTGCGCGCAGGCGCCTGGTGCATGCCGCCTGGTCGCGGCCTGGGCTTTCGGCCGACGGCTGACACGCGGGTGCCGCTGGTCGATGCGTATCTGTGGACCGACACGCCCGGCGCCAGCGTGGCGACCTGCAACATCGCCGAGGGGGCCCGGGCCTGGGACTACAGCCGCTACAACCCCTGGCAGATCGAGGGCGAGGCCCAGGCGCACTTCGATCCGCTGTGGGGGCGCGTGCTGCCCCCGGCCGGCGATTGGTTCCCGGACGAGGCGCTCACCCTGGTGCGAAACGCCGAGCCGCCCCTGGGCGTCGCGTCGCGGTAGCGCCTGCCACGAGATAGCCGCCCGACACCGTCCCGGACGTCCGGCGCGGACGTCCGCTGGAGCTCGGTGGACACGGCGGCGAGGTGCCTGCGCTGGCAATTGTCCGGCGCGATGCGGGGTTCGCCCGTTCGACGGCCTGGTCCGGTCATTGCTGTTGCTGCGTGTCGACAGGCAACCGCAACGAACAGGAGGCTCCATGGAGACTGAAATGAACACCAAGCCGAACGACGTCAAACGATGGACCGGGCGGGTGACTTGCGTCCTGTTCGCCTGCGGCGCGGCCGCGTGCGGCGCGGGCTCCGGCGACACGTCCTCGACGCGAGCGGCGCTCAACGTCGATGTCGCGGCGGCGGCACATGCGCCGGGGCACGACCGTCGCGCTTTGGCGCCGAATACGCGGTTCTATGTGCGCCCGCCCAGCACCGCTGCGACGAAACAGCTCACGGACCTCTTGCGGTCGCGGCAGTTCGCGGATGCGCGCCGGCTGGCGCAGATGGAAGAAACGCCGGAGGCCGTCTGGTTCACCGGCGGCTCGCCGGACGACGTGGAGGCCGCCGTGCGCAAGACGATGCGCCGAGCGGAAAGCGAGAACCGCGTCCCGGTGCTGGTCGCGTATGACGTTCCCTTCCGGGACTGCGGAGAGTATTCGGCGGGCGGAGCGCTGGATACGGCCTCGTACGAAGCGTGGATTGACGGATTTGCGCGCGGAATCGGCAACGACCGGGCCGTGGTGATCCTCGAGCCCGACGGCCTGGGGCTCATCCCGTACAACACCACCATCTTCGGCGCGGCGGAGTCGTGCAAGCCCACGGTCACGGACGCGCAAGGAAACGCGGTGCCGGCGCCGGGCGCGACCCCGGCCGACCGCTACGCGCAGCTCAACTACGCGGTCGACAGCGTCGAGGGCAAGGCGCCGCGCGCGCGGGTCTACCTGGACGGCTCGCACAGCGCCTGGCTGGGCGTCGGCGAGGCGGCCTACCGCCTGCACGCGGCGGGCGTCGAGCGCGCGCAGGGCTTCTTCCTGAACGTGTCCAACTATCAGAGCAGCAGCGACAACACGCTGTTCGGGACCTGGGTCTCGGATTGCCTTGCGGCGGTGGGCAACCCCTCCTCCTGGGGCGCGGGACACTTCGACTGGTGCCCGGGCCAGTACGACCCCGCTCAGAACTACGCCGTGAATTTCAGCCCCGAGTACGCCGCCACGGTGACCGCGGCGCTGCAGAGCATGATGGCCGGCGCGAGCGCGACCACCGCGTTCGTCATCGACACGAGTCGCAACGGGCAGGGGCCGTGGACCCCGACGGCCGCGTACAGCGATCCCCAGACCTGGTGCAACCCGCCCGGCCGCGGCGTGGGGCGGCGTCCGACGGCGGCCACGGCCGTTCCGCTGCTGGACGCATATCTGTGGATCAAGATCCCGGGCGAATCTGACGGCGCCTGCAACCGGGGCGTGACCGGGTCCACGACCGATCCCGAATGGGGCGGGATCGGCGATCCGGCGGCCGGAGACTGGTTCCCGCAGCAGGCGGCGCAGCTCGCCGCGCTGGCCGCACCGGCGTTCTAAGATGAAGCGAAGTGGAACCGACCGCGCGGCAGAGGACGCATCCCTGGCGACAGCGCTGCTGGCAGGGGAACCCGATGCGCCGGGACAGGCCTGGAAGCAGTTGTCGCCTCTGGTGCGCCGGATGTTGAGCCAGCGGTTCGGAGGCAGCCCCGACGAGCAGGACCTTTGTCAGGAGGTATTCCTGCGGTTCTTCATGCGCATCAGTGAGCTGCGAAAGAGCACCGCGCTTCGAAGCTTCTTGGTTGGGATTTGCCTCGGCGTCGCGCAAAACGAGATCCGCCGCTCGCGCGTGCGCCGCCGGGCGATCGGCGTCGTCGCGCGAATCGAAGACACGCGAACGCAGGCGGGCACCTGGTTGGACGTCGACGGGCGTCAGGCGATCGGTCGGTTGTGCGAGATCCTCGGCAGTGTCAGCCCCGACGACAGCGCGCTCTTCGCCGTGCGCCACATCGAAAAGATGGAGGTCGCCCAGATCGCCGCCGCGCGGGGCTGGTCGATGATGACGACCAAGCGGCGTCTCAAGCGCGTGACCCGGCGCGTGGGGTCGAGGGTGCGACGGGAGCCCGCTCTGTCCGAATACGCTCGGCGGTTTACGGAACGGTGAGCACCAGCGTCCAGTCCGTGAACCCGGTTCCATTGTTGCCGGGGACGGTGAACGTCCGGAGTCCCGTGTTGGGGAAGGTCGCGATCGGCACGTAGGTGCCCGTCGACGGATTGAACCAACGCGCCGTCGTCTGGCCGGACATGTTCGTCATGTCGATCGTGAAGCTGCCCGTGTGCGTCGGTGGCACGTAGGCGACCAGCACCGTGCCGGCGGGATTCGCTGCGGCGGTGATCATGGTGCTCTTGCCGAGGTCGTCTGGAGAGCCGACTCCGGCGGTCACCAGGTCCTTGGGCCCGAAGCCGTCCGGAACCAACTGCTGCCAGGGGAGCGAACGAACGAACGCGTTCAGAGTCGCCATGTCGCGGGCCCCTTGCGTGTTCAGATGCTGCTGCCAGACCCCCGGGGTAAACGGCCAGATGTACCCGTTTCCGCTCATGTAGCCGCCAATCGTGGAAAGCCATCCCCACCATTGGAAGCGTCGCACGGGTTGCGTTGCCATCGAGTTGACCGCGTCGCCGTCCGGTCCTTCTTCGTCATACGGTTCCTCGAGAAGGAACGCGGGCTCTGTCGGCGTGTCCGCGTAAGCGCGCCGCCCCTGAGTGATGGTGGCACCCGCCCAGCTGTAGGAAGCGTTGAGAGTCATCCCGGAGCCGAAGTTGGGCTGGTCGACGGCGTTGCTCTCGGAGGTCCACTCCGCCGACCAGAACGTCGAAGCTCCGGCCACCGACCTGACGCCGGAAAGCAGAGCCGACTCGACGGCGAGCTGGGCGGACGTGAATTGATTCGTGTCCGTTCCATAGTCACCGCCCGCCATCCAGATGACGTTGCCGCGCGTGGCGAAGAGATTGCCGAGATACGCGCCGTAGGCTTGCATTTTCGCAGCGCCGTTGGCCGTCATCTCACCCATCCAGCCCTCCGATTCCTCGCCGTTGAAGCCGACGTACGCCGGGAACATCAGCACGGCGATTCCATTGGCGGCGCACTCGTCGACGAAACGGGCGACGAAGCTCCAGTAGGCCGGGTTGGGCGTGCTGAAGTCGGGCATGCTGCTGGTGTTGCTGTACGTCAGGTTGCCGTTCCAGGCGGCCCCGCCCAGGGTCTTGAGGAACGGCGCATCGCCGTTGCCGTCGAACGGAACGTTGGCTGCTCTGGAGTCCCGCCAGATGGCCGCGAATTCGAAAGCGTCGTAGCCCTTGGAAAGGCTATCGGCCAGGAACGTGTCGGCGTCGGACGGCGACAATGACACCACATTCCACGCGGTGCGCCCCAGGATCGGGAACGGCGTGCCGTGGACGTCTTGCAGATAACGACGGTTGGACGAATACGACAGCGGGAAGGCGGTCACGCCACCGTCCGGCTGTGTCGCCTGGCCGGCCTGTCCGCCTTGGGCGCCTTGGCCGCCACCGCCCGCGCCGCCGGCTGGCGAGCCAGCGCTTCCGGACGCGCCGGCCGCGCTCGCTCCGGCCGATCCAGGAGCGCCGGACTGACCGGCCTGGCCAGCGGCGGCACCGGCCGCGCCCGACTGCCCGCCGAGACCAGTCGAGCCAGACGCGCCCGCCGAGCCAATGACCCCGGCGGCGCCGCCGCCGAGCCCGCCCGCTCCGCCTGAAGCTCGGGCCCCGGCGGAGCCGCCTGTGGCGCTGGCCCCGCCTGATCCGGTCGAAACAGTCGCGACCTTGAACGCGGCGACCTGCATCACCCACCAGCTGCTCGGCGACATCGACGCCGTCGCGGTGTAGCTGCCGGCCGTGGTGGCGATACGATCTTCGACCAGGTCGGCGTCCGGACTCGTGATCAATCGCTTGGTCCACCCGCTTTCGGAGCCGGTGGTTCCCGTGCCGATCGTGTCGCTTCCCACCAGCAGATCGCCGGCCGTGACGGCCGCCAGCGCGCCGCTGGAAGGCGATTGCGACGAGCCGCTGGCGCCCACGGCTTTGTCGAACGCCGAGACGCCGTTGTACTCGAGCACGCGCAAGTCGACGTAGGGAGCAGCGTGATTGAGGACCACCGTTACCGTGTCGTTTCCCGCAGCGCTCCCGAGCGCGTAATAAATCGACTGGCTCGCCGAACCGCTGCGGCGCGTGGGACCCACCGCCAGCGCGTACGTATTTCCCAGCGAGTCGCTCACGGTCGAAACGCTCGTGGTGGAGTCATCCCACCCGACGACGACGACCAGCACGTCGCCGGCGTGCGCGGCCGACGGCAGCTTGACGGACACCGTCGTCTGCGCTGTTTGTGGGCATGAAAAAGCGCTTTGAACGAAGGTGGGAGTGACGAGCGCTCCCTCGGTCCGGTCGGTGTCGATCGTCGGTGACGAACAGGAGATCAGCAGCACCGCGGTCAGGGTCAGAAGCTTCGTTCTCGTCATTTCATCTCCGCTAGCCCGTATACATTAATTACGAGCGCAGATGAACGAGCAATTTCATCATCGCAATGCCGGACTGCGTCGACATACCCGTACGGCCGGATATTCGATACTGACCCGTCGGAGGGGGAGCTACCGCGGTCCGACCCGGTGCAGGATTTCCCCGGCCCGCTCGACGACGAGCGATCCGCCTGGGTCCTGTCCCGCCCAGTCGCCGAGCTGGATCCGGCGAGGATCGGAGTACCCCAGGTTGACGGCGCGGCACTCGTCAGGCCCGATTTGCGTCGCCAGCGTCACGCGTATTCGAGGCCGCTCCACGCCATTTGCGAACGTCCCGATCCCTTTCACGTGCGTCGAGTGCGCCAGGACGCCGCGGGGCACATGCGCGAATCGCTGCCATTGGGCCAGGAAGTAGTCACGGACGTGATAGCCGATCTCCCGAATGCGGTCGCCGTGGGTCTCCGAAATTCGTGACAGGTGCGGGGCGTAGACGATCAGCTCGCCGCCGTCCGCCACGATGGGCTCCAGCTTGTACACACACTTGCCGGCCACCCAGAGCTCGTCGTACATCGGCGGCGCGCAGGACAGCACCCGATCGTAGGTCCGGCCCGTGTAAACCACGTGAATTTGTGCCGACAACCGGGCGGCCATCTCCCACGCCTCCTCCGCGTCCCCGGCGAAGAGCCCGGCCAGCCCCTGGCCCTGGCTCACCAGCGCGATGCACTTCCGTTCGACCGGGACCATCGCCGCCGCTCGATCGATGACCTGTCGAACCGGTGTCTGTCGGACGCCGATGATGTCCGGGTTGGTGATGAGCGCGCCCAACCAGTGAAACATGTCGATGATGGCCTGGCCGGAGATCCCCGGAAACAGGTACTTGTTGCCGCCGGAAAAGCCGGCCACCTCGTGTGGGAACGTCGGACCGACCACCAGCAGCAGGTCGTATTCCAGCACCAGCTTGTTGATCGTCACGTCCACGCGCTCGCGCATGAGCCCGTCGGAGATCCGTTCCACCTCGTCTTCGTCGATCGCGCCGATGGAGACCAACGCGTCCGGATCGTTCCAGCGGTGGTTGAAGATGCGCACGTCCGCATAGCGGCCGGCCCGCTCAGCGGCGGAGATCCCGAGGCGGCTGTTGATGGCGGCCTCGGTCATGGGTGGATGTGTCCCGAGGGCGATGAGGACGTCGAAGGCGCGCGCCTCGGGTGCCATGATCTCGTGAAGCACCCGGAACATGACGTCCATCGGTGCCGTGCGCGTCTGATCGGGCACGATCGCCAGCACCCTCTTTCCGCGGATGTTCCAGCGGCCGATCTCGGTCGCGCAAATCTCCGAGATGGTTGCCTCGTCGAGCCGGAGGCCCTCGCCGCCCCGTCCGGTAACTGCCATTCTTACTCCGGTTAGACCCCCGAAAACGCGGAGAATCCCCCGTCGATGGGGATGACCGCCCCGGTGACGAATCGCGCTCCGGGCGACAGTAGCCAGGTCACGGCCGCCACCAGATCCTCCGGATCACCCAGGCGCCGCATGGGCGTGTGGGTCACGATCTTTCGGCCACGCTCGGTCAGCTCGCCCGTTTCGCGATCGGTCACCAGGAACCGGTTCTGCTCGGTCAGGAAGAAGCCGGGGACGATCGCGTTCACGCGCAGCGCCGGTGAATGCTCTTCGGCCAGGTGAACGGCCAGCCACTGCGTGAAGTTCGTGACGGCCGCCTTCGCCGCCGAATACGCGACCACCCGGGTCAATGGGCGCGTCCCGCTGGCCGAGGAGACGTTGACGATGGCTCCGTCGCCCTGCGTTGCCATGGCACGCCCGAACACCTGGCAAGGCAGCACGGTGCCGACCAGGTTGAGAGCCAGCACGTCCTCGATGGCCTTCGACGGAAGATCGAAGAACGACCGATCGGTGGATGTGGTGGCCGCCGGAGCATTGCCGCCGGCGCCGTTGACCAGCGCGTCGATCCGCCCGTACGTCTCCAAGACCGCCTGCGCCGCCCGTTCCAGGTCCTGACGATTGAGCACATCGCCTTGCAGGGCGAGGTGACGGACCTCCGTTCCCGTTCCAGGCCGGGCCAGCTCGCTCACCACGGCCTGGGTTCGTGCCAAGTCGCGGCCAAACAACACCAGGTTCGCACCGCGCGCGGCCAGGCCCCTGGCAATGACACGGCCGAGAACCCCCGACCCGCCCGTCATCACCACCGTCCGCCCGGAGACGTCGAACATCGGATCAACGTTTCCGGGCGTGGCGTGCGTCATCGTCGGCCCGCTATCACTTTTTGCGGAGGTTCGGGCTTTGGCTCAAGGAACGATGCGAACCAGCGCCGCGGTCACCGGCGGCACGTAGACGGTCGCGGTGTTCCCCGACGTGGCCTGCGTGAACGGCGCGCCCCGGTTCCAGACGCCGTCGGTCGTCACCGTCGAGCCCGCCAGCGTCACCTGCCCGGCGCCCGCGGACAGCGAGCCGGCCGGCGTTCCCTGGAGGTAAATCGCGCTGGCGCTGGTGACCGGCGCGCCGACGTTGACGGTCGCGGTGACGCCCTGGGTGGCGTTGCGGTTCACGAGGACGACGCTCTTGAATCCGGAGCCCTTGACGGCGTAGGCGGTGAAGTTCGAGTTCGACGAGGTGACCGCCGTCGACAGCACGGAGCCGTTGCCCGCGGTCGCGAACATCAACAGCCCGTAAAAGAGCGGTTGAACCCCCGTGACCTGGCCGCCGGATTCGGCGACCGCCGCGTAGTAGAACGGCCGCGTGCCGTCCTGACCGACCTCACCGCCGTGCCAGTCGACGCCGTTGCCGCCGTGCTCCGCCGTCAGATACATGAAGTCGAGCGACCAGAGCGCTGCGATGATGGTGTCGCTGACGCCCATCTGGCCGTGGCCCCAGAACGTGTTGGCCTCGCCGTATCGCCAGCCGTCCGGAACCTTGGCCTTGACGGCGGCATTGTTCACGTTGTCGGCGATGCTGGTGATGATGGACTTCAGATTCTGTAACGTCGACGCGGTCGCGCCGCTGGTATTGGCGCCGGCGTTGTAATAGTGGTTCGTGATGACGCGCAGCTTGTTGCCGAACTTCATCGCCTCGTCCGCGGTGAATGGAGCTGTGAAGCTGGTGTCGGCGCTCAACTCCTCAGCCGCTCCAATGATCGATACACCAGGAATGTTGTTCAACGCTGTGACCAGGGTCTCCCACTTCTGTTTCTGGGCGGACCAGGAACCGTACTTGTCGATCTCATTGCCGAGCTCGATCCCCCAGATGTTGGAGGCGCACTTGTTCATGACGTACGTGGCCTCGGCCGTCGATTGCGAGACGTTCCCGCCCTGGTAGTTGACGCCGTAGATGGACTGCGACCCAGTCGCCTGCAGGAACCCGCAAAACTGGTCGATCATCCCGCTGACGACGGTGTGGGTGAAGGGCTGGCCCGATGGAGCCGACGGAGCGCTTCCCGTGCCGCCATAGTTCGACTGATCCACGTCGTTGGCGCCCAACCTGACGGTTGGGGTCCCAAGCAGCTTGTAGAGCCCAATCAGCTTGTGATTGGAGCTGGTCAGCGATGCGTTCGTGATGTGCGTCTTTTCGTAGCTGAAGCCCACGAACTTGGGGCCGACCTCGCCGACCGTGGTGCCGGTGTTGACGGTGACCGTGGCCGTGACGCCGGTCCCCGACGGACCGCCCGCAACCGGGGTCCCCCAATCCGAAGCGGCCATGGTGCCGCCGCTGCCGGTGGTGCCGATGGTGCCCGCATTCCCGCTGGTGCCGGCCGAAGCCGAACCGCCGGCACCCGTGACGACGGAGCCGCCCGTACCGCCGCGGCCGCCGCCCGTGCCCGTCGTTGATACGCCGCCGGTCCCCGTAACGACCGTGCCGCCGGCTGCGCCGCCGGTCCCCGTTCCCGGGTCACCGCCGGCGCCCGAGTTGGAGCCGCCGGTTCCGGTGCCGTTCGTTCCGCCCGTCGACGTAACGTGGCCGCCGCTTCCGGTGCCGTTGCCGGTGCTGTTGCCGGTCGGCGTGCCGCTCGATCCGTATCCACATGCGGCCAGCAGCGTCGACGTCAGCGCGAGGCTCAAGATTTGGCGAGTCGAAGTGTAGGGGGGCATGCTTCAACCATAGGCTTCGGGGTTCGGCGAGGTCAAGTGGCCTGACCAATTTCAAAAGCGATGAAAATGGCGCGTCGGACCGCCCGCTACAGCTTGTAGGCGCGCTTGGCCAGGTTGTACGCGAGATCGACGGCCAGCTCGCCGGCCTCATCCTCGTCCAACCGATGCTGAGCGACGCGCTCCGCCAAAAAGCCGCAGTCGACTCGCCGTGCCATATCGTGGCGAGCCGGGATCGACATGAACGCGCGGGTGTCGTCGTTGAACCCGACGGTGTTGTAGAAGCCGGCCGTCTCGGTGACCTGTTCGCGGTATCGGCGCATTCCGTCCGGACTATCGAAGAACCACCAGGAGGGACCGAGCCTCAGGGCCGGGTAATGGCCGGCCAGCGGCGCGAGCTCGCGCGCGTACGTCGATTCGTCGAGCGTGAAGACGATCACGGTGAGCCGGGGGTCGTTGCCAAATCGATCCAGGAGCGGCTTCAACGCCCGGACGTAATTCGTGGGCATGGGGATGTCCGCGCCCTTGTCGGCGCCGAACGCCTCGAACAACGCTGGATTGTGATTTCGCCAGGACCCGGGGTGGAGCTGCATGACGAGACCGTCGTCGATGCTCATGCGCGCCATTTCGGTCAACATCTGTCCGCGAAAATGCTCGGCATCCGCGGGCGTCAGCTTGCCGGTCAACGCGCGAGCGAAGAGCGCTTCGCACTCGGGGCGGGGAAGGTCGAACGTCTGGGCCGTCGGGTGTCCGTGATCGGTGGAGGTGGCGCCGAGTGAGGCGAAATGACTCCGCCGGCTGGCGAGCGCGCGCAGGTAGCCCGACCAGGTGTCGGATCGCTCGCCCGTCATCTCGCCGAGCTGGGCGACCCGGTCGGCGAACCCCGCCACCTCGGGGTCGACGACCGAATCGGGCCGGAAGGCTGGCGTGACGCGCCCGTTCCAGCCGGACTGGCGGATGGTCTGATGGTGGAGCAGCGGGTCCAGCGGAGCGTCGGTCGTCGAGAGCACCTCGATATTGAACCGCTCGAACAGCGCGCGCGGTCGAAACTCGGGTCGCGCCAGGCAGTCCGCGATCTGATCATGGATGCGGTCGGCGGAGTCGACCGTGAGACGCTCGTGAATTCCGAACACGTCGGCCAACGTATGTGTCAGCCACAGCCGCGAGGGTGTTCCGCGAAACAGATGCCAATGCTTCGCGAAGAGACGCCAGATCGCCCGGGACTGCTGTTCGACGGCGCGGCCATCTCGGCGAGCGACCCCCAGCGCCTCGAGCGGCACGCCCTGGCTGTACAGCATGCGAAAGACGTAGTGATCGGGAACGATGAGCAGGCTGGCCGGGTCGGGGAAGGGAAGATCGAGCGCGAACCAGGCCGGATCGGTGTGTCCGTGCGGGCTCAAGATCGGCAGCCGCCGAACCTGTTCGTAGAGGCGCCTGGCCACCGCACGCGTTGCCGGGTCGGGCGGGAAGAGACGATCGTCGGAGAGAACGGCGGAAGCGGTCACGGCCGGTCAGCCTGCGCGAGCCAGACGCCCGACCCGCGTGATCGTTTTTGGCGCCGCCCCGCGGACCGTCGGGTCCGTGGACTCGGCTTTGTCGAGGGCCTTCCATCCGCGGATGAACTCGCGGTTCACCCGCTCGAGGTGGCGACGTATCGAGCTGCGCGCGGCACGTGGGTCGCGCGCTTCGAGCGCCTCGAGGATCGTCCGATGGTCGCGCAACACGGCCGACCGTAGCTCTGGCGTCTGGAAGTGGTGCTCCATGCGCTTCCAGACCGCACCGCGTCCCTGATCCCACAGATCACGGACGACAGAGAAAAGAGCGCTGTTGTGGCAGGCTTGAGCGATGGCCAGGTGAAAGTCGCGATCGGCAGGGTCCATGTCGCGCTGCTGTTTCTGTCGTTTCTGCAGATCGTCGACGGCCGCCCGAATACGGGCCAGGTCTCGGCCGGTCCGCGTACGGGCCGCCTCGGCCGCGATCTCCCCCTCGATCAGCCAGCGCGCCCGGAGCAGCTCGAACGGTCCCTGTCCCTGGCGGTCGGGATCGATCGCCGGCGCTGGTCTCCGACGAGCCACATAGATGCCGGAGCCGACGCGAACGTCGACCTTTCCTTCCACTTCCAGCGCGATCAGGGCCTCGCGAACCGAAGGTCGGGAGACTCCCAGTTGCACGGCCAGGTCACGCTCGGAGGGGAGGCGGGTGGCTTGCTCGAACTCGCCGGAGGCGATGAGACCGGAGATCTGATCGGCAATCTGGCGATAAAGGCGCTGGTTCTCGACGGGGTGGATCGGCACGATCAAATCCTTTCGCACCCCCAACCTATCAAGCGGACGGGCATTTCCGAAGGCCGTTCTGCAGTCCGACCACGTCAAAGTGACCCTCTTTGGCTGAACTGGTCAGGCCACTTGACCCCCGGTTGGGGCGCCAGTAAGGTCGGTTCGCTCGGTCCCATGACGCACGCAAACCTGGCGATTCCGGCGCATGGCAGCATGGATTGTCTGTCCTTGGGCGCGCTGGTCCATCGGTTGGATCCCGGCGTGGTTCCTTTTCGCAAGGCGACCGCCGTCGACATCCACGTCAGCGGTGGCGAGTTCAACGTGGCGGCGAACCTTTCGGACTGCTTTGGACTGAGGACGGGCATTGCTTCAGCGATGGTCGACTACCCGATTGGGGACCTGGTGTCGCAACGGGTGCGCGCCATGGGTGTCCGGCCGTTCTACAAACGGTTCACCCACGACGGTGTCCGGGGACCGAACCTGGCAACGGTGTATAGCGATCGCGGTTTCGGCGTGCGCCCGCCGACCGTCGTCTATAACCGCGCCAACGAAGCGGCCGCTCAGCTCAAGCCAGGCGACCTCGATTGGGCCGCCATCTTCGCCGAGGGTGTGCGCTGGTTTCATAGCGGCGGGATCTTCGCTTCGCTCTCGGAGACCACCGGCGAGGTGATCTTGGAGGGCATGCGCGCCGCAAAGGCGGCCGGGGCCCTGGTCAGCTTCGATCTAAATTTTCGGGACAAGCTCTGGGGAATCTGGGGTGGAACAAAGAAGGCGGTTGAGGTCCTGGACCGGATCGTCCGACAAACGGACGTTCTGGTCGGCAATGAAGAAGATCTACAGAAGGCATTGAACATCGCCGGACCGCCGCCGCCTTCTGGCGGCCGGCTCGATCCGGGGGCCTTCCTGGAGATGATCAATGGGGTGGTGGCCCGGTATCCCCAGTTGAAGGTGGTGGCCACGACGCTCCGCGAGGTGCGCTCGACGAACCGTCATCTCTGGAGCGCGGTCGCCTGGGTGGGCGGCCAGAGCCACGCCGCGCCCATCGCCGAGCTGGATGTGCTGGACCGCGTCGGCGGAGGTGACGGCTTCGCGGCCGGTCTCTTCTACGGGCTGCTCGAGGGGCTGCCCCCTGACGAGGCGGTGCGGCTGGGTTGGGCCCACGGGGCGCTGGTGACCACGTTTCCGGGCGACACGACAATGGCAACGCTGGAGCAGGTTCGATCGCTGGCGCACGGCGGCTCGGCGCGAATCCAGAGATGAGTCCCGTCCACCTACGTTTAGGGGCACGATTGAGACAAGAAAAAATCGCCCGCCGCTCACTGGCGCTGCTGCTTTCACTCAGCGGTCTTCTCGCGACGCCGGCCGTTCGCGCCGCGGACTCCGACGCGGACTCGGCCACCGAATCGGATGCCGAGCCGGCGGCGCAGCAGTCGAAACGGCTGAGTCCTCCGGTGCTGCTGCCGGCGCGCGAACAACCACCGGCCGAGCCCGTCAACCCCTGGTTCGTCCGTCCGCCGTTCACCATCACGGCCGGCCCCGCCGCCGACTGGAAGCTGACCATCTATGGGTTCGCCGAGATGGACGCGATACATGATTCGACACGCAGCTTCAACGACGGTTTGAACAACGGCGTCGTCGCGCACGTGACGACGCAGGCCAACCAGAACTCGCGCACCCAGTTCACCATTCGCAATAGCCGGCTCGGCTTTCGCGCCGAGGCGCCTCGCTACGGCGGCATCAAGACCGGCGGGGTGCTGGAGTTCGACCTGTTCGGAAACCAGCCCAGCATCAACGCCGGGGGCGGGTCGCCGGGGCAAGCGCCCTACAACGCCACCACCACCGAGGGCGCCTACTTCAACAACGCTGCATTTCGCGTGCGCCACGCGTACGTGACCGTTCAGGATCCCGTCGTCGACGTGCTGGCCGGCCAGACCTACTACCTGCTCGGGTGGCAGAATTACTTCTTTGGGGCGACCGCCGGCTTCTTGGGGATACCCAATGAGTTGTTCAACCGGACGGCGCAAGTTCGCCTGAGCCATACGTTCGAAACCGACCACCTGAACATCGACGTGGCGGCGGGGGTGTTCCGTCCGGCGCAGCGGGATTCGTCGATACCCGACGGTCAGGCGGGCTTGCGACTGGTCTTCAACCACTGGAAGGGGATCTCGACGCCGGGCAGCGGCGGGACCACCGCGCTGCCGGCGGCCCTCGGCGTGTCGGCGATGCAACGGGCGTTCAAGGTCGATCCCTACGGCCCCTTGCCGGGGCCGCCCACTCGCCTTCTGGGTTGGGCGGTGGCCTTCAATTTCTTGCTGCCGATCATCCCGGCCAAGGACGCCACCGATCGTGGCAACGCGCTGACGATCACCGGCGAGTTCGTGACCGGCACCGGCGACGCCGACCAGTACACGAGCATGACGGCCGGGGCGACCATGCCGAACGTCTACCCGCTGCCACCGGATACGCCGGTGAACAACACGGGGATGGCCGTCCCGCCCAGCCCCGGCACGGCGCCGCTGGTCGGTCTGCCCTATACGCCGAATGTCGATCCGGGACTGGTGGCATTCGATTCGAGCAATTTCCTGCACACCATCAACTGGGAGACCTTCGTCCTCGGGGTGCAGTACTACCTACCGCCCACGGGGCGTCTGTTTGTCAGCGCCAACTACAGCGGAGGCTATTCGAACAACATCGCGAGCCTGTTTCACCCCAACGCGGTCACACAGCCGTGGGTGAATTCGTGGAACGTGTTCCAATGGTCCCAATATTTCGACGCGAACCTGTTCTTCGACGTCACGCCCGCCATGCGCGTGGGCGTGTCGTATCAGCGGGTCAAGCAGGAGCTGGCGGATGACACCACCGCGCACAACGATCGTTTCGAAATGACGTTCCTCTACTTCCTTTAGCCATGACGACGCGGTCATCAATGACATTCCGAAGGTGCTTCCTGGCCGTTTGCGCCGCCGTGTCGTTGACGGCGGCCGGCGTGGGGTGCGTGAACGACCCGAACGCGTTTCAGCCGATCGCGTATGGCGCGCGCCCCTGGCAGCCGCCGCCGGGATGGGACCCGGAGCCTGCTTGTCCGACCGGCTACTTCGTCGCGATCGACAGCTGCCCTGGGTGCTCGGGGATTTCGTACGCGTTGTGTGTCGGCAACGTGTTCGATCAGTGTGTCTGCGGCGGTCCTTCATGGCCGGGCGCAATGTGCCCGCAAGGGTTGCCCTGCTCAGAAAACGATTTTCCGCCGAGGAACTGGCTCGAGTTTACCGACTACGCCGGACCTGGATGGGCGGGGCTCTCCATGCTGGGCGGGAACAAGCCATGAGTCGCGGCCTGAGTCGGATGACCCTGGCAATCACGATGGCACTGACCGCGGGCTGTGGGTCCGATCTGCGCGGTGTCTTCGTGATGCCAACTTACACGGCGACACCGAAATCGTTCACGCTGCTCTACAACACCGTGCTGCGTCCCTCCTGCAGCAACGATTATTGTCACTACAGCGGAGTCGGTGTTCGCTACAGCGCCCTCGACATGAGCTCGCGCTCGTATGCGTATTGGAGCTTGGTCGACCAACCGGCCGCCGGCCCGGGCTGCTCTCGGATGGGCACGCGGGTCGTCCCCGGCAATCCCGACCAGAGCCTCTTGTACCTGAAGGTCTCTCAGACCATGCCCCCCTGTGGCGCGCGAATGCCCGCGAACCCGACGACGCTGCTGACGAAGGGGACCTCCGAATTTTCGGGCACACCATTGCCCGACGACCAGCAGCAGCTCATTGCGGACTGGATCGCCAATGGTGCCAAGGACGACTGAGTCGGCATCGCTCGCGCCGGGAGGACGGGATGCGGGCGGGCGATATCGCTGGGTCGTCTGCGGGCTGTTGTTTCTGGCGACGACGATCAACTACATCGACCGGCAGATCCTGTCGCTGCTCAAGCCGATCCTGGACGACAAGCTGCACTGGACGAACCAGCAATTCGGACAGGTGAATTCGGCATTTCAGGCCGCGTACGCCGTTGGCCTGTTGCTGTTCGGCGTCTTCGTCGATCGATTCGGATCGCGAATTGGCTACGCCGTCTCCATCGTCGCCTGGAGCGTCGCGGCCATCTGTCACGCCGCGGTCGGCAGCGTGGGCGGCTTCACGATGGCTCGGGTGGCGTTGGGGCTCGGCGAGGGGGGCAACTTTCCCTCGTCAATCAAGGCCGTGGCGCTCTGGTTTCCGAAACGGGAGCGGGCACTTGCCACCACGTTGTTCAACGCCGGGGCAAATGTCGGCGCGATCGTCGCCCCGGCGGTCGTGCCGGCTCTCGCTTTCAAGTTCGGCTGGCAGATGCCGTTCGTC
>JBJMQQ010000143.1:0-11153 GCA_045802645.1 Polyangia bacterium
AGCGGCGGCACCGGCGGGACCGGCGGCGCAACCCGCCCCGGCGGCTCCTCACACCTCGGCACCGGGGGTGCCGTGGCCACCGGTGGCAGCCACGCGAGCGGCGGCGGTTCCGGCGGGGCGAACACCGGCGGCAGCGCCGCTGAACCCGGCGACGGTTCCGGCTGCTCGTGCAGCACCGGTCCTGGTGGCCGGTTCACCGGTTTCGGCGGCGCCTGGTTGATCTTGGCGGCCGCGCTGCTGGCCCGGCGCCGGCGCGTTCCCGCGCGCTGACGCATCAGAGTTTGCCTGGTAATCCGGGCCGCCCCCGAATCGTTGCTTGCCGCTGCGGCTGAGCCGGCCATGCTCATCCGGCGGCCAAACGGGCCGGGGGAGGGCACGATGGCGAGCGACAAGGCTGCTACGGCAGCGAAGATTCCAGAGAACGACGCGAACGACGTGGTTCGCGCCAACGAGACCGGCCGTACGCCGGTGGTTTTCATCCACGGCCTGTGGCTGCTGCCCAGCAGCTGGGAGCGCTGGGCGCTGCTGTTCGAGGAGGCCGGCTTCACCGCGCTGACGCCGGGGTGGCCGGACGATCCGGACACCGTCGCAGAGGCCAACGCGCACCCGGAGGTGATGGCGCACAAGACCATCGGCCAGGTGGCGGATCACTACGCCGCGATCATCGGCAAGCTGGCCAAGCGGCCGGTGATCTTGGGGCATTCGTTCGGTGGGCTGCTGGCGCAAATCCTGGCAGGCCGCGGCCTCGCGGCGGCCACCGTGGCCGTCGATCCCGCACCCTTCCGTGGCGTGCTGCCGCTGCCACTGTCGGCGCTGAAGTCGGCGTGGCCCGTGCTGGGAAACCCCGCCAACCGCAAACGCGCCATCCCGCTGACCTACGAGCAGTTCCGGTACGCCTTCGCCAACGCCCTTCCCGAGGACGAGGCCGAGGAGCTCTACAAGACGTTCGCGGTGCCGGCCTCCGGCGCGCCGCTGTTCCAGGCGGCCGCCGCCAACTTGAACCCGTGGACCGAGGCCAAGGTCGACACCGACAACCCGGAGCGCGGACCGCTGCTCATCATCTCGGGGCAGAAGGACCACACGGTGCCGTGGTCGATCGCCAACGCGTCCTTCAAGCAGCAAAAGGGGAACCCGGGCGCCACCGAGATCGTCGAGATTCCCGACCGCGGGCACTCGCTGACGATCGACAGCGGCTGGCGCACGGTGGCCGACACGGCGCTGAGCTTCGTGCGCCGCTTCGTTACGGCCTGAACGCGATCGGGGCGCCCCCCCCCGATCAGGCGGCGTTCGGGAGCACGAGGCCCCGCGTTTGCAGCGCCACCATCCGCGCGTACTGGCCGCCGGCGCGCATCAGCTCTTCATGCGTGCCGCTTTCGGCGATCCGGCCGTCCCGCAGAAGCACGATGCGGTGGGCGCGGACGATCGTCGAGAGCCGGTGCGCGATGACGAACGAGGTACGCCGCGCCATCAACCTCTCCAGAGCTTCTTGAACAGCGGCTTCGGCTTCGGCGTCCAGCGCCGACGTCGCCTCGTCCAGGATCAGGATCGGTGGGTCCTTCAGCAGGGCGCGCGCGATCGCGATCCGCTGCCGCTGCCCCGCTGACAGCAGGCCGCCGCGCTCGCCGACGAAGGTGTCGTAGCCGCGCGGCATCTGCTGGATGAAGTCGTGCGCGTTGGCGGCGCGCGCGGCCGCTTCGATCTCGGCGGGCAGCGCGCTGGGACGCCCGTAGGCGATGTTCGCGCCGACGGTGTCGTCGAACAGCAACGCGTCCTGCATGACCACGCCGATCTGCTGGCGCAGCGACTGCTGGGTGAAGCGGCGGATGTCGACGTCGTCGATGCGGATGGTCCCGCGCTCGGGGTCGTGCAGCCTTTGCAGCAGGCTCATCAACGTGGTCTTGCCGCCGCCGCTGGCGCCCACCAGCGCGACCAGCTCGCCGCGCTGGACGCGCAGATCGATGTCCGTCAACACCGGACGCTCGGCGCGGTACCCGAAGCCGACCCCTTCGAACACCACCTCGCCGCGCAGCGGGCTCGCCTCGCGTGCGTCGGCGGCGTCCGGGACCTGATCCTCCGCTTCCAGGATCGAAAACACGGCCTCCAGCGCGACGGTCGCGCGCCGCACCGTCTGATAGAGGCCCGTCAACATCTGCACGGGGCCGGTCAGGCCGCCCAGGTAACCGAGGAACGCCAGCAGCGTCCCCACGCTCAGGCGGCCGTTGATCGCCAGGTAGCCGCCATAGGCGAGCACCAGGATGCGCGCGCTGCCGCTGGCCAGGTTCTGGAACACCCCGACCCGGGCGTCGAAGCCGACGCCGCGCAGGACCAGGCCGCTGGCGCCGTCGACCTCGCGCACGAAGCGACGCTTTTCTTCCTGCTCCATCGCGAAGCTCTTGACGGTGGCGATGCCGCCCAGCACCTCGTTGAAGCGCCCGTAGATCTTGCGCCAGCGATCCAGCAGCGCCTGGTCGCGCGCCGTCTGGGTGGGCGCTGCCCAGACGCCGATCAGCGCCGGCAGCGGCAGCAGGGCGACGGTCAGCAGGGTCAGCGTGCGATCGAGCTGCAGCATCATGACGGCGGCGATCGCGATGTAGATCAGCGCCGGCAGCAGGTTGAAAACCAGATCGGCCATCGCGCCGACCAGCCCCTGAACGCCGCGGTCCAGCTTGGTCATCGTCGCGCCGACCGATTCGCCGCGGTGGTACGCGACGGGCAGCGCGTGCAGCCGGCCCACGGTCGCGTCCAGCAGCGTGTGCTGGACGCCCAGTCGCGCCTTCCATCCGGTCACGCTGCCGCCGGCGACCAGAAGCTCGCGCGCGATCAGCATCGCGCCCAGGGCGATTGCGCCGTGCACCAGCGTCCCGGCGCCCGCCCGCTGCCAGAGGCCGTCGACCAACCAGCGCAAGACCAGCGGCTCGGTCGCGGTGATCGCGGCGGCCGCCACGGACAGCAGGGCGGTGCCCGCGATGGCCGTCCGCTGCGCGCGGGCGAACCCAAGCGCGCGCCTGACCCGCCCCCACGGCGCGGCGCGCTCAGGCGGGGCTACTTCACTGGCCCGGTCAGTGGATTGCCGAGCGTCCGACAACAAGTGCATCAGAGAACTGCATCGGACGTCCGGAGTGGAACTGACGTTTTAGGATCCAAGAAGTCCGGAGGCCACTTTAGGGGATTCACCCGAGATTTGCCACCGAACGAGCTCGTGAACAGGTTCCAGCGCCATGCTCGGGCGCCCGCGAATCGGCCAGCTCTGCCTCGTGGTCACGCTGCTGGCGGGGTGTGTCCGCCGGCCGAGCGCGCCAACCGCCCACGCGTCGACCGCGGGCCCTCTCACGGTCGTGCCGATTGGTCTGTGTGAGGACTATCCCGAGGAGTCACGGTCCATGGCTGAGGTTCGCCGCGACATGGCGCTGATGGCCAGCGCGGGCGTCCGGACATTGCGGGTTTCGGTCGGTTGGGACGGCGTCGAGCCGGCGCGCGGCCAGTACGACCTCGCGTTCTGGGACAGCTTTTTCGCGGAGATGGCCGCAGCCGGGATCCGCGTGATTCCCTACGTGGCGTACACCCCGCGCTGGGCGTCTTCAGGAACGGGCGACGATTTCTGGCGCTACCCACCGGCGAACGTCCAGGCCTTCGCCGCCACGATGGGCATGCTGGTGCGCCGATATCACGGGACGGTCGGATCGTGGGAGCTCTGGAACGAGCCCGACAACCGGGACTACTGGCGCGGTACGGTGGCGCAGTTCGCCGACCTGCTGGTGGCGGGGGCGCGCGCGGTGCGGGCGGCCGATCCGACGGCGAAGGTCGTCTTCGGCGGCATTGCCGGCCATCCCGCGTTCGCCGCCGAGGTGATGGCCCGTCCCGAGCTGGCCGGCCTCATCGACGTCGTCAACGCGCACGCGTACTTCGAGACCTGGAACCCGGACTCGCTCGAGACCCTGCCGCGCTACCTTGCGGCGTTCGATCCGGTTTTGCGCAACGGCGCGCCGGTTTTGCGCAACGGGGGGCGTTCGCTCTGGTTGGCCGAGGTCGGCTACAGCAATTACCGCGCAGAGGGCGCCGTGTCGGCGGACGTTCAGGCGCGGTTTGCGTACGAGCACACGCTGCCGTTCCAGGCGGTCGCGCTGGTGAGAACGCTCGCGCTGGCGCTGTCGCTGCCGCAGGTGTCGCTGGTCGCCTGGTACGAGCTGAAGGACCCGCGCGCCGGAGCGCCCATGATCGGCGACGACAACAACCGGCATCTGGGCGTCGCCTTTTCCGACTGGCGCCCCAAACCGGCGCTGGCGGCGCTGGCCCTGATCGAACGTCTGTTCGGGCGCGGCTTCCGGCGGGCGGACGGCTTGCTCCATACGCAACGCGAGCCCGGGTCGCGTGCCGAGGTGCACGCCTTCGTCACGGCGCAGGGTCGCGTCGCGATCGTCGCGTGGGTTCCGACAGCGGCGCAGTCCGTCGAGCACGTCTCGGTCAATCTCGCGGGGCTGACGGCGGCCGGCCCGGCCAGCTGGTGGGACGCCGAGGGGCACGCGCGTCCGGCGCCCTCCGGCGCGGTGGTGGTGCCCGGCCAAGAGCCGAAGCTGGACGGCCTGGAGCTGCGCGGCGACGACGTCGTGGTCGTCGAGATCCCACTCGGCAGCTGATCCGACGATCAGACAGGAACCCTGGGAGGGTTGCTGCGGCACGGTCGGGGGCTGGCAGCTGCGCTGCCAGGAACCCCTCGCGACCTTGGACCTCCCGCGACGACTCCGCTGGGCAAAGCCCAGCTCCGTCAACGCGCTTGCTTGACCGGCACGCGCGGACCGAGTCAGTCTTGCGCATGGCCGTCGCGCGCAGTGGGGCCGTTTCCGAACGCGCGGTTTGCCCGCAGTGCGGAAGTGACGTCGGCGCCGCGCTCCGTTGCGCGTCCTGCGGGCAGTCCTATCCCCGGCTGGCCAGCGTGGGGGTCCTGTTGCCGAACCCCGCCGCTCACGTCGAGCACTGGCGAAAGCAACTTGGTCTCGTCATTCACCAGGGGCGCGAGACCACGCGCGCGCTCGAGAGCCAGGCCGGGGAGCCGGACATCGGCGGCGCGACCGCGACCCGCCTGCGGGCGCTGGCTCGATCGGTCGGCGATCAAGTCGCCGACATCGCCGAGATCCTGGGCCCGGCGCTGGGCGGCCCGCTGCCGCCCGACGAAGGCATCGGGTTACCGCGCGGCGCGACCGACTACATCACCTGTCTATTTCGGGATTGGGCCTGGGTGAACGGCGCCGATCCTGAAAACGAGCGCACTTTGGCCTCAATTCAGCGAGTCACCGGCAAGCAGCCGCTTGGCCGGACGCTGGTCCTGGGCGCTGGTGGATGCCGGCTGGCCTACGACCTTCACGTCGCCGGCGGCGCGACGCAGACCGCGGTCGTCGACATCGACCCGTACCTGCTCGTGGTGGCCGAAGCAGTCGTCCGCGGCGCGCGCGTCAACCTCACCGAGTGCAGCGTCAATGCGCCGGAGATCGACCCCGTCGGGCGTCGCTGGACGTTGTCGGCGCCGTCGGGGCCTCTCGGCGCGGAGACCTTTCATTTTTTCCTGGCGAACGGGACCGAGCCGCCGTTCGCGCCCGAGACGTTCGACACCGTCGTCACCCCCTGGTTCATCGACCAGGTCCCGACCGATCTGCCCGCCCTCGTCCGGCGGGTGTACCGCCTGCTGATGCCCGGCGGCCGCTGGGTCAACCACGGTCCGCTGATCTACCGGCCGGACATGCTCCCGATTGCGCGCTGGTACTCGCGCCAGGAGGTCTTCGAGCTCGCGGCCGCGGTGGGATTCACGGTCGACGAATGGGAGACGAACGCCCACCCCCATTTCGTTTCGCCCCTCACCGGGCGCGGCCTCATCGAAAGCGTCCTGACCTTCGCAGCCCGACGCTAGCTCTTGATTCCGATCCCCGTCAGCGGCGACGTCACCGCGCCCGCGCCGCCGCCGAAGCTGGTGGCCGTCGAGCCCATGATCTGCGCGGCGGTGAAGAGGGCCTTGCTCAGGTTGCCGCCCGGGAAGTTGTAGTGGCCGTCGCCCTGGAGCTTGCCGCCCGCCTTCCCCGCCAGAAGCACCGGCCACTCCGTGTTCGTGTGGATCTTCCCCCACGCCGTATCCGACGTGACCAGGACCAGCGACTGGTCCAGCAGGTTGGACGCGCCGTGGGAGGTGGCCTGCATCTTGGTGAGGAACTCGTTGAGGCACGTCATCGCGTAGTGGACGCCGGTGTCGACGCGCGGTTGGCTGGACTGATCGCCCGGATCACCGTGGCAGATCGTGTCGTGGAAGTCGGCGTTCATGTTGCTGCCAAGGTGCCGGTAATAGACGTGCGCCGCCGGCAGCGAAAACACGAACGACAGAACGCGCGTCTTGTCACAGGCCAGCGCGAGCATCGCCAGGTCGCACATCGCGCTGTTCGTGGCGGGCGGCGCCTCGCTGTTGGTGTCCTTGCCGGCGGTGGGCGCGGTCGGGCTGGCGCACACCGACGGGATCGTGATGGTGCCGCTGCCGCCGCCCATGCCGCCCGTCCCGGTGCTGCTGGAGCTGGTCATGAGGCGCATCTCGATGGCCCGGATCGAGTCCAGGTGCTGCTGCAGGCGCTGCTTGTCGGCGCTCCCGAGCTTCTTTTGCAAGGCGGTGCCGTCGTTCAAGACGGAGTCGAGGACGCTCTTTCGGACGTTGGCCAGCTTCGTCGCCTGGCTGATGCCGCTGCCGCCGCCCATTCCGCCCGCGCCGCCGCTGCCCGTGGTGTTGTTCCCGCCGCCCATGAAGAGGCGGGTGAAGATCGACTTGGGATCGTAGTCGGGCACGTTCTTCGCGTTCGGCCCCTTGTGCGAAACGGTCGCCAGGGAATCCTGCGGGCCGTTCGGCGTCGCCGGCGTCACGCCGACCTCGATCGATTTGAACGGCGCGCCGGTCCCGATGACGTTGGCGATGATCTGATCGACCGAAGCCGCGGTCACCGCGTTGCCGTTCAGCGGCGCGCCGGTGGTAGCGCCGGCCGACCCCGTGGGGTGCTCCGCGCCGCCCACCACCAGCTGGTTCGTGAGGCCGCTGATCACCGTCAAATAGGACTTCAAAGCCGACAGCGGCTGTAGCTGCGAGCTGAGCGCCCAGTTCGAACCCGTTCCGGTGTTCGCCGGCTTCCACACGCCGGGCAGCGACCCATTGCCGAAGAACCACAAGACGAACAGCGGCGGCACCGGGGCGGCCGTCTGGGCGTAAGCGGTTCCGTTGCCGTTCAACATGATCTCCATCAGCGGCAACGGGATGCTCACCGTGGCGCCGGTCGCCAGCACGCCTTTGAGAACCGTTCGTCGATCCAAAGTCTTTTTGACCATTGGTGTTCCGTTAGGGTTGCGGAGTGACGGTGGAGAATGCGTCGTTGGTGACGACCGCCAGGATCAGGTCGCGCATCTTGAAGCCGGACGCCTTGAACGCCGTCGCCACCGCGTTCAGCACGCTGCCGTCGACGTCTCGCTCGGCGTGACCGACCGCGTACGTGTAATACCGGCGCACCAGGCACTGCGCGACGGTGGCGCTCTGGCTGACCACGGCGCCCAGGCCCTTCGCGTCGGCAACAGCTTGCCCGTCGAACGCGCCGCTTGGATCGACGGGAAGGCCGTTGTCGGTCGTCCGATACTTGCCGATGGCGTCGAAGCTCTCGAGCGGCAGGCCCAGCGGATCCATCAGCGCGTGACACCCGGCGCACGAGGGGTCCTTGCGGTGCGCCTCGAGCCGCTGGCGCCGGGTCATCGGGACGTCCGTCGGCTGATCGACGGCGCCCTGGTTCACGCCTTTGGGCGGCGGGGGGACCGTCAGGCACATCAACGACTCGCGCATGAACTTGCCGCGCAGCGTGGGCGAGCCGAACTGCTGGTTGGCGAACTCCGAGAGCAGGCCCGCCTTGCTCAAGAGGCCGGCGCGCGTGCCGTCGGCCGGCAGCGACTTCGTCTGGAACGTCGTCGGCGTGAGCCCGGCGGTGTCGAGACCGTAGAGCTTTGCCAGATCCGAGTTCACGACGACCTTCGTCGTGGTGAACATGTCCATGACGCTGGTTTGATCGTCGAACACCACGGACGCCCAGGTGTCGCGAACGTCGCGCACCATCGCCGTTTGCAGGCTGGGCGTGTAGTCGGGAAACGACGGATCCTTCGGCTGAGTGGCGATGCGATCCAGGCGGAGATACTCCTCGGCGAAGTTGCCGACCGATTCACGTCCGGCGGCGATGCCCAGCATGCGCGTCGCCTCGGCGCGAATTCCGTCCGTCGTCGACAGCATCCCGCTGCCCGCGTCGTCCATCAGCGTCTGGTCGGGGAGGCTGTTCCAGATCAGGAACGAGAGCCGCCCCGCCATCTCGTAGCCGCTGAAGCGCATTGCGCCGTTCGCCGCCGGCGCGCCCAGTTCCGGGCGATAGAGGAAGTTCGGCGACTCGAACAGCGCGACGGTCGCCCAGCGCGCGCCTTCGACCGCGCTCCCCAGCGTGGTGGTCGTGCTGGCGGCGAGCGTCCCGAACTGGTCGAGCTCGGCGCTGGACAGCGGCCGCCGCCAGGCGCGCAGCCCCAGCTTCTGGATGTAGCCACGCAGGCAGGTGTCGGTGCTCTGGCCCGTCGGCGTGCAGCCGATGAACTGGGAACGCTTTGTCGAATCCGAGAACACGGCGTTGACGGCGTTCTCGACCGCCGTGTTGTATTGCTCGGCGCCCTGGTCGGACGTGACGACGACCGCGGCGCCGACCGTCGCCATGTTCGAGTCCCAGCTGTCGGTATCGAGGGTGCTGATGTCGACGGTGTAGCCGAACACGTCGCTCATCGCGTTGCGGAACTGCGTTCGCGTCAGGCGGCGCAACATGGCCGGCGCGGGGCTGAACGGTGGGGGATTGACGACGATCGTCCCCACGTCCACCGGCGCCTTGGTCCCGCCCGTGCCCGGGTTGGTGGTTCCGCTGCCGCCGGAGCCGACCGGCCCGCCCGTGGTGCTCTGCGCGCCGGGGGGATTCACCGCGATCTTACCGACGCATCCAACGGCCAGTGCCAGTGCACAGATGGCCACGAGCCGACTCCTGGCCGGGGTTGCTGCTGCGTTGGGCGCAGGGCGAGGGAGAGACCGCTTCTTCATCTTGTTTCTCCGAGATCTGGAGTCGGTCCGCAGAGATTGACTCCATGGGCCAAGGCCGATGGCGCCGCTCATCTAAAGTGTCGGAAGGGGACCCTTTTTGTCTGACAAAGTTCGTTAAAAGCGATGGCCCGAACGCGCAGCCAGATGCGTGATGTGGGCGCAGCGCGCACACGCCGGTTTCCGGCCGGGTTGTTGAGGCCGGCCGCGCGCGACGCGTAGGATGTCGCGCATGTGGCGAGCTCGCGCCGGCTGCCTGCTGTTCGCCGCGCTGGGCTGCACGCGCGCCCGGACGGCGCCGGTCGGTCCGCCGGACCTGGCGCTCGTGTACGTGGCGGACCTACGCGGGGCTGTCGCCGCCCCGCCCCACGCCGCGGGTGGGCTCGCCCGGCGGGCCACCTCTGTAGATCGATTGCGGCTCTCGGCGCGCGCCGTGGTGCAGGTCGATGCGGGAGACGTCGCCCCCTCGCCCGAAGACGAGCCCGGCCTGGTCGATGCGGCCGCGCGCGAGGCCCGCGCGCGCCTGGCGTTGCGGGCGTATCGGCGGATGGGCGTCGATGCGATCACGGTCGGCGAGCGCGACCTCGCCGTCGGCGCTGCGAAGTGGCGCGCGCTGTGCGACGAGGCGAAGGTGCCGGTCGTCGCGGCGAACATCGTCGGCGCCGACGGCAAGCTCATCTTCCCGGGCCAGCGAATCGTCCACGCCGGCGATACCGCGGTCGGCGTGTTCGGGGTTTTCGAGATGCCTCCCAAAGAATGGACCGCGCCGCCGGGGGTGGCCGTCGGCGATCCCGCGGTGGCGGCCCGCACCGCTGTCCAGTCCTTGCGCGCGCAGGGCGCACGCGTGGTCGTCGGGCTGTTCCACGTCGCGGGCGGACGTGCGCGGGCCACCGAGATCGCCGCCGCGGCAGGCGTCGACCTGGTCGTGCTCGGTCACGGCGGGGAGCCGGCACCCCCGCGCATCGTTCGGGCGGGGTTCAGAGGCGTGGACGTCGGGCGCGTCGACGTTCGCGTCCGCGACGGCGGCGAGCCTCGCCTCGAAGATCACGTCGTGCCGTCGACCCCGGATGTCGCCGAGCAGCTCGGGGTTCGCATGCTCGTGCGGGTTGCGGCCGGGCCGATCACCGCGACGTTCGCCGAGAGCGTCGCGGCCATGAAAGCGGCCGGCATTTCATCGTACGGCGAGAACTGGAGCTATGGCTCGACGGCGCTCTGCTCCGGCTGCCACGCCACGCAGGCGGCACAATGGCGGACGACCGACCACGCGCACGCCTTCGCGACCCTCGAGAAAGCCGGCAGAAGCCGCGATCCCGCCTGCATGGGTTGCCACTTCACCGGCTTTCTCGTCCCGGGCGGCGCGCAAAACCTCGAGTCGGCCGATCAGTTTCGGGACGTCGGCTGCGAGACCTGCCATGGACCGTCCGTCGCGCACGTGACGTCCACGGACAAGCGCAAGGGAACGTCACGCGCCGTCGATCCGATCGTGTGCCTCGGTTGTCACACGCCGGACCAGAATGTCGGGCCGTTCGTGGTGGCTGACGGAACTAAAGAGATCGTCGGCCCCGGGCACGGCTTGCCGCCGCGCTGAGCCGCGGTTCGGCTGACGCGTAACAAAACTTAACAAAAAGCAGCCCGTCTTCGCAAATCAGGTAGGGGTGCGCGACCAAATTTCCGGTTTTTGCCCCTTTACACGTCGCCACCCTTAGCACCTCGCCCCCCTCTAACGGAGAAGGTCCAAATGAAGGAGAGTCGCCTTATTTTTTCGCTTGCGCTGCTGGCTGGCGCGGCGTCCGTATCCTGCACGTCCTTCTCGTCCGGGTCCGGATCGGGGACGGGCGGCAGCGGCACGACGTCCGGCGCTGGCGGGTCCACTGGGACCGGCGGCAGCGGCACGGGCGGCACTGAAACGACTGGAACGGGTGGCTCCGGTACTGGCACCGGCGGCACGGGCACGACGGGGACGGGCGGCATCGGCACGGGCACGGGCGGCACGGGCACGACGGGCACGGGTGGCACGGGCACCGGTGGCACGACG
>JBJMQQ010000144.1:0-19183 GCA_045802645.1 Polyangia bacterium
GGGGCGAGCGGCGGCGCCGGCGGTGTGCTGGGCAGCGGCGGCGGCGCGGGCGGCCGTGCCGCCACGGGAAGCGGCGGCACGACGGCGGGCACAGGCGGCTCGGGCACCGGCGGCTCGGTGAACGGAACCGGTGGAACCAGCGCTGGCCAGGGCGGCAGCTCGCCCGCGACCGGCGGCGCGGGACAGTCCAGCGGCACGGGGGGCGGTGGCGGCGGCGGGAGCAGCGGCTGCTCGTGCGCGCTCGCATCCGCCGCCGGCACCGCATCGTCGGCGCTGTGGCTGCTGGTAGCCGTCGTCCTGGCTGCCCGCCGGCGCCGCCGCAGCTAACGCCAGTGCCGTTCAGGAACCGGAGAATGAAACGCCAGGACGCCACGAATCGGAGGAGCCCTCAGAGGACTGGATCAGGAATTCCAGAGGTCTGGTCCGATTGGCGTCCTCGCGTCCTGGCGCTTATCTGACCGGTGGGGTGGGCTTTTCGGTCCGCGCGCCGCGCCGAAGGGTCGGCAGCTCCGGCGCCGTGACGACGGCGCGCACTGCCGGCCGCGGGTGGCCGGCGGCGTGACCCTGCAGGACCAGGAACAGCATCAGCGGCAGCAGGCCGAGGGCGACCAGCGCCTCGAGCCGGTGCCGCTCGAGGATCGTGCGCCACAGCTCGGCGGTTCGCGCGCGCCAGCCCTCGGCGGGTGAGCTGACGACCGCGCCCGCGAACTGAGGGTCGCCTTCGGCCGCCTTTTCGTGCAGCCGTTCACCCTCGCGAAGCCAGCCGTCGATCAGCTCCGAGAAGACGACCCGCGGGGGAGCGGCATCTGTGGCGGGCAGCGCGGTCTCCGGTTCCATGGATTCCATCGGTGAAGCGAGGGGCTGCTGCTCCCTCCTGTTGCTAGTGCTGCACCCGGGCGCGTTTCATCAAAGTGAAGTCGTCCCGGCGGCTATTTCCGGCTGTGCTACTGTTGCGGCGTGCGGATCGTCCGGAAGTTCGTCGCTCTGTGCGCCGTCCTGGCGCTGGCAGCGGCGTGCCTCACCAGCGATCCGGCCGGTGCGCCCGGTGACGACGGCGACGATGAGGTCTGCCTCGCGTTCGACCTCTCGGCGGTGCTCCCGGCGAACCGCGCCGAACCGGTGCAGGTGACGCTGGCCTCCGCCGGCGCGGTGTTCACCGAGGACCAGGCCCCCCTGGGGCGCCTGCCCGAGCTCGACATCTTCCGTCCGCCCCGACGCACGGCCTAGTTCGTCGTTGGGGTGGAGGAACCTCCCAGGGTTCCTCCGTGATGTCGGCCGCGCGTGCGGCCGGCGGGGTGCTGGCTGCGCCGTTCGCGTTGGCGATCGGCCGTCCCGCGCCTGGACCTGTCGCGCAGGTGTGTCGATGTTCGTATTCGTCCGTCTTTTGTCCGCTGGTTCGCTGTTCGCTCTGAGTCTCTCGCTTTCACTCGCTCCACAGACCGCCCGAGCCGCGTCTCCGCGTCTCGTGACGCTGTCTGAAGCGCTCGCGCGCGCCGAGGCGGCGAGCCCGCTGGTGCGGCGGGCCCACGCGGAGCGCGAGATCGTCGCGGCCCGCGACGTCGGCGCATCCTTGCGGTTGCCCGCCAACCCGGTCGTCTCCGGGGCCGCCGGTCCGTACCGGGAACCGGGCGCCAGCTCTGTCGAGCTTCGCCTCCACGCCGAGCAAGCGATCGAGGTCGGCGGCCAGCGCGCGGCGCGGCGGGCGGTCGTCGGGCGCGCGCTGGGAGCCGCGACGTGGCGTGAGGAGGTCGCGCGCGTCGAGACCCGGGCGCGCGTACGAGCCGCTTACGTCGGCGCGCAGCTGGCACGCGCGCACGAAGAGACGGCGGCTGCGCGCGAAGCGCTGACCGCCGCGGTGCTGGATGCCGTCCGGGCCCGCGTGGCCAGCGGGGCGACGTCGAACGTCGACCTCGAGCTGGCGCGGCTGGAGCAAGGGCTGGCGGCCCGCGAAAGGGCGGCGGCCCTCCTGGCCGCGGGCGACCTCACGGCCCGCCTGCGTGCGCTCATCGGACTGCCGCCGGGCGAAGCGATCGCGCTGGAGCCCAAGGTGCCGGTGCCGCCGTCCCGCACCGGGGGGCTGCAGCTGCTGCTGGAACGGGCCGAGCGGCAGCGCGGCGAGCTGGCCGCGCTTCGCGCGACGGGCGACGAGCTGGACGCGGAGATCACGCGCCTCGGCCGCGAGGCGATCCCCAGCCCGACCGTGTTCGTGGATTTCGAGCGCGACCGGCCGGGGCAGACGTTCCTGGGCGCGGGCCTGGCGATCCCGATTCCGCTGTGGCGCCGGCAGCAGGGCGAGCTGGCCGTTGCGCACGCCGAGCGCGCCCGCGTCGACGGGGAGCGCGCGCTGGCCGCCCGTGAGGTGGCCCTGGAGGTCGAACGGGCCTACCAGGCGGCGCAGGCGCAGACCGCCGCAGTCCGCCTGCTCGAGCGCGAGGCATTGCCGGCAGCCGACGCGGTCGTGACGCTGCTGACCGAGGGCTGGAAGGCAGGGAAGTTCGATCTGTTCCGGGTTCTGCAGACGACGCGCGACGCAACGGTGGCGCGCCGCCTGTACCTGGAGACGCTGGGGGCGGCGTGGGACGCGACGATCGCGCTCGATCGCGCGGTGGGCGAACAAGGGGGGGCAGAGTGACGCGGCGGGTGGCGGCGATGGTGTTGGTGGGGGGGGCCGCGGGGTTGGTGGCGGTGGGCGCCTGGCGGCTGCGGCGCGATCCTGCGCCGCAGCCGCGGGCGGAGGGGCGCGCGGCGGTCGAACCGGGACGGATCGCGGCTCCGCCGGCCGCCGGCGGGAAGAACGCGATCGAGCTGGCAACGGCGCAACCAACGCGGCTCGCGAGCGACCTGCAGCTGGTCGGAACCGTCGGCTTTCATGAGGACCGCTACGCGCTGGTCGGGCCGCTGGTCGCCGGGCGAGTCTCGCGGCTCGTGGCGGGGGTCGGCGACCGGGTGAAGCGCGGCGAGGTGATCGCGGAGATCGAGAGCGCCGAGGTCGGCCAGGCCCGAGCCGAGCTGCTGGCGGCGAAGGCCCGCCTGGCAGCCGCGGAGGCGAACCTCCGTCGCGAGAGCGACCTCGCCGACCGCAAGATCTCGTCCGAGCGCGAGCGCGAGCTGGCGCAGGCCCAGGCAGCGACGGAGCAGGCCAACGTGCGGGCCGCCGTGATGCGCTTGCGCGCGATCGGTCTGGCGCAAGCCGACGTCGACCAGCCGGCCGAGCGGCAGGGCGGTGGCGTCGTACGCATGCGGGCGCCCATCGACGGCACCGTCATCGAACGCAAGGTCACGCTGGGGCAAGCCGTCGAGCGCGCGACCGACGCATTCGCGATCGCCGACGCCTCGCGCGTGTGGGTGTCGCTGGATCTCTACGAAAAGGATCTCTTTCGGGTCGCGCCCGGGCAGGCCGTCGACGTGACGACAGAGTCGCGCCCCGGCGAGACGTTTCGCGGCGTCGTCGGGTTCATCGTGCCCGTCATCGATCCCGCGACCCGAACCGCAAAGGTGCGGCTGGAGCTGGCCAACCCGCAGGGGCACTTGCAGGCGGGGCAGCTGGTGACCGCTCGGTTGCCCGCGCAGGCGAGGGGCCCCGCGCCCGAGGTGCTGGCCGTCCCGCGCAGCGCGATCGAACAAATTGAAGGGCGAACGGTCGTCTTCGTGGAAACCACCGGCGGGTTCGAGCGCCGGAACGTGCTGACCGGCCGCTCGGGGGGCGACCACGTCGAGATCCGCGACGGCCTGACCGCCGGCGAGCGGGTGGCGGCGCGCGGCGCGTTCCTGCTGAAGAGTGAGCTTCTGCGATGACGTTCGCGCGCATCGTGGAGGGCTCCGTCCGGCATCGCGGCATCGTGCTCGCCGCGTGGGGCGCGGTGCTGGTGGCCTCGCTGGTGTCCGTCGGCCGGATGTCCATCGACGCGGTGCCGGACGTGACGAACACCCAGGTCTCCGTGTTGACCAGCGCCCCCGGGCTTTCGCCGCTGGAGATCGAGAAGTACCTGACGGCCCCCGTCGAGATGGCGATGAACGGGGTTCCCGGTCTGGCCGAGATCCGGTCCGTCAGCCGCACGGCCGTCTCGGCGGTGACGGTGATCTTCCGCGACGGGACCGACCCGTGGCTGGCGCGACAGATCGTCAGCGAACGGTTGAAGGTCGCCGAGACCGGCATCCCCGCCGGCTACGGCCGCCCCGAGCTGGGGCCGGTGTCGACCGGGCTGGGCGAGATCTACGAGTTCTATCTGGTGTCGCCGCGACACACGCCGATGGAGCTGCGGACGCTGCTGGACTGGGAGGTGGCCGTCAAGCTGCGCGCGGTCCCCGGCGTCGTCGAGGTCAACGGCATGGGCGGCGAGGCCAAGCAGTACCAGGTGGTCCTGGACCCGAAGCGCCTGGCGGGCTATCGGCTGTCCGTCGGCGACGTGCAAGTCGCGCTGGAGCGGAACAACGCTTCGGTCGGCGGCGGCTACATCGAGAAGAACCAGGAGTCGTTCTCGGTGCGCGCCGACGGTCAGTTCCATGGGCTCGACGACATCGAGAACACGGTCGTCACCGCGGACGCCGACGGAACGCCAATCCTGATCAAGAACCTGGGCACGGTGCGAATCGGGCCCGCCCTGCGTTTCGGCGCCGTCACCAAGCACGGCGACGGCGAGATCGTGGCCGGCACCGTCATGATGCTGAGCGGCGCCAACTCACGCGAGGTCGTGACGGCGGTCAAGGCCCGGCTGGCGGAGATCAAGTCCGAGCTGCCGGCGGGCGTCGAGATCAGGTCGTACTACGACCGCGCCGAGTTCATCGACCGCATGCTGAAGACGGTCACTGTGAACCTGGCCGAGGGCGCGGTGCTGGTCGCGGTGATCCTGTTCGTCACGCTGGGCAGCGCGCGCGGGGCGCTGCTGGCCGCCGCGGCCATCCCGTTGTCGATGGGCGTGGCGGTGCTGGGGATGGTCCGGCTGGGGGTGACGGGCAACTTGATGTCGCTGGGCGCCATCGACTTCGGCCTGCTGGTCGACGGCGCGATCGTGATGCTGGAGGTGACGCTGGTCGAGATCGCGAGCCGTCGCGCGGGCGGGCGCCACGACATCGCGTACCTGGTCGGCAAGTCGATGGGGCGCGCCGCGCGGCCGGTCGCGTTCTCGCTGATGATCATCATGCTGGTCTATCTGCCCCTGATGGCGCTGGAGGGGGTCGAGGGGCGCATGTTCCAGCCGATGGCGATCACCGTCGCGCTGGCGCTGGCGGGCGCGATGCTGTTTTCGCTGACGGCGTTTCCCGCGCTGGCGGCGACGTTCCTGGGGCGGTCGAAGCCCCACCAGACGCACGGGGGCTTCTTCGCCCGGGCGGGGGCGGCTTACGGGCGGGTGCTCGCCCGGGTGCTCGCGCGCCCCTGGCCCTTCGTCGCGGCCACGGTGGTGGCGCTGGCCGGCAGCTTGTTGCTGGGCTCGACGCTCGGCGCCGAGTTTGTCCCCCGCCTGGACGAGGGGGAGCTGTCGCTGGATGTCCGGCGGCTCCCGTCGATCTCGATCACGGAGGCGCAGCGCCTGGGCGTGCAGGTCGAGGCGTCGCTGGCGCGCTTCCCGGAGGCGCGCTCGATCGTGACGCGCACGGGCCGCGCCGAAGTCGCCACGGATCCCGTGGGCCCCGACGAGACCGAGGTGATGGTCAAGCTGCGGCCGAAGGAAGAGTGGACGACGGCGGGCGATCTGGACGCGCTGGGCGAGGCGATCAAGCGCCAGGTCGAGGCCGACGTCCCCGCCACGTTCGTCTCCGTGTCGCAGCCGATCGAAGATCGCGTCAACCAGCTGCTGGCCGGCTCGCGCGGGGACCTGGTCATCAAGGTGTTCGGCGCCGACCTGACGACGCTGAAGCAGACGGCCGATCGCATCGGCGCCGTCGTGCGCGACATCCCGGGTTGCGGCGACTGGCGCGTCCAGCGCGTGCTGGGTTTGCCGCTGCTGGAGGTGACGCCCGATCGCCAGCGGCTGGCGCGCTACGGCCTCAGCGCGGACCGCGTGATGGAGGTGGTCGAGGCCTCGCGGGTGGGGCGCTCGGCGGGGACGATCTTCGAGGGGCCGCGGCGGTTCGACCTGACGCTGCTGCTGCCGCCGGGCGCGCTCACGCCCGAGGGTTTCGGCGATCTGCTGGTCGGCTCGTCGGCGGGGCAGCTGGTGCCGCTGGCGTCGGTGGCGACCGTGCGCGAGACGGAGGGCCCCGCCGTCATCAATCGTGAGGCGCTGCAACGGCGCGTGCTGGTCGAGGTCAACGTCCGCGGGCGCGACCTGGTCAGCTTCGTCAACGAAGCGCGGGCCCGCGTCGCGGCCCAGGTGCGGCTGCCGGAGGGGGTCACGCTGGCGTGGGGCGGGCAGTTCGAAAACTTCACGCGCGCCAGCCAGCGCCTGGGGTTCGTGGCACCGGCGGCGCTGGGGGTGATCTGCGCGATGCTGTTCTTGATGTTCGGCGACCTGAGGATCGCGGCGGCGGTGTTCGTCAACGTCCCGCTGGCGTTGATGGGCGGGCTGCTGGCGTTGTGGCTGCGCGGGCTGCCGTTCTCGATCCCGGCGGCGGTCGGCTTCATCGCCGTGGCGGGCGTCGCGGTCCTGAACGGCGTCGTGCTGGCCGGCGAGCTGGTCCGGCGGCTCGGCAGCTCGGATAACCCGACGGAGATCGAAGTGCGCCGGTCCGGGGCGGCGGTCTTCCGGCCCGTGCTGACGACCGCGCTGGTGGCGGCGTTCGGGTTCATCCCGATGGCGATCTCGACGCACGCGGGCGCCGAGGTGCAGCGGCCGCTGGCGACGGTGGTCATCGGCGGGATCGTCTCCTCGACGCTGCTGGGCCTGTTCGTTCTGCCCATCGCGCTGAAGCTGCTGGTGCGAACGCCGGATTCGGGCGTCAGCCCGGCGCGTCGAAGTTAGGCCGGGTGGCCTATTGCGGGGCGGGGCCGCGACGGCGAGAGTCAGCCCTTACTCGAAGGAGACCCCGTGCAATTTTCGCCGAGAGCCAGGCTGAGTTCCGCGTTCCTGATCGGTGCGTTTCTCTCGGCATGCAGCAGCTCGGGCGGGGGACCGGCGTCCGGAACCGGCGGCAGCGCCAGCGGCACCGGCGGTCAGGCCACGGGCGGAACGACGGCGACGGGGGGCTCGACCGCCACGGGCGGTGCAACCGGAACCGGGGGCGTGACGGCCAGCGGCGGTTCGACGGGAACCGGCGGCGTGTCCGCCACAGGCGGGGCGACGGGGACCGGCGGCGCCGCCGGCGGTGCCGGGACCGGTGGCGCGGGGACGGCGGGGACCGCCGGGCGGGGCGGCCCCGGCACCGGCGGGTCGGGCGGCAGCGCCGGCAGCGGCGCGGGCACTGGCGGCGCGGCGGGCGGCAGCAGCGGGAACACGACCTGCCCCTCGATGATCCTGAAGTCGGGCGACACCAACATGTCGGTCATGGTCGGCTCGACGAGCCGCACGTACATCCTGCACGTGCCGCCGGCGTACAAGGGGACCACGGCGGTGCCGCTGGTCGTCGACTTTCACCCGCTCGGCGGGTCGGGCTCGTCCGAAGAGGGCTCGTCGCCGTACAAGGGGCAGACCGATCCCGAGGGGGTCGTCACCGCCTATCCGAACGGCCTGTCGGGACCGTCGGGCGGCGCCTGGAACGTCGGCCCTTGCTGCGTGGCCAACGTCGACGACGTCGCGTTCGCCCGCGCTCTGGTCGCGCAAGTAGAGACGAAGGCCTGCATCGACACCAAGCGCGTCTACGCGGTCGGTTTCTCGATGGGCGGTGGCATGTCCCACTACGTCGCGTGTCACGCTGCCGATCTGTTCGCCGCCGTCGCCCCCGCCTCGTTCGATCTGTTGAAAGAGAACGAAGCAGGGTGCACGCCGCCGCGGCCGATCGCCGAGATCTCGTTCCGCAGCAGCAACGACCCCCTCGTCGCCTACGCCGGCGGTGCGTCGTCGCTGGTGTCGGGGATGCCGGTCACCTTCCTCGGCGCCGTGGGCACGTTCCAGAAGTGGGCGGCGCTCGACGGCTGCACCGGCTCGCCGACGGCCGCCGACAGCAACGCGTGCCAGTACTACAACACCTGCACGGCGGGGGTGAAGGTTGGCCTCTGCACGATGACCGCCGGGCACGCGCCAGGAAAGGCCGAGATCGGCTGGCCCTTCCTGAAGCAGTTCACGCTGCCCTGACGCAGGTCCTCAGTTCTGCTTGATGTAAAGCCTGCACTCGGGCAGGGGTGTGCCGTCCGTCGCGCTCGTGCAGCTGCCGGGACCTTGCAGCGGCGGGTACGTGGCCAGGCCATTCGCCAGCTGAACGGTCAGCAGCTTTGCGCTCAACTCGTACGTTCCGGACATGCTCTGCCCCACGGGAAGGTACGTCCCCGAACCCGACGCGAACGCGACTTGAAACTCGTGAAGGCCGTTATCGTACGACTTGATTGTCCAGTGTGATGACCACGCCCCGGCCACGTCGGTGTAGACCATGGAATCGGCGCCGATCGTGAGGTCATGCGGTCCGTCCGATGGGCCCAAGTAGGTCCAGGGTCCCTCCAGCTCGAATGGCTGGCGCGCCGGTGACGTGGTGCCGGCCCCGCAGTCCAGCAGGGCCGGCATGCACATCATGATCATCGTAACCAGACGACGGATCCTCATTGGTCTGTCACTGCGCGAAGCACTCCTTGACCATCTCGGACCACAGGAGGTCGCCGACGTGGTTTCCTCCCGACTGGGTCGGATGCAGCCCGTCAGTGGTGTCGCCGTTCACCCACACGGGTCTCAGGTCGACCCAGTGACACTTGGGTGAGGTCGATCCCTCGCACGCCGTCTGCATACCCGGCATCGTGCTGTCGAGGCACGCCTTGAGTGAGGCGTTCGAGCCTGGCGGGTTTCCCGGTTCGGGATAGCGCGTGTAGATGACCTCCTGCACTCCGGCGGCGCCCATCTTGCCGAGCAGGGTCTTGAAGGTGCTCGCGCACGTGGAGCACGTCGACCCTCCGGTCAGGCAGTCGATGCCGCCGCCGTCCATGATGATCCACTTGGGCGATGCGCCGCCTTGCGTGGCGGCGGTCCACTCCGTGGTGGCGATGTAATTCATGTTCTGTCCGCTGACGGCCACGTTCCGGTACTTGTCGCTTGCGCCGAGAGAGCCGGCCTTCCTGGCGTCATCCTGGATCCGGTTCTGGATGTATTGAGGGTCGATTGCATAGAAGGACTCGCCCATGATCACCACGTCGGAGGCCTTCGTCTGGCCCTTCTGGCAGGGACCGGAGCTGGTCCCGCCGGTGCCCGTACCGCTGTTGCCCCCGCCGCTGGTCCCACCGGTCGAGACGCCGCGGCCACCACCGATTCCGCCGCGTCCGAGGCTACCGCCACCGGCCCCGCTGCCGGCCGCGCCGCCCGTCGACGAGACCCCGCCCGTGCCATTCGTTCCGCCGGAGCTGCTCCCCCCGGTGTTCAGGGAGCCACCCGTGCCAGGCGCGACTGTCCCCCCCGTCCCTGTGCTCCCGCCCGACCCCACGCTTCCGCCCGTCGCGACGCTCCCGCCCGAGCCAGCGGCCGTGCCGCCGGAGCCGACGCCGCCCGTACCGGAGTTCCCGCCGGGCGATGACGAGCAGGCCTCGAGGCCGCAAGTCGCGAGCGCTACAGCCACGAAAATGCCAAGTCGAGAACTGTGCTTCGGGATCATGTGCTTCCTCCATCGAGACGGGGCTGGGAAACCGCGGCGCAGCGCAGCGCGGTATGAATGGCGACCGGGTGCAGTCGCGGCACCCGCGGAAACCGGTTCACGCAAATCGGGCGCCGGCCGAGCTGAAAGATGAGCTGATCTCGCCGCGCGCTGCGACTGCGATGTGAACCGAACGGGCTCTGCGCATGTCAACGCGTCAAACGCAGCAACCAGTCCAGCTCGCGCTGGCGCCCAATCCGGCCGACATGCGCGATGCCGAGCTGGCGCGTGGGCTGATCGCGGGGAACGAATGGGCCGTCACGGCGACCTGGCATCGTTTCGCCCCCGCGGTCATCGCCATGGCACGGGGTGCGCTGGGCTCGCAGAGCGAGGCAGAGGACATTGCCCAGGAGACCTTCGTCCGGGTGTTCGCCAAGGCCAAGGCGTTGCGCGATCCGGCCGCGCTTCGCAGCTTCGTGTTTTCGTTTGCGCTGCGGCTGCTCAAGACCGAGCTGCGGCGCAAGCGAGCCCGGAGCTGGCTGTCGTTTCACCGCCCGGAACGACTGCAAGACGTCGGCGCCGAGCTCACGGACATGGAATCGCGCGACCTTCTCCGCCGGTTCTATGGGTTCCTGGACCGGCTGCCGCCCCGGCACCGATTGGTGTTCGCTCTCCGGCATCTCGAGTCGATGACCCTCGAGGAGGTCGCTGCCCACATGAAGCTCTCGGTCTCGACTGTCAAACGGTCGCTGGACCACGCGACCCAGAAGCTGTCGCATTGGATGGAAGGCAGCCCGGACCTGATTGCGCTGCTGGAATCGAAGGAATGGCTGCCATGAACACGCCGGAGCGCGACAGCAAGGGGAAGCGAGCCCTGGCCGCTTTGATGGGCCTGGCGCGCCAGAGTGTTCGCCCCGTGACGGTCACGCAGCTCGACGCGGGGCTCGATCGCGTTCGGGCGCGACTTGGGCATTCCACTTCCCGTCGCCGGGCGCTCGGCTGGTCCTTGGCTGCGATCTCCGCGGTGGCGGCGACGGGGTGGCTCTTGACCGTCGGCACTGCCGGGTCGGATCGCGCACGCGTGCCGGCGACCGCCGCTCAGCCCGCGCTCACGTATCGCATCGAAGGCGGCGACCTCGTCGAAGGCGGGTACCTGCGGGAGTCTGGCGGGTCGGGGATCAAGCTGTCGTTCGCCGAAGGGACGCAGTTCGTCCTGGCGTCGGGCACGCGCAGCCGGCTGCGAAGCGTCGACGCGTCGGGCGCGCGCATCGCGATCGAGCGTGGCACCGCCATGTTCAACGTGGTTCCGTCGGTGGACCACCGCTGGCAGGTCGACGTCGGTCCGTTCCTCGTGACGGTCAAGGGAACCGTGTTCGGCGTCTCCTGGGACGCCGCGACCGAGAAGCTGGAGCTGGACCTCCGGCGCGGGCGCGTGGTCGTCAGCGGCCCCGTCAAGGACAACGAGATCGCATTGCGGGCCGGACAACGGCTGCTGGTCGACCTGGGCAGCGGCAGGACAGTCATCACCGAGCAGCCGCCGGCATCGGACCCGGCGCCGAAGGTGGATCGAATCGCCAGCGACCACGGGTGGGCGCGGGCGCTGGCGGCCGGGCACCTCGATCGGATCATCAGGGAGGCCGAGCGCCCCAGTCTGACGGCCAACCTGGAGCGCGCGTCGAGTGACGACCTGGTGGCGCTCGCCGATGCAGCCCGCTACCGCCGCCGCACTGATCTGGCGCGGGACGCGCTGGTCGCCGAGCGGCGTCGCTTCCCGGATTCGCCCCATTCACTGGAGACGACGTTCCTGTTGGGGCGCGTGGACGAATCGGCGGCCGGCGGGGCGAGGCGGGCGATCGGGTGGTACGATGAGTACCTCAGGCGCGCCCCGAACGGCACGTACGCGTCGGAGGCACTGGGACGCAAGATGACGCTGATGAACAAGATGGAGCCGGCGTCTCAGGTACGTCCTATCGCGGAGGAATACCTCCGGCGCTTTCCGGGCGGGACGTATGCGGGTCTGGCACGGGCCTTCCTGCGCGCCGCGAACACCAAGGAACCCTGAGCGGTTCCTTGGCACTTTGACTCCGCTGCGACCAGTGGTGCGGAAACAGCCGCTGTGGTTGATGGTCCTGCTCGTGTCGCTCTCGCTGTTCCAATCGAGAGCCGCTGGTGCCGCCACCGTCATCATCGTCGGTCCGGTCAACGGGCCGCCCGTGATGGTCGAGACGATGGTCCGGTTGAAAGGCGAGCTGACCTCGGCCGGCTTTGACACTCAGATCGTCGATGCGCCTCCCGTCGCGGCCAACAGCGACGGGGGCTCGCGGACGGCGCTCGAGCAGATGGCCTCGCGCCGCGCCGCGGACGCCCTCCTGGCCATCGTCGGCGCTCCGGCGATGACCAACGGAGCACCCCACTCCGTCGAGGTCTGGGTGGTCGACAATGTGACAGGCAAGTCCGTCGTGCGCCGGATCCCATTCGAGCCCGCCTCTGCAAGCGCGTCCAAGACGCTGGCGATTCGCGCCATCGAGCTCCTCCGATCCAGCTTTCTCGAGATCGATCTGGCGGCGCACGCGCGGCCCAGTTCCGGCGCTGCCCCACCGCCACCGCCGGCGGCGGTGGTCGAGCTGGTGAACGCTGGAAATCCCGCGCACCACCGCACCCGGCGCGTCGGCGTCGAGGTGGGCGGCGCCGCGTTGATGAGCCTCGACGGCGTCGGCCCGGCGGTGTTGCCGGTTCTACGCGTCGATTGGTCGCTGCGCTCCTGGTTGCTCGTTCAGGCGACGGTGGCGGGGCTCGGAACGCGCCCGACCGTCACGCGGCAGGTGGGCAGCGCGGACGTCGCGCAAGCGTACGGGTTGGTCGGGGGCAGCCTTTGCCTGCGCGGTGGCGAGCACTGGCGGCCGTTTGCGACCTTGTCGGCCGGGGCGCTGGAGACGTCGGTGGACGGTCGCGCCAACGCTCCGAATCTGGGGCACAGCGTGGGCCAATGGTCGTTTCTGGTCGACCTCGGGCTCGACGTGGCCCGGAATCTGCCGGAGCCCCTCTTCCTGTCGCTGGGTGCCCACGCACAGCTCGCCGAACCTTCTGTCGGCGTGCGATTCGCGGATTCGATCGTCGCGACATCGGGCCTCCCCAACCTGGTCGTGACCGCCACCGTCGGGGCATGGTTGTGATCGGAGCTGGGACGATCGGTCGCCGCGTATGGCTGGGCGTCGCGGCGCTCGGCCTTTGCGTCGCGGCTTGCTCGCGCGCCGAGCTCGCCGCGATCACGGGCCCCCCCGCTGGCGACGGGAGCGCCGACCGCGCGACACCCGTGACATGTCCGTCCAGCCCCCTCGCAGCCGGCGACAGCATGCTGACCGTTCAAGTGAATGGTGTCGGCCGGGCCTACCTGTTGCACGTTCCGAAGGCGTACGACGGTCGCAAGCCAGTCCCGCTGTTGGTGGACTTTCACGCCATCGGCGGCTCCGGCGAGCAGCAGCGCACAGCCTCGCCATATCCCGCCGAAACCGACGGCGAGGGCGTCGTGATGGCGTTCCCGACCGGCGTCGCCGGCCCGCTGGGTAACGCCTGGAACATCGGGCCGTGCTGCGTCGCCAACGTCGACGACGTCGCGTTTGCCAGGGCCCTGGTGACCGCGATCAGCGCCGTCGCGTGCGTCGATCCAAAGCGGGTCTACGCGACCGGAGCCTCGATGGGCGGTGGTATGGCGTACTACGTCGCCTGCCACGCCGCCGACGCGTTTGCCGGCGTGGCACCTTCGGCCTTCGATCTCCTTCAAGAAAACGTCGGTTCATGCCAGCCCGCGCGTCCCATCACCGTGATCTCGTTTCGCGGCAGCGCCGATACGCTGGTGCCCTTCGACGGCGGCAGTTCGACCGTGGTTCCCGGCATGCCCGTCACGTTCCTTGGCGCACAAGCGACGTTCCGCAAATGGGCCGACCTCGATCACTGCTCGGGCACCCCGTCGGCACCGGACAGCAACGGGTGTTCGACCTACTCCAGCTGCGCAGGCGGCGTGGAGGTCGTCCTGTGCGTCAAAACCGGCGGTGGACAGGCGCAGGGGGATGCCGGCATCGCCTGGCCGCTGCTCGAACGACACCCGCTGCCGTGAGACGCTGAGGCTCTGGTCGGGGGCAAACTTCAATTTCCGACGAGGCCGCGTTGCGCCAGCCAGACGGCGGCGCCCACGCGCCCTGTGACGCCGATCTTCCGGTAGGCGCGCGCGACGTGGTGCTGGACGGTCTTGGCCGAGATGCCGAGCAGGTCGCCGATCTCGGGGTTGGTCTTCCCCTCGGCGACCAGCAGCAGCACGTCCGTCTCGCGGTTCGACAGGTGCCGGGACGCCTCACGTGAGGGGAGCACCTTGGCGCCGTGGCCGGGCGCGGCTGGCAGGTCGTCGGTCGCGCTGTGAAGCAGGTACTGGTAGGCGCGGCCGCTGCCGCCCCGGATGCGGGTGGCGCCGATCGGGTTCGCGCAGAACATCTCCAGCACCTCGGTCATGTACCCCATCACGAAGTGCTCGAGATAGGGGTGCCACTGCGGCAGCTCGAACGCTTCGAACTCCACCGAATCGCCGCTGAGCGCCGCGCGCGAGCCGCTGCTGGTGTCGGCGAAGTAGGTCTTCCACAGCTTCGGGAACGACCGCACGAACCCGGGCAGGTCGCGCCGATCGAGGAACGCCTTGCAGGGGCCGTCCATCATCGCCCAGCGCGCCGATTCGCGCCCCAGCGCGAAGTTCGACGACTCGTCATCCGCGTAAAAGCGCCGGACCAGCTCGTCGTGGAGCGCCAGATAGTCGGGCAGGGGGACCAGGGTTTCGGGCGTGATCAACGTCCGAAAGCAGCGGTGGGCGCCCGCGACGTCGCGGTAAAGGCCGACCCACGCGTCGGTCCCGAAGTGGCGGGTGACGATCGCCTTGCGCGTCAGGATGGTCAGGCCGCGAACCTTCATCGTGGTTCAATTCCCGGAGATTGGCGCGCGCGATCGCCGTTGTAAGATGAGGCGTTGGCGTCGCGCGCCGTGGATCGCCCCTTGTCCGTGTGGAAGCACCGCGCCGGGCGCATCCTCCACGAACCGATCTTCTACTTCTTCGTGGCGGGTGTAGTGCTGTTTTTTGCGCACCGCTGGATCGCGGGGGATTCGCGGGTCGTCCTGGTCACGCCGGGGGTCCGGGCCGAGCTGGCGCGGGCCTTCCAGGACAACCACGGGCGGGCGCCCGCGCCGGGCGAGCTGGAGGCGGAGGTCCGGGGCTGGGAGCGCGATGAAGCGCTGGCGCGGCAGGCCAAGCAGGAGGGGCTCGACCGAAACGACCGCACGGTCCGCGCCGTGCTGGCCGACCACCTGCGGGCGCGCATCGCCCAGGGCATTCCCAACCGCCAGCCCACGGCGGCCGACCTGGACGCCTGGCTGGCGGCCCACCGCAACGACTACGAAACGCCGCGGCGTTACGACTACCAGGTGATCGCGTTCGCGCGGTCGCAGGCCGCGGACGCCGCGAAGACCCAGCAGGCGCTGGCGAGCGGCGTCGACGCGCGCACCCTGGGTCGACCCCTGGTCGGCGGCAACCTCACCGCGCCGGAGCTGGCCGAGCGGCTGGGCGCCGCCGTGGCGGCGCGCGTGGAGCGGCTGCCGGTGGGCAAGTGGGAACGGGTCGACAGCGAGCAGGCGCTGCTGCTGGTCCGCGTCGAGTCGGTCTCCGGTGGGCTGCCGGCCGCCGGCGAGCTGCGGCCGCGGCTGTTTGCCGACTGGCAGTACGCGCAGCACCAGCGCGACGTCGACGAAGCGTTGAACGACGTCGTCCGCCGCTATCGCTTCGAGGATCGCCGATGACACGCGGGAACGCGTGGGTCGCTGCTCTCCTCGCCTGCGCGGTGGCCGTGGTGCCGGGCCGGGCGCGCGCACACGATCTCGACTCCGGCTCGCTATCGCTGGACGAGCGCGCAGCGGGCCAGTTCGCCGTCCGCTGGCGCGCCAGCTCGCGGGCGCTGCAGAACGACGTGGCGGCGGCGGTCGTGTTTCCGCCCGGCTGCCGGCTGGAAGGCGCGGGTCTCTCGTGTGGCGCGTCGGGGTTGGTCGGCGCGATCCGCTTCCCCTGGCTGCCCGGGTCGATGACGCGCGTGATGGTCGACGTGCAGTGGCGCGACGGGACGCGGCTCCTGCGCGTCGCCACCCCCGGCGCGCCCGAGGTGCGCGTGTACGGCGGGGCCGTCTCACGATGGCGCGCGTTACGGGCCGTCGTCGCCGATTACACGCAGCTTGGCGTCGAGCACATTCTGACCGGCTTCGACCACCTGCTGTTCGTCGTCGCGCTGGTGTTGCTGGTCAGCGGCGCGCGACAGTTGCTGGCCACCATCACGGCGTTCACGCTGGCCCACAGCGTGAGCCTGGCCGCGACGGTGCTGGGCCTGGTGCGCGTGCCGCCGCCGCCCGTCGAGGCGTGCATTGCGCTGTCGATCGTGCTGGTCTGCGCCGAGTGTCTGCGCCCCGGCGCCTCCCTTAGTCGATCAGACAGGAACCCTGGGAGGGTTCCTTGGACTTCCCGCGACGACTCCGCTGGGCAAAGCCCAGCTCCGTCAACGCGATCGGCTCCGTGGGCAATCGCGTTCGCGTTTGGCCTCTTGCACGGCCTGGGCTTCGCGTCGGCGCTGCTGGACCTGGGATTGCCCGAGCAGCACATTCCCGCCGCGCTGCTCTGCTTCAACCTGGGTGTGGAGCTGGGGCAGCTGGCGGTCGTCGCGGCGGTCATTGGCTTGCGCGCGGCGATCGCCCGCTTCGGCCTCGACCGTCGCTGGATGCGACCCGCGTTGATCTACACGATGGGCTCTCTGGCTGCGTACTGGTCGGTCGAGCGCATCGGCGCTGTCCTGGCGCCGTGACCTAGGGACCGACCGTCAGGGACTTCGCGTCCAGCGCGATCTCGTAATACCCGTGCGGGTCCCAGGCCAGCGCGGCGCCGCCCTGGGTCACCGTGCCGCCCGACACGGTCGCGCGGAGGTACTTGCCCGGCGGGAAGTTGCTGGGCAGCGTCCAGGTGTACGTCGTCGAGGTCCCCGACATCATCTTGGTCGCCGCCGAGAAGGCCTTTTGCCCCAGCCAGTAGGCGCCGACGTCGACGACCCGCCCGATCCACATGTCGCCCAGCGAGATGGTGTGCTTGACGCCGTTGATGAACTCCGTCAGCGGCACCGGCTGATACGCGCCGTCGGTGCCGCCCGTGAACCCGTGCACCAGGACCACGCGCCAGCCGCCCGCCGTGTGAGCGGAGTCGATCTCCGGATTGAAGTTCGCGGTGGCTGTCGCGCCGGTCGGCGGGATGTAGCAGGGCAGGGTGAAGCGATCACTGTTGTCGTTCGGCTTGATGATGGCGTCACCGACGCCGCGGTTGATCATGAACAGGCCGTTCGCGAGCTGGGTATAGACCGACGCGCCGTTGGGCGCCGCCATCGTGTACGGCGTGAAGTTCATGTGCTGCATGATGAACGTCGTGTCCATCGTGATGTCGGAAGCGCCGCCGGGCGGGGCGCTCTGGTGGCTCCAGGTGTGGTTGCCGATCTCGTGACCGTCCTTGACGGCCTGGGTCCAGACCGAGTTCGACGCCTCCGTGCGGTTGCCCCAGATGTAGAACGTGTAGGGGACCCCCAGCGCCTGCAGCTGGCTGTAGGCGGAGATCTGCGACGAGTTGTCGTCGTCGAAGCTGTAGGAGGCCGCCGCCTTGAAGCCGGCCCAGTTCACCACGGTCACCGTGCCGGGAGTGCCGCTCGGCTGGGGGACGTTCGAGGCGCCCGGTGGAACGGGCAGGCCGGACTTGCCGCTGGCCGGGACGCCGCCGCTGCCCGGCGCGCCACTGCTCCCACCGGTGCTGTTGTTGCCGCCGGTGCCGCTGCGACCGGCGACGCTGGTGCCACCCGTCCCGCCGCCGCGGCTGCCGGCCACGCCACCGGCGCCCGTGTTGCCGCCCGCGCTGCCCCCTGTGCTGGTCACCCCGCCGGTCCCGACCGTGCCGCCCGTCGTCGTGCCGCCGGAGCCGGTTCCCGAGCCACCCTGGCCGGAGGCGGTCCCGCCAGTCCCGGTCGAGGTGCTGCCGCCGGTCGAGGAGCCGCCCGTGCCGCCGCCCGGATCGCCGTTACCGGTCGAGCAAGAAAGCGCCAAAGCGAGGGGAACGAGGCAGAGGGCGGCCAGAACTTTGCGAGGCAAGGGTCCTCCTGGGGACGAATGATCCCCTATTCCCGCTCGCCGCCCGTGTGATCCTTTTTGGCGCGTGCGCTCGGTCACCGCGCCTGATTATGACGTGCCGCCGGTACCTCGAATCCTGGAGGAATTTCCATGCCGATGAACGACAACGACGATCCTTGTGCCGGATGCCGCGGCCGCGCCATGGATCGGCGCCAGCTGTTGGTCCTGGTCGGGTCCTGCGCGGGTGCGGCGGCCGCCGTGCTCGCGTTGCCGGCGTGCGGCCCCGCGACGGGGTCGCCGCCGACCGGACCGGTAGCGGTCGGAAACATGTCGGCGTTACAGGTCGGGACCATGCTCGTGATGTCCAACGTGGTGGTCGCGCGCGACGCGGGAGGCGTCTATGCGATGTCGGCGGTCTGCACCCACGAAGGCTGCCTGCTGGACGACGGCAGCCACACGATCACCGCCGGCCTGAGCTGCGCGTGCCACGGCTCGACGTTCGACGCCGCCGGTAACGTCACGCGCGGTCCGGCCCGCACGCCGTTGCAGCACTACGCCGTCACGATTGCCGCCGACGGCTCGGTCGCCGTCGACGGCAGTCAGCCGGTCTCGGCCAGCACGCGGGCGTAGAAGCGGCCTCGGGCCCTTTTTCAGGTCCTCGTCACGGGCAGACCGCCATTCCGCCCGTGAACGTGCACGTGCCGCTGGCGCAGGTCCGGCTCGCGACCGTGCCCATTCCGCAGCAGGCCTGTCCGGATCCGCCGCAGGCGGTGCACATCCGGTTGGCGCCGGCTCCGGTGCACTCGCCGCCCGTCTGGCAAGCGCCGCCCGTGCAGCAGGCGGCACCGAGCGCGCCGCACGCCGTGCAGGTGCGCGTTGCCACCGTCGCGCCCGCGCAGGCCAGGCCGGCCGCGCACGCGGCGGTGCCCGAGCAGCACGCCTCTCCCGCGGCGCCGCACGGCTCGCACGAGTTTGCGCCGCCGGTGACCGCCTGGCACGACAGCCCCGACGCGCACGCGTTGGCGCCGGTGCCGTTACCGCAGCAAGCGGCATCCTTGGCGCCACACGCGATGCAGGTTCCGGTCGCGGCGCCGCCGGCGCGCATGCAGACCGCCCCGGTGCCGGTGCAGGTTTCCCCGATGCCGGTGCCGCAGCAAGGTTCACCCACGGCACCGCAGGCCGTGCCTCCCGACTGGCAGGAGCCGTCCATGCACATCCCGGCAGCGGCGCCGCCGATCCGGCAGGTCGCGCCGTTGCCGGCGCACGTTCCGCCCGCGCAGCAACCGCCGTTGTCACACGTGTTCGCGGGACAGCACGCCTGGCCCGTCCCGCCGCACGTCGCGCCGGGCGAGCCCGCGGCGCCACC
>JBJMQQ010000014.1:0-26482 GCA_045802645.1 Polyangia bacterium
GACCGAGGGGATGATCGTCAAGACCGTCGGCAAGGGGGGCCGGGAGATGGACCGGCAGATGGCCCACGCGCGCGGCACGTGGAGCGGGTTCCCGATGGTGGTGCTGGTCGACGGCGCGACCGCGTCGGCGGCGGAGATCGTCGCGGGCGCGCTGCAGGATCACGGGCGCTCCGTCATCCTGGGGACGCAGACGTTCGGCAAGGGCTCCGTGCAGACGGTGATCGACATCGACGGCTGCGGCGCCAAACCGTGCGGCCTCAAGCTGACCGTCGCCCGCTACTACACGCCCAAGGGCCGTTCCATTCAGGGCCAGGGCATCACACCGGACGTTGTCGTCGACGCCACGGCGCCCCCCAGCGACCCGGACGAGGCCGACCTTCCGCGCGAGCGCGACCTGCACAAGCGGCTGCGCAACGAGCAGGGCGAAAAGCCCGTCGAAGCCCAGCGCCTCGACGATTACCAGCTCCAGATGGCGCTGGACTACCTGCACTCCTGGTCCGTCTTCTCGCGCCAGACCGCCAAGAAATAGTCTCTCTTCCCCGTCCTCGTCCTCGTCCTCGTCCTCGTCGCCGTCCTCGATCTGGCTCCGGCGCCGCGCGCGGGTGATCGAAGTCGGATCGAGGACGAGGACGGGGACGAGGACGAGGACGAGGACGAGGACGGGGAAGAGAGGACGTTCGAGCATAGTTGCATTTCGAATTCAGATGCGGTCTTCTCCGAGGCCCGGCGCAACTAGGCGCCAGCGACGAGAGGAGCCAGCATGTCGTTCGGAGCACCCCCTCCGGGAATGGACGAGTACCAGCGCCTGATGGCCGAACGGGCCGCGGCGGAGAAGCGGAAGCGGACGATCTACACGGTCGTTGCCATCGCGGTGTTGGGCGGGGGCGGGTTCTGGATGTTCCAGCAGAGGCGAAAGAACGCCTCCGCCCAGGCGGTCGTCGACGCGGGCGGCCGCTTCGCCGAACGTGAGAAGACCGAGATGGGCTCTTTCTGGAACTGCGTGATGTCCGGCGAGGTCGACATCGGCAGCTTCAACAACGCCGATCAGGTCCAGCAACGGATCGAAAGCGCGTTCTTCACGCAGCAGAAGACCTATCCCGACCACGTGCTGGAAGACTGCATCCCCAAGCTGGAAGGCGCGAAGTCGGCGATGGCCAGCATTCCCGACATGCCCGACGTCCTGCGGCCGCCGCTGGACAAGTACATCGAGACGTTCCCCAAGATGCAGAGCGGCCTCGATAGCTACGCGACCAAGCTGAAGACGCGCGGCGCGGTCAAGGACGTCGACGGTGCGATTCAAGAGATCGGCGGCGCGTTCACCGCCGACGCGACGCCCGAATCGGTGGCGTTCGCCAAGTTCCTGTCCTGTGCGGTCCCGGGCCTGGACAAGAAAAAGGACGTCCAGACGCTGCTGCAGGACCTGGCCGACACCTGCAAGAAGGATCCCGTTCCTTTCATGACGAAGGTTCGGACCGACTGCGGGTCGCTGGTGACGAACGTCGACAAGAACAGCAAACCGGCCGCCGACAAGAACTTCAAGGCGATCTCCAAGAAGTTCGTCGAGGAGGACAACAGCCGGCTGCTTCAGGCGTGGGAGTACTGCGGCAAGCGGTCGCGCAAGGGCAAGAAGGTGCAGGACATGGAGGACTTCCTGGTCGCGTTCGGCGATTACATGGAGGCCCGCAACGACGTCGCCAAGACGGCGCGCGAAGAGGCCGCCCGCATGCTGGGTCAGCCGTTGCCCAAGGAGAAGGAAAAGAAGGAAGGCGCCGCGGCCGCGCCATAAGGGGCGCCGGCCGTGCGCCGAGGCGCCCCCGCGTGATTACGTTATTTCCCGAGCCGGGAGGGCGGGATGCGGATCGCGCAGGTTTCACCACTTTATGAGAGCGTCCCGCCCAAGCTGTACGGGGGGACCGAGCGGGTGGTCTACTTCCTGACCGAGGCGTTGCTGGACCTTGGTCACGACGTCACCCTGTTCGCCAGCGGCGACTCCCGGACGCGCGCACGCCTGATCCCGACGGTGCCGACGGCTTTGCGTCTCGACGCAAACTGTCGGGAGCTGATCGCGCCCCACGTGCAGCTCATCGAAGAGGTCATGCGTCGCGCGCACGAGTTCGACGTGATCCACTTCCACGTGGACTACTTCGGGTTCCCGCTGGCCTCGCGTTCCAGTGTGCCTCACCTGACGACTCAGCACGGCCGCCTGGATATCCCCGAGCTGGAGCCGCTGTTCCGGCTGTTCCCGAACGAGCCGCAGGTTTCGATCTCGGACGCGCAGCGCGGGCCCCTGGGTTTCGCGAACTGGGCCGGCACCGTGTATCACGGCCTGCCGCGCGACATTTACCGCCTGCAACCTGAGCGCGGCAGCTATCTGGCGTTCCTGGGGCGCATCTCGCCGGAAAAGGGCGTCGACCACGCCATCGAGATTGCCCAGCGCCTGGACATGCCACTGAAGATCGCCGCCAAGATCGGCAAACCCGAGCAGGCGTACTACGAGCAGGAGATCAAACCCCTGCTGGCGGACCCGCGCATCGAGTTCGTCGGCGAGATTGGTGAAGCGGAGAAGCAAGAGTTCCTGGGAAACGCGTCGGCGATGCTCTTTCCCGTCGAGTGGCCGGAACCGTTCGGACTGGTGATGATCGAGGCACTCGCCTGTGGGACGCCGGTCGTCGCGTTTCGTCGCGGATCGATCCCCGAGATCATCCAGGACGGCGTGTCCGGATTCGTCGTCGACTCCGTCGAGGAAGCCGTCGCCGCGACGCCGCGGGCGATCGAGATCCCACGCGCCCAGTGCCGCGCCTATTTCGAGGCCCGCTTCTTGGCCGAAAGGATGGCGCGCGACTACCTGGCGATCTTCGAGAGCCTCTGCGAGGTCGAGAGGGACAGCCGCTGGCTGCGCGCGCGGCGGGCCGCCGGCGCGGAGATCACGTGAGCGAAGCGGGCTCGACGAAGACGCGCGGTTCGAACGGGGCGCCCGCGCCGCCCGTGGACCTGGTGACCACGCCCAGTCCGCCGCGTCACGACGAGGACGAGCTCCTCGAGCACCACGACACGTTCTACATCCAGGCGACGTCGTCGCGAACCGACGACCGCACGCGCGTGCTCAAGAACGGCGATGCGTTCGGGGTCTTCGATCGGTTTGGAGACGTGCAGCCGGTCGGGCTCGGCGAGCAAGGGCTCTATGACGACGGCACGCGGTTTCTGTCGCGACTGGAGCTGCGGGTGGGTGGCCGTCGCCCGCTGCTCCTCAGCTCGACTGTCCGGAAGGAGAACGACTTGCTGGCGGTCGATCTCTCGAACCCGGACCTCAAGGACAAGTCCGGGGCGCTGACACTGGCGCGCGGCGAGCTGCACGTCTTTCGCAGCAAGTTCCTGTGGAAGAGCACCTGTTACGAGCGACTGCGAATCTCCAGCTTCTCACGCGATCCGATTGCCGTCGACGTGACGTTCGACTTCGACGCCGACTTCGCGGACATCTTCGAGGTGCGCGGGTCGAAGCGAGCGCGACGGGGCCGCCGCGCCGACGAGGCGCCGCAGTCTGCCGCCACGACATTCGGGTACGAGGGGCTGGACGGCGTCGCGCGCCGCGCGCGCCTGACGTTCGATCCGCCGCCTTCCGAGCTGACTGCCCGCCGCGCGCGGTATCGCCTGGAGCTGGGGCCGCGCCAGTCGGCGACGCTGGTGCTGACCGTCGCGTGCGATCGCGGCGAGCACAAGGCCGAGGCGCTGCCCTTCGATCAGGCGTTCGCTGCGCTCACCGGCGCGTTGTCCGCCGCGCCGTTCTCCGGCTGCCGCATCCAGGCTTCCAGCGACGAGCTGGAGGAGTGGATCGCGCGTTCAGTCTCCGACCTGCAGATGATGGTCACCGAGACGCCGCACGGCGCGTATCCGTACGCGGGCGTTCCCTGGTTCAGCACGCCGTTCGGGCGTGACGGAATCATCACCGCGATGGAGGCGCTGTGGTTCGAGCCGTCGCTGGCGCGCGGGGTGCTGGCGTATCTGGCGGCGACCCAGGCCGACGAAACGGAGCCCGTGCGGGACGCGCAGCCCGGCAAGATCTTGCACGAGGCGCGCGGGGGCGAGATGGCGGCGCTGGGCGAGGTGCCGTTCGGCCGCTACTACGGCAGCGTCGACGCCACGCCTCTTTACGTGATGCTGGCCGCCGCCTACCTGCGGCGCACCGGTGACCTCGCCTTCATCCGCGAGCTGGCGCCGCACGTCGACCGCGCGCTCGCCTGGATCGAGGGTGACGGGGACGCCGACGGCGACGGGTTCGTCGAGTACGCGCGCCAGACGTCGACCGGACTGGTGCAGCAGGGATGGAAGGACTCGCACGACTCGATCTTCCATGCCGACGGCGTGCTCGCTGACGGGCCGATCGCGCTCTGCGAGGTGCAGGGGTACGTGTACGCCGCCTTCCGCGCGGCCGCAGAGATCGCGACCGCGCTGGGGCGGCCCACCCACGCCGAGACCTACGTGCGCAAGGCGCAGGTGTTGCGCGCGCGCTTCGCCGAAAAGTTCTGGGACGACGAGCTTGGCACCTACGTGCTGGCGCTGGACGGGCAGAAGCGCCCCTGCCGCGTGCGGAGCTCGAACGCGGGACACGCGCTGTGGACGGGGATTGCCGACCCGGCACACGCGCGGCAGGTCGCCGACACGTTGATGCGCGACGAGAGCTTCTCGGGCTGGGGCATCCGCACGATCGCCGCCTCGGGCGCGCGTTACAACCCCATGTCGTATCACAACGGATCCATCTGGCCACACGACAACGCGATCATCGCGGCCGGCTTCGCGCGCTACGGGTTCGGCGATCTCGGGCTGCGCGTCTTCGAGGCCATGCTGGGGGCCAGCGCGACGGTCGACCTGCATCGCTTGCCCGAGCTCTTCTGCGGGTTCGCGCGGCGCCCGGGCGAGGGGCCGACGCTTTACCCCGTCGCGTGCGCGCCGCAAGCCTGGGCGTCGGCGACCGTGTTCTTGCTGCTGGGCGCGGCGCTGGGGATCTCGATCGACGGCGCGCGCGGCGAGATCGCGTTCGACCACCCGGTGCTGCCGCCCGCCGTCGGCGAGCTGCGCATCAAGGGGCTCCCGGTCGGTAGCGGACGCGTCGACCTGCTCATCGAGAGCCAGCCGCACGACGTCGGGTTGACCGTGCTCCGGCGCGACGGAAACGTCAGCGTCGTCGTCGTGAAGTAGGCGGTTCGAACTTGAAGGTCACCGGCAGCAGGGCCCCGACGCTCGTCTCGACTGCGCGACCCGCCGGCCCCCCGATGAAGACCGGCGCGCCCGGCGCGGCGAACTCGGCCAGGACCTGCCGGCAGGCGCCGCACGGCGAGGCGGGCGGGCGCGAGCCGCTGACGACGGCCACGGCCACGATGCGCCGCGCGCCGGCCGCCACGGCGGCGGCGACCGCGTTTCGTTCGGCGCAAGTGGTCAGGCCGTAGGACGCGTTCTCGACGTTGCAGCCGACGTGGATGCGACCGGCCTGGTCGGCGACCGCCGCGCCGACCCGGAACTTCGAATACGGGGCGTGAGCCGACTGGCGCACGGCACGCGCGGCGGCGACCAGCGCTTCGGGCGTGGTGTGTCGCTTCACGCGGGCGGCAATCCCGCAACGACCGCGGCGACCATGCGCCCCAGCGCATCCGCGCCGGCGGCAGCCGCCCGGGTCACGTCCTCGTGGCGCAGCGGGCCCGGGCTCACGCCTGCGGCCGGGTTGGCCACCAGCGACAGCCCCAGCACCGACAGGCCGGCGTGGCGGGCGGTGATGACCTCGTGAACCGTCGACATTCCGACCAGGCCGGCGCCCAGCGTCCGCAAGAGGCGAACCTCGGCGGGCGTCTCGTACGCCGGGCCGGCCATGCCCGCATAGATGGCCTCGCGCAGCGGGCGGCCGATCGTCGCCGGGGCGGCGGCCACCGCGAGCGCCCGCAGCCGGCTGTCGTAGGCGTCGGTCATGTCGACGAACCGCGGCCCCAGCCGCTCGTCGTTGGGGCCCGTCAGGGGCGAGGTGCCCGTCAGGTTGATGTGGTCCGAGATGGCGACGATCTCGCCGGGCTGCATCGCCGGGTCCACGCCGCCGGCCGCGTTGGTGACGATCAGCGTTCGGACGCCCAGCGCGGCCACCACACGGACGCCGAACCCGACCTCGGAGGCGGGGTACCCCTCGTAACCGTGCACGCGGCCGCACAATAGCGCGACGGTGCGCCCGCCCAGTTGCCCGGCGACGAGACGCCCCGGGTGCCCGGCCACCGTCGTCTCGGGAAAGCCCGGCAGCGACGCGTAAGGCACGCGGCGTGATTGTGTGAGCCGGTCCGCGACGCCGCCCAGGCCGGACCCGAGCACGACGGCGATCTCCAGCGAGTCCAGGTCCAGCTGGTCGGCGGCCGCCCGCGCGGCGGCCTGGACCCGATCGAACATCGACGCGGCAAGCTTCACGAGCGGCCTCCCTGCATGGCTTGAGTGACAAACGGGCTGACAGCGTCCAGGAACGGTCCCGGGGCTTCGACGTGCGACAGGTGGCCGGCGCCCGGAAGCGTCACGAGCCGCGCGCCAGCGATTCCGTCGGCCAGCGCCTGCATGGCTTCGACGGGTGAAACCTGATCGCCGGCGCCACGCACGACGAGGGTCGGACAGCGAAGGGCGGCCAGCTGGGCAGTGCGATCGGGCCGGTCGCGCAGCGCTTCGATGCCCGCGATCAAGCTTGCCGCGCGCGGTTCGGCGCGCGCCAGCAGGTGCGCCCACAGCGCCGGCGGCGCCTCCGGGCTGAGGAGGCGCGGGATGCTTCCCGGCAAGTAGGCGTCGACGCCGAGATCCCGGATGCGCGCGATGGCCCCGTTGCGGGCCGCGCGCATGGCCGGCGGATCGCCGTCGGCCCGCGTATCGCAGAGGACCAGCGCGGCCGTTCGCTCCGGGTGCTGGACGGCGAACGCCAGCGCCGTGTACCCACCCATCGACATGCCCAGGATCGCGGCGCGCGCGATCCCCAGGCCGTCCAGCAGCGCCGCCACGTCCGCCGCCTGCGCCGCGATGCTGGCTCCGCCCGCCGGAAGCGGCGACTCGCCGAAGCCGGGCGCGTCGACGGCGATCACGCGGTGGTGAGCCGCCAGCGCATCCCCGACGCCGGACCAGACCCCGCGGGAGAACGGAAACGGGTGCAAGAGGACCAGCACGGGCCCTTGCCCGCGATTGTCGAACCCGGTGCGTTCCCCAAGAACCGCCATCACCCCAAACTACCGCAGTCGCCCCAGGGTCTCCAGAGTCAGCGGAGCGTCTCGAGGATCAAGGCTGCGGGCTTCGGCGCGCGCGGCGCGACCTGGAAGGCGGCGGCGATCTGGGGCGCGGCGGCGCGGGCGCGCGCGGGATCGTCGAAGTGGATCGTGCAGAGGGGCGCGCCGGCTTCGACGCGCGCGCCGACCATGGCCCGCAGCAAAATGGCGGCGCCCGGCGAGATCCGATCTTCCTTGCGGGTGCGCCCGGCGCCCAGAACGGTGGCGGCGCGACCCAGCAGCCCCGCGTCGACGCGCGCGACGAACCCGGCGCGTGGCGCGCGAAGCACCCGGCTGTGCCGCGCCACCGGCAGGCGGTCGGGGTCGTCGATGACGCGCGGGTCGCCGCCCTGCAGGCGCACGCCCAGCACGAACCGCTCGAGGCCGGCGCCGCTGGCACGCGCGCGCGCAATGCGGGCGGCGCCGTCGCGCAGATCGCGGGCGACACCGCCCAGCACCAGCATCTCGGCGCCGAGGCGCAGCGTCAGGTCCACGACGTCCGCGGGGCCACCGCCCTTGAGGACGTCGATGGCTTCGCGCACCTCGACGGCGTTCCCGATCGCGTCGCCCAGCGGCTGGTCCATCTGCGACAGCACGGCGCGCACCGGCAGGCCCAGCGCGCGTCCCAGCGCGATGAGCGCCCGCGCCAGCGCGCGCGTCTGGTCGAGGGACGGCAGGAACGCGCCGCTGCCGACCTTCACGTCCATGACCAGGCCGGCGGCTCCTTCGGCGACCTTCTTCGACAGGATCGACGACGCGATGAGCGGGATCGACTCGACGGTGGCGGTCGCGTCGCGCAGCGCGTACAGCAGCCGATCCGCGGGGACCAGGCGCGCGCTCTGCCCGGCCAGCACGAACCCGGCCCGTTTCAGGACCTGTCCGAAGGTGCGCGGATCGAGGGCGGTGCGGAAACCGGGGATCGTCTCCAGCTTGTCGAGCGTGCCGCCCGTGTGGCCGAGCGCGCGCCCGGCCATCATCGGGACGAATAGCCCCGCCGCCGCGCAGAGCGGGGCCAGGCAGAGTGAGATCTTGTCGCCGACGCCGCCCGTCGAGTGCTTGTCGATCACGGGACCCGGCAGGTGCTTCCAGCGCAGCCGCTCGCCCGAGTCGATCATCGCGCGCGTCCAGGTGGTCAGCTCGCGCGTGTCGAGCCCGCGCCAGACGATCGCCATCAGCAGCGCGGAGAGCTGGTAGTCGGGGATCGTCCCCGCCACGGCGCCGTCGATCAGCGCCTGGAGCTCGCCGTCGGTCAGCGCCCCGCCGTCGCGCTTCTTCGCGATCAGCGCGGGAGTCATCAGCAGTGGCTGCTTCACGAACCGATCGCGCTCAGGAAGCTGGTCCCGCGGGGCAGGGCGGTGGCGCCCAGCGCATCCGCGATGGTCTGCCCCAGGTCACAGAAGGAGGCGCGCGTCCCCAGCGTCGCCGGGCGCACGGCCGGACCGAAGGCCAGCAGCGGGACCCGCTCGCGCGTGTGGTCGGTGCCTGGCGTCGTCGGGTCGTTGCCGTGGTCGGCGGTCAGGAACGCGACGTCACCGGGGCGCAGCGCGGCCTCGAACGCCGGCAGCCAGGCGTCCAGCTCGCCCAGGGCGCGCGCGAACCCGGCCACGTCGTTGCGGTGGCCGTAGAGCATGTCGAAGTCGACCAGGTTCACGAACAGGAGACCGCGCTCGAGCGTGCCGAGGGCCTCCAGCGTCAGCCGCAGCCCGTCGGTGTTCCCCTCGCTGTGCAGCGAACGCGAAAGCCCGCGGCCGGCGAAGATGTCGGAGATCTTGCCGATGCCGACGACGTCGAGCCCGGCTGTCTGCAGGTCGTCCAGCAGCGTCGGCGCGGGCGGCACCAGCGCGAAGTCGCGGCGGTTGTAGGTGCGCCGGAACGCGCCCGGCTGCCCGACGAAGGGGCGGGCGATGACGCGGCCGATGTGGTGCTGATCGGCGATGAGGCGGGCCGCCTCGCAGATCCGGTACAGCTCCGCCAGCGGGACGACTTCTTCGTGGGCGGCGATCTGCAGCACGGAGTCGGCGGATGTGTAGACGATGAGAGCGCCCGTCCGCATGTGGTGGACGCCGAGCTCGTCGATGATCGCGGTCCCCGACGCGGTCTTGTTTCCCAACAACCCGCGCCCGGCAGCGGCAGCCAGTGCCGTCATGATCGCCGGAGGGAAGCCGTTCGGAAACGTCGCCATCGCCGTCTCGGTGACCAGGCCCGCCATCTCCCAGTGGCCGGTGATGGTGTCCTTCCCGGCCGAGGCCTCGCGCATCGCACCCCAGGCTCCGCGCGGCGCGGGGGCGGCGGGCACGCCGGGGATGCTCGTCAGATGGCCGAGCCCCAGCCCTTCGAAGTTGGGGAGCCGCAGCCCGCCGGTCGCGCGCGCGATGTTGCCCAGGGTGTCGGCGCCCGCGTCGCCGTAGTCCGAAGCGTCCGGGGCCCCGCCACATCCAACGCCGTCGGCAACCAAAATAACCGCGCGACGAAAAGAGCTCACCCTATGAGCTTGCACCAGCGTCGCATCCATTACCATGGTAACATCGACGTCATGCCGATCGCGCGGACACGGCTGACGGCCCAAGGGCAGGTTTCAATCCCCGCCGAGGTGCGTCGCCGGCTGGGTCTGACGGCCGGCTCTGTCGTCGAGTGGGACGCCGACGGTGATCGGGTTTTCGTTCGCCGCGTCGGCAAGTACACATCCGAAGACATTCACCGGGCTATTTTTCCCGACGGGCCGCCACGCAAGATTTCCATCAAGCAGATGGACGAGGCGATCGGCGATTACATGCGGCACAAGTATGCGCGCCGCTGACACGAACGTGCTGGTTCGACTGCTGGTGCGTGACGACCCGCAGCAGGTCGCCCAAGCCCAGGCGTTCGTGGCGGGGGGCGCCTGGGTCTCGCACGTCGTGCTGGCGGAGACGACCTGGGTTCTGTCGAGAGCGCTGCGCGTCGATGCGGCGGCGCTCGGGCAAATCGTTGAGATGCTGCTCAGTCACCACGACCTGGTGCTCGAGAACCCCGAAACTGTTTCCGCAGCCCTGGCGGCGTTCCGGGCACGCCCCAAGCTCGGGTTTGTCGATTGTCTGATCCTTGAGATCGCTCGCAAAGCCGGACACCTGCCGCTGGGGACGTTCGATCGCGAGCTGGCCCGGGTCGACGGGGCCGAACGGGTCTAGGCTACTCGCCCCAGGTGCCGGGCTCGGGATCGTCGGCGTAGTTCTCGAACCGGGTGTATTCCTTGATGAAGGTCATCTTGACGGCGCCCGTGCCGCCGTTGCGGTGCTTGCCGATGATGACCTCGGCGGTCGCCGTCGGCGCGCCGCCGTCGGGCGTGTCGCCGTTCGCCATGTCGTCGCGGTGGATGAAGAGGATGAGGTCGGCGTCCTGCTCGATGGCGCCCGACTCGCGCAGGTCGGACAGACGCGGCTTACCCTCGCGCTTTTCGACCTCGCGGTTCAGCTGCGAGAGCGCGATGATCGGCACCTTCAGATCCTTGGCCAGCGCCTTGAGCCCGCGCGAGATCTCGGCGATCTCCTGCTGCCTGTTCTCGTCGCGCCGCCCCGTGCTGCCGCGAGCGAGCTGCAAGTAGTCGACGACGATGAGCCCCAACGGAGGCGGCGGCGGCCGCCCGCCGTCCGGGATCACCTGGATGGGGAAATAGCGGGGGTCGCCCCGGAAGCGGCGCGCCTTGGCGCGAATCTCCATGATCGAGATCGCCGACGAGTCGTCGATCAGGATCGGCGCGGCCGCCAGGCGCCCCGAGGCCGGGTGAATCTTGTTCTTCCAGTCCGCGTACTCCAGGAACCCGCGCCGGATGCGCGACGAGTCGATGCGCGCCTCGCCCGCCAGCATGCGCTCCATGAGCTCGTACTTCGACATTTCCAGCGAGAACAGCAGGACGGGGATCTGATGGTGCAGCGCGGCGTTCATGGCCACGTTCACCGCCCACGACGTCTTCCCGCCGCCGGGACGCGCGGCCACGATAATGAGATTCTCGCGCTGCAGCCCCGCGGTGAGCTCGTCGAGCTTGGAAAAGCCGGTTGGTACGCCCGTCACGGCTTTTCTTTCGGACGTCCGCACCTCCAAGTTGTGTAGGACCTCTTCCATGAGGTCGCCGGTGGCCGAATACGTCTCGCGCCGGTTCTGTTGCGCGACCTTGAAGATCTTGGTCTCGGCGTCGTCCAGGAAGGTCTCGAACTCGCCGAAGTCGCCGTAGGCCGTGGACTGCACCTCGGCGCAGGCGGCGATGAGCCGCCGCAGCGTCGACTTTTCGCGGACGATGCGCGCGTAGTGCAGCACGTTCTCGGCCGTCGGCACCGAGTTGGCCAGCGCCAGCAGGTACGACTCGCCGCCGTCGAGGCGCCCCAGCAGGCCCCGCGTCCGCAGCTCGTCCGCGACCGCGATGACGTCGATGGCCTGCCGGCGCTTGTCGATGGCCAGCATGGCCTCGAAGATTTCGCGGTGGATCGGCAGGAAGAAGTCGTCGACCTGCAGGTTGGTCCCGACCTCGTCGAACGACGTTGGCTTGATGAAGACCGACCCCAGCGTCGACTTCTCTGCTTCGAGGTTGTGCGGTGGCGTCCGCGCCGCCGCTCCCGGGTTCGAGCTCACCACCTCCAGCATGCGGTCGGCGAGTGTACTCTATCGCGCGCACCAGAGGACGGTGCCGTATGAGAGCACGTTCAGGTTTCCGCTGAACGCTCTCATGTATGGCGGCAGCTCATCGATAGTGGCGTCCGCCGCGACGTCATGGACGCGCACGGTGAAGCCCGGCGAGAATGTCGGACAAGGGTACCTCCGCTGGGCCGTGGTGATGACGCGCGACCCATCGGCGCTGATCGCCAGGGGCGTCTCGCTGACGTCCCAGCTGGCTTCCTCGGAACGCGGCGGATAGGTGCGGATCAGCGCCGGCGGTGACGTGATGCTCCACACCACCGTCGGCTGGGGCCCGTTCGCGTTGCCTTCCGTCACGTACGCGCGCCCGTCCGCCGACACAATCCCGCCCAGCGTGTCGGTCGCCAGCGGGAGCGGCTGGCAACCGCCGCACTCGCGATAGAGCGTCGAGTTGGCGCCCAGGACCAGCGGGCACTCGCCTGAGAAGCCCTCGATTTGACCATCCACGGGGGGGCCCGGCGTGACGGCGCCCCCCTCGAGATCGACCTGAATCAGGCTCGGCGAACGTGTGTGCACCAGGGCGCCATCCAGGCGCTTGTCGTTCGGCAGGAACCAGAACCCTTCCCAGAAGCCGCCCTGGTAAGAGGAGGTCGTGCCGAGATCAGCGACCGGGACACCGTCGGACGTCCGGAGCACCGCAACCTGCAAGGCTCCAGTTCGCGACGCGTCGGTGAATTCCCCCAGGACGTAGCCGCCGTCAGGGGAGAGTGTCACCTTGTACGCCGGCTGATGCGCATCATCGATCGTTGAAAGCAGCGCGCCGTCGGTGCGGCGGAACACCCGGATCTCGGTGCCCCACGCCACAGCCACCGTCGACCCCGTGGCGTCCAGCGAGGTCGTCACCTCGGTAACCGGGGTAGTCGGCTGCGCCGCCGAACAGGTCGGCGTCCACGACCCGTCTGCGGGTCGCCAGACCGCGAGCAGGCCGGCGCCGTTCGACCCGGCGGCGATGGCGCTGCCGTCCGCTGAGATGGCAGCCGCGCGCGGCGCAGCGGCCATCGTGCTGGCGACCAGGGCGCCGTCCGCGATACGTTCCAGCCGGAGTCCGCTGCTGTCCGCTATCAGACCGGCCGTTCCGTCGGGCGACAGCAGCAGTGGAGAACCAGTCAACAGCGGCGCCGGCAGGCTGCCGCCGTCGCTGAGGCGGAACGCGCTGAGATGAGGTTGGGGGTATCCGTCGTCCGACGTCACCAGGAGATCGGCGTCGGCGGCGACGGCCATCCGCCCCGGGTCGGGGCTTTCGTCGCCGGTCAGCGGCCACATGGTCACTGTCGCGATCGCGTTCAGGGTCGTGGGGTCGAGCAACGTGACGGACCCGCCGTGCGGCGAGTAGATGCACATCCCGGTGAGCGGCGCGTGCTCAACGGCAATCCGGCGGCCGCTCCAGCCGTAAACAGCGCTCAGGATCGCGCCCTGAACGTCGCTGGTTACCCGGATCGCCCCGGTGGCGGCGTCCAGCAGGTAAAGACCCATCCCCGTCGAGACCAAGACGCTGGCGCCGTCCGGTGAAAAGGCCGCCGCGCCTTCGTACGGACCTTGGTAGGCGTGCCCGGGCAGCACCGTCGTCCACACGGGCGCGAAGGTGTCGGCCCGCCAGAGCGTCGCCTGACGCTCGCCCGGGGCGACCGTCAGGATGGCATCACCGGCGGCCGAAAACGCAGCCCGCCCGATCGAGGCGCGCGGCGGCGCCAGCACGCCGACCACCATGCGGGAGGCGACGTCCACGATCCGGGCAATCCCGTCGGTCCCGATGAGGGCAACCCGGCTCCCGTCGGCATTGATGGCCAGCGATTCCGCCGACGCCTCAGCGAAGCTGGCACACCGCGCGTAAAGGCCCGGTGTATCGGGGGCGGGCGGCGCGAAGATGAACGAGCTCGGCAGCGGATCGCATGAGAACGGAAGTTTTGTCGGCGTCCCCCAGGCGGGTTTCCCGGAGGGTGCCGTCGCTGGAGGCGCGTCGAGGGGCGGGCAGAGCATCTGGGGTGTCGCGCCGTCGCGCGGGCCGCCGTCCCCTGACGCGTCCGGCGCACCGCCGTCCCGCGAGGTGACGACGGGCGGGCCGCCCGCGTCTGGCCCACGCGCGTCCTGGGGACTGGCATCCGAGGCCGACCCGATGGAGTCTCGCCCCGCGTCAGCGCCCTGGCCGATCGCGATCGACTGCAAGCGGTTCGCTCCCCCGCAACCGACCACTGCTCCCACACACAGGCCCACCGCCAGCCATCGCATTTCACACCTCGATTTACTCCGAGCAATGTAGCGAGCGCGGCGTGGCCGGCAAGGCGCCGGCCACAATGGCCTGATTGCCGCCGCCGGGTGCGGTGCTCAACGCCGGATCGTCTTCAGCCGCACTCTGCTGCGTACTGCGAACCGCACTCGGCTTGTGCCTCTCCGACGCACTGGGCGGACGCGTGTGTCTCGAACAGCGGGCTATCAGGTTGACCACTGTCGCATCCTGATGCTTCCACCATCAGAGCCACGGACAACACCCCGTTGCGAACCAAGAGGCTGCGCATGCTGTCCCTCCCTCGTTGATCGAGCCGGTGACCGCCGACGGCGGTCAGGCGTTTGGCCAGGGAACGCTGCTGAGCCGAACGAGACGGTGATGACTATTCGGGCGAAGGGAAGAGTGCCGCCCGTCGCTGCAGAAAAAGGAACGACGGCGGACGATCAATCGCCGGACGCGGTCGACTCAGTTGCAGCCAATGCGCGACGTGCTCAGCACGAGGTCGTCGACCCACATCTCGTTCGCCATGCTGCTGAAGCTCTCCCAACCAACCTGCACCATGTTGAACAGACCGTTCATCCAGGTTGCGGGCTCGGCACTGTGGTCCCAGTCGGAGCCTTGTGTGATCGAGTGGACCAGCGTGCTGTCGGACCAGGCGTTCAGCGTGTTGTATGCCGCCGTCCCGTCGAATTCGACCTCGATGCAATGCCACGCATTCGCCGAGATCACCGGCGGTCCGTACCACTTCGCCTGCGGGGGCGAGAGGTTGTCGTCGGAGGCCAGGCTGGTTCCGACCGCGCCCTTCATCTGACCGAACCGAAGCTGCGTGTGAGTCGGATCCGCCGTGATCCCCACCAGGCTCTCGTGATTGTCGCTTTGCGGGCCCATCCCAAGTGGGTGGGTCATGAAGAAATACGCGCGGACGAAGAAGTGCTTCGTACCGGTCGGTAGGGCGCGTTCCAGGAACACCATGCTGCCGTCGCTGACGAAATGCGCGGCCATCTTGCTGCCGTTGTGTGTATGCGTGCTGTCGGCGACCGCGCTCAGGGACCCCATGGGGTTGGTGGCGTTGTGGTTGTACGAGATCAGGTTGTCCCAGCCGGCAGGTTGTTTGCCGGCGGTGTCGGACTCGAAGTCGTCGCTGAAGAACCCGGCGCCCCCGCCAGCGGCACCGCCTGTCGCGTTGCCGCCGCCCGACCCGGCATGGCCCGCCGCGCCGCCCGTTCCCGTGTTGCCGCCTGTCGCTGGCACGCCGCCGGAGCCGGTCTGACCGCCCGAGGCCGGGGTGCCGCCGGTACCGACGGTGCCGCCCGATGCCGTCGTGCCGCCGGTGGCGCTGCCGCCAGTGCCGGTTTGTCCGCCCGAGGCGTTGCCGCCGCTGCCGGTCTGGGATCCACCACTGCCGGTCTGGGATCCGCCGCTGCCGCCGCCGCCGCCGCCAGCCGAGCTGGAGCAGGCGCCCGCGAACAAACAAACAGTCGAGACCAGCGCGAAAAAGCTAAGACGACGCATAGACCAAAACTCTACGCCGGAAATGAAAACGCGGGAATCCTCAAACGAGGATCCCCGCGTGGTGTGTCGACCAGCGTGCGTCGACGCGGAAGGTCTAGTCCTCTTTCTTGACGACCCACACCTTGACGGTCGCGTTGATGCCGCGGCCCACCTTGATGGGGACCTCCGCCAGGCCCAGCGCCTTCAGCGGCTCGTCGAGGAGGATCTTCTTGGGGTCGACGTTGACGCCCCGATCCTTCAACGCCTCCGCGACGTCGCGCGTGGTGACCGACCCGTAGAGGCGGTTGTCCTCGCCGACGGCCACCGCGATCGAAACGGAGATCTGCGACAGCTTGTCGGCCTCGGACTGCGCGTCCTTGGCCAGCTTGGCGGTGCGGGCGGCGATCACGCGCTTTTCGTGCTCGACGCGCTTGATGTCACCCGCGGTTGCCTTGATGCCCAGCCCGCGCGGCAACAGGTAGTTGCGCGCGTAGCCCGGCTTCACGTTCACGACCTCCCCGGACTTCCCGAGGTTGTCCATGTCGTCTCTCAGGATGATTTGCATGGCTCAGGCTCCTGTGACGGCGAACGGCATCAGCGCGATCATCCGCGCCCGGTTCACGGAAACGGCGATGGAGCGCTGGTGCTTGGCGCAGTTGCCGGTCAGGCGCCGCGGAACCAGCTTGCCGCGATCCGTGATGAAGTACTTCAGCAGGCCGGCGTCCTTGTAGTCGATCTTGATCTTGTCGTCCGCGCAGAACTTGCACGGCTTGCGACGGCCCACGGAGCGCTTCTTGTCATCGCCCCCGCGACCACCGCGATCGCCCTTGCCCTCGACTGCATCATTGGCGGCCATTACTCAGCTCCTCCCCGGCCGCGGCCGGGCTCATCGACACCGCCAAAGACGGCCTCTTCGAAGTCGAACGCGCCTTCCTCGTCCTCGAACGGCGAGCGGACCTCGGCCTGGCCGGTCGCGATCGCTTCCTCGTCCGGCCCGGGCGTCGCCGCCTTGGTGAACGATTCGTCGGTGACCTCGGACGTGCGCCCGGCGGGGTCGACGTTCTCGGCCATCTTCACGGAGTAGTAGCGGATGACCGAGTCGGTGAGGCGCAGGTTGCGCTCGACCTCTTCGACCAGCCCGGAGGTGCCGAGGTACGAGAAGAAGAGATAGATCCCCTTCAGCTGCTTCTTGACCTCGTAGGCCAGCTTTCGCTTGCCCCAGTTGTCGACCTTCAGCAGGCGACCGCCGCCGGCCTCGATGATTCCGCGGATCTTCTGGTTCACCTGGCCGATGACGTCGGTGGTGCTGTCCGGGCGCAGGATGTAGATCGTTTCGTACTCGCGCATCCGACCCGCCATGTCGCGGGCCGAGATCCGACGCTGGGGTGCATTCCCCGCGGCGGCGCCGGCGCGCGATGCCGGCTCGATTCCTGTGGTGCTCATGTCTGTCTCCTTGTGGACGTTTTCAATTGGCCCGTGTTGCCACGGGCAAGGAGAAGCGGCCGCGCGTGACCATCACGCTCGGTCCTTCGGGTTGTTGTTCGATGGCTTGGTGTTGAACTTGTTCATGGCGGCCGTGAGGCCACTCTTCACGATCATCTCCACCGCGTCGGCCGCGATGTCGATGAGCGCCGGGAGCTCCTTGGCCTCGGCGCGCGAAAAATCACTGAGCAGGTAGTCGGCGGGATCGCCGCGCCCCGGCGCCGGCCGCCCGACGCCGACCCGCACGCGCGCGAAGCCCGCGTCGCCCAGGTCGGCCAGCATCGACCGGATGCCGTTGTGGCCGCCGTGGCCGCCGCCCGCGCCCAGCTTGAGTCGGCCGAACGGCAGGTCCAGCTCGTCGTGCACGACGACGATGTCGGCGACTGGAATCTTCCAGAAGCCGGCCACGCGCGCGATCGCCTGTCCGCTGACGTTCATGAACTCCATGGGCTTGCAGAGAAGGACGCGTTCGCCGGCCAGCGTGACCTCGGACAGCTCGGCGCCGAACTTGGTGCGCGGCGATGAACCGCGCGCCCGGGCGCCGAGCACGTCGACCACCATGAACCCCAGGTTGTGCCGGTTGTCCCGGTACTCCGGACCGGGGTTCCCCAACCCGACCACGAGGTGCATGCGCGGCGTCCGCTACCGGCCGTGCGGTACGTCGGGCTACTTCCCCTTCTTCTCCTCTTTGCCGCCGGCTTCCTTGCCCGCGGGCGCAGCCGCGCCCTTGGCGCCTTCCTTGCCCGCCGCGCCCGCGGCCGGAGCCGCCGCGCCTTCGGCCGGAACCGCACCCTCGACCGGGGCAGCGGCCTCGGCCTCGACCTTCTCGGCCTTCGGGGCGACGACCGACGCGATGGCGTCGCGCGGATCCAGCAGCGCGCGCACGCCCTCGCCCAGCTTCAGGTCGCTGACGTGAAGCGCGTCGCCAATCTCCAGCGCGCTGACGTCCGCCTCGAGCTTGGTCGGGATCGCGGCCGGCTTGGCGGCGATCGAGATGACGTGAAGGCTCTGGTGAAGGTTGCCGCCCGTCGTCGTGCCGATCGCCTTGCCAGTCAGCACCAGCGGGACCGTGACGTGAACTTCTTGATTCAGGTCGACGCGCAGGAAGTCGACGTGCACCAGGCGCCGCGACAGCGGGTTGACCTGGGCCTCGCGCACCATGGCCGTCACCTCTTCCGACTTGCCGCCGTCGCCCGCGATCGTCAGCGTGAGGACGGTGTTGCGCCGCCGCTCTTTATCCAGCGACGACAGCAGCTCTTTTTCGTCGAACGTCACGGCCACCGGCTCTTGCTTGCGTCCGTAGACGACGCCCGGGACCTTGCCGGCCGCGCGCACCTTGCGCGAGCCGCCCTTGCCGATACCCGACCTGACCTCGACGTTGACCTTTGCGAAATCCATGACTTCCGTTCCTTTTTCTATTGGGCGTTCAGATGAACAGCGAGCTGATCGAGTCGCCGTGGTGAATTCGTTTGACCGCCTCGCCGAGCAGCCGCGCGACGGGCAGGACCTTGATCTTCGGGCAAGCCTTCACGTCCGGGCGGACCGGAACCGTGTCGGTGATGATGAGCTCTTCGAGCGGCGAGGCCATGATCCGCTCGATGGCCGGCGGCGACAGCACGCCGTGGCTGGCGCAGGCGTAGACGGCGCGTGCCCCCTGGGCTTTGACCGCCTGGGCGGCCGCGGTCAAGGTCCCGGCCGTGTCGACCATGTCATCGACGATGATGGCGTCGCGGCCTTTGACGTCGCCGATGATGTTGACGACCTCGCTGACGTTCGGGGCCGGCCGGCGTTTGTCGATGATGGCCAGGCTGGTCCCCAGGCGCTTCGAATAGGCGCGGGCGCGCTCGACGCCGCCGGCGTCGGGCGAGACGATGACCGCCTCTGACGAGAAGCGCAGCCGCAGGTCGTCCATCAGGACGGGCATGGCGTACAGATGATCGACGGGGATGTTGAAGAAGCCCTGGATCTGACCGGCGTGCAGGTCGATCGACAGCACCCGGTCCACGCCGGCCGCGGTCAGCAGGTCGGCCACCAGACGGGCCGAGATGGGCGTGCGGGGCTTGCTCTTGCGGTCCTGGCGGGCGTAGCCGAAGTAGGGGATGACCGCGATGATCGAGCCGGCCGACGCGCGCTTGAGCGCGTCAATCATGACCAGCAGCTCCATCAGGTTGTCGTTGGCGGGCGCGCAGGTCGGCTGCACGACGAAGCAGTTCACGCCCCGGACGTTCTCGTTGATCTCGACGTAGACCTCCCCGTCGGCAAAGCGCGTCACCTCGGCGCGACCGAGGGGCGTCTCCACGTAACGGCAGATGGCTTGCGCCAGCTCGCGGTTGGCGTTTCCGCTGAATATGGTGAGAGCTTTGAGCACGAGAAATCGCCAGGGGGGGCCCCCGGGGAGGGCGAATCCTGCCACTTGGGGTGGCGCGGGTCAATCGTGACCTGAGGGTTTGTGCCCGCCGTTTCTAGGCCCCTTCCACCCCCCGTTCTGCCCCCGCCCCCGCCCCCGCCCCCGCCCCCGTCCTCGTCCTCGTCCTCGTCCTCGTCGCCGTCCTCGATCCGATCAGGCGCCTTGGCCCAGCAGAGCCGGATCGCCGGATCGAGGACGGCGACGAGGACGAGGACGAGGACGAGGACGGGCTCGGAGGACCTGATTCCTAGGGCGAGGCGGGGCAGGCGGCGGTGACGGCTGAGCACGGGTTTGTCGAGACCACCGTCCCCGTGGTGTCGATGCCCGCGGTCGGGGGGTTGTTGGCCCAGTGCTGGTGCTGCGCGTCGACGGAAGCGGACGCCGACAGGACGTGAACCCCGACGTTCCCGACCCCGTAGCAGTAGATCGAATTCGCGGTCGCGTCGCAGGCATTGCTGGGCGGGGTGATCACCCACTTGGTGCCGCCGCCGCCCGGCAGCGCGTTGAACCCGATCTCGTCGCCGCCGTTCGCGTGAACGCTGTTCCCGATGAAGCTGGTCAGCGTGCTCGAGGTGTTGAACAGGATGCCGCCGACGTTGCGCGGGCTGGCCTTCGTGTTGTTCCCGCTGACGTCGTTGTTCTGGATGGCCTCGGTCGTGGTGTTCGCGCCGCCCTGCTCGATCATGAGGCCGGTGTCCGAATTGCCCATGATGGCGTTCCCCTTGATCGTCGTCGCGACCGCGCCGGTGTTGCCCTGCAAGTAGATCCCGAAGCTGCCGTTGCCGCTGACGGTCGCGCTGTCGATGGTGACCGAGTTGGCGCCGCTTCCGGTGACGGGCGGGGCCGACTGGACGACGATCCCCTGCAGCTGGTTCTTGGCGATCCTGACCGGGCTGGCGGCCGAGCTGATCTGGACGGTGACGCCGGTCGACTGGTTGATCACGATGCCGGCGCCGGTGTTGTCGTGCACGTTGGCGCCCGTGATCGTGGTGACCGCGCCGGTCAGCTGGACGCCGGTTCCGTTGGTGGCGATCTCGGTCCCGTCGTGCACCGTCAGGGTCCCGGCGCCGCAGCTGATCCCCGCCGCCACGTTGCTCTTGAGGGTGCCGCCGCTGACGTCGACCGGCGCCGCCGCCGCGCAGTTCACCCCGTTGCCCCCGTTCGACGAAAGGGTCGCGTTCGTCAGCGCGAGGCTACCCCCGCCGGCCGTCACGCCGTCGCCGCTGTTGGCGATGGCGCTCAGCGCGCTGGCGGTCAGGGTGCCGCTGGTCAATGACACGCCGGACTTCGCGTTGTTCGACACCTGGACGCCCGTGAGGCTGTACGGCCCGCTCGACGCCAGCTCGATGCCGGGGCCGCCGTTTCCGGCGACCTGAACGTTCGTGGCCGACAGGGTCCCCTTGGCGATCGAGATCCCGGCGAAGCTGCCGGTGGTGCCGTTGTTGTTGACGGTCGTCTGCGCGCCCAGGGTCAGCGCCGGCGCACCGCTGGCGCTGGGGGACAACCGGATCCCGTACTGCCCGTTGCTCTGCACGGCCAATCCGCCGGCCGTGACGTTCCCGTTCGTCTGCAAGAGGCCGATCAGCGACGCGCTGAGCAGGCCGCCCGTGATGTTGACCGTGCCCGAGGTCGAGACGTTCAGCGCCGCGGCGGCGAAGTCGACGACCGAGACCGATTGCAGCGCGGCGCTGCAGGTGGTGCCCACCTCCAGGCCGTTGCCGACCGAGCCGCCGCCGTTGAGCAGGACGGTGTCGAGGCCGATGGAGCCCTTCGTGCAGCTCACCATCGAGCCCGCGCCGCCGCTGGCGTTGATCGAGAAGCCGCGGAGCAAGCTGCCGTCGCCCATCGTGACGACGCTGCCGACGCCGCCGCCGTAGGCGATGACGTAGTCCGCTGCGTTGGGCGTCGCGTCGGCGGTGACGAGGCTGACGCCCGCCGGGATCATGAGCGGGAACGTCTCGCCCGCGAACGTCGCCGGCACGGTGGCGCTGATGGCGACGATCCGGCCCGGCGAGCCGACCTTGGTCAGGCCATAGCTGAGCGTCGCGAACCGGCACGCGGGCGGGCTCTGGGCGCCGGTCGGGAACACGCCCCCGGCAATGTCGCTACCCGCCGCCGGGTCGACGTAGACGTCGGTGCCCGCGTTCTCGGGGCACTGGCAGGCGGGTCCGGTCCCCGCCTTGGTTCCGCAGGTGAGGCCGCTGCCGCCGCAATGGGTCGACGCCTGCCAGATGTTGCAGCCGCTGCCGGTCTCCGCGACGCAAGTCAGGATGTCCGTGCCGCCGCAGGTGGTGGCGTTCAGCGTCGAGCACCCGGTGCCGGCCGTCGTGCCGGCCGCCGGGCAGACGCAGACGCCGCCCGCGCACGCGCTGGAGCCGCCGCACGAGTGCGTGGCGACGACCACGTGGCAGGCCGGCTGGTTGTTGTCGGTGCCGCAGGTCGCGACAGTCGAGGCGTTCACGCAGTAGCTGTTCGTCCCGGTGCACGCGGGGTCGTTGTCGCAGGCGCAGGCCGCGTTGGGCAGCGTGCCGTGGCAGGTCTCATCGACCGGGCAGGCCTGCGGCACCGTGGCGGCGAAGCATCCCTGGGCGTCGCGCGTGCAGGTGATGACATTGCCCGTGTTGTCGCAGAACGTGCCCGCGGCCGTGCAGCCAGCCGGCGCGGCGGGGCAAGTGCAGATGCCGGTCAGGGGTGCGCAGGCGGTCACGCCATGGCAGGCGGCCGGCGTTCCCCAGACGGTGCAGCCGTTGCTGGCGGTCACGCAGGTCGCGGACCCGCCGCTTGCGCACTGGTGGGATCCCAGCACGCAGGCGTTCGTGCACGTCGGGGGAGCCGCATCCGACGCGTCGGGGTTCGCGTCCGTCGAGCCGTCGCGAGCGGCATCCGCGCCCGCGTCCGTGGTCGGGTGCCCCGCCGCACCGCCGATGCCGCCAGCGCCCGCGATGCCGCCAGCGCCCGCGTTGCCGCCGGCCGCTCCGGAGGCGCCGCCGCCCGGATTCCCGCCGCCGGAGATGCCGCCGCCCGAGATGCCGCCGCCCGGGTTGCCGCCACCGGAGATGCCGCCGCCCGAGATTCCACCGCCGGAAAAGCCGCCCAGCGCGCCTGCGCCGCCCAGGTTGACGTGGCCGCCGCTCCCGGCCCTGCCGCCGATGCCGCCGACGCCGCCTGTTCCAGATCCAGAGGACCCGCCGCCGCACCCGAGCTCAGTCAGACCCAGTACAACCAGCGCGACAGGAAGCGCCAACCCAAAACCGAAACGCTTTGCGACCAACATCGCGGCGAATGTTCGATTTTCAGCCTGTCGTTGTCAATGGAGCGTTTCCGCCCTTACATGTAGTACGACCCCAGGTGGACTCCCGATCAGAGCTGGATGGCGGCGAGCACGAACTTCATGTTCCCGTCGTCGACGATCTTCAGCGACGGTTTCGTGTCCGCGGGCACCATCCCCTCGAGGCTGCTCATCCGAACGCGCTCGATCAGGAAGAACGCGCGCCGGCCCCGGTGGTGTTCCATCCAGGCCTTCAGGTTCTCGGCGTTGCGGTCGCCCAGGAACACCGTTCGCTCGGCCGTGGGGCCCTCGAAGATCTCGTTCTGCGTGTAGAAGTTCTCGCCGCGCCAGTACATCTGCCAGACCAGCAACCGTTCGTCGGGCGAGTGGCGCAGCTTGTAGTAGGTGGCGATCAGCCCCTTCTGCGTCCAGTAGGGCGTCACCTTCATCATGTACCCGTCCAGCAGGAAGTACGTGAAGGCGACCGCCGCCACGCACAGACCGACGGCCGCTGCCCGCTGCAGCCGCCGCCAGCCCAAGGCCGCCGTGGTCAGCGCGAACAGGGCCGCGAACGCGATCAGCGCCGCCCGGAAATCCAGCGCCGGCGGCCACGGACGCCCCTGCGGCGTGTTGATGTAGTCGTACGAGAACAGCCAGATGAAGTGCTGCGCGTCCTTGGGCGCGAAGGCCAGGTCGACGATCACCAGCGCCAGCAGCGGGATGCCCACCACCGCGGTCGCCGCCGCCGTCCGCGTGTCGCGCCGCCGCAGCAGGTCGTCGATGAAGCAGCCCACGACGATCGCCAGCCCCGGCAACGCCGGCAGGATGTAGTGGTGGAACTTCGTGACGGACAGCGAGACGACCGCGTAGGCCGACACGAACCAGATCGCGCCGAACCAGATCATCCCCTGCCGGCGTGAATCGGCCGTCGTGTCCGACCGCCGCATGACCGCCGTCGCCAGCGCGGCCGGCGCGATCGCCACCCAGGGCAGCACGGCATATCCCAGCTCGCGGATGAAGTACTCGAACGTGCCGCGATCGCCGTGGCGCCCGACGACCAGGCGCCGCCAGTGGTTGTCGCCGTAAAGCTCGTCCCAGAAGGGCTTGCCGTGGCGCACCAGCATCGCGTGGTGCCAGGGGACCGCCACGACCGCGCAGGCGAGCAGCGCCAGCAAGATGCCCGTCCCCAGCTGCGCGCGCCGGAGCCGCCCCCAGTTCCAGGTGAACCCCAGGTAGGCCAGAAAGACGATCACCGGCAGCGCCAGCCCGGCGATCCCCTTGCCCAGCGTGGCCACCCCGCACAGCGTCGCCGCGACGCTGAGGTAAAGCGGCGCCTTGTAGCGAAGGCGCGCCGTCAGCGGGAAGAACGCGACGAACCCGACGATGTACGGGATCATCACCAGCCCGCCCGGCAGGTCGAACTGCCGGCCCCTGAGCGCGAAAGTCCAGCGCAGCTGCGCGACGTTGACGATCAGCTGCGGCAGCGAGACGACCGCGAACAGGCCGGCGGCCAGGTAGAAGAGCGGGTGCCGCGGCCAGGAGATCGTCCACCGGCCCAGGCGGGCTTCCCGGCGCGGTAGCGGCAGGTCCTCGTCGTCGAACAACGCCAGCGCGCCCAGCGCCAGCGCCATCGTCATCGGCCCGACGAACGCCATGTCGGTCATCGCCTGGCGCGCGACCAGGCTGTAAAGCGGCGACGTCCCGGCCACCAGCGCCGCCAGCACGCCCGCGCGGCGGCTGACGAACCGCGACACGCACATGTAGAGGCCGACCATGCCCAGGACGCCGCACAGGCAGAACGGCAACCGCATCGCCCACTCGGGCCGGTGCGACAGCGCCATTGTTCCCGGGGGCGCGTGCCGCAGCCCGAACAGGGTCATCGACAGCGCCATGATCCAGAACGACAGGACCGGCTTCGACCAGAAGTGGTCGGGGTCGATGGGCGCCCCGGGCCACCACAGGCTGATGGCGTCGCCGCGCTCCATCATCTGGCGGGCGACCTCCCCGTAGTGGGTTTCCCACGGATCATAGAGGCCGTAGGACCCGGCGAAGGGGACGTACAGCAACAGCCCCATGAAGATGACGAACAGGGCGGTCTGGCGTTCGCTCCAGCCGTCCAAGGATAGGCGCCGCATCGAAAGCGCCGATGCTATGCGCGCCGGTTGCCGGGCGCAACGCAGGAGGTACGACACGTAGGTCATGTAAGTCACGCCAGTGACGAAAGCGTCCCTACGGAAATCGCTGGGGGTAGGTCTCGGCAGAGCCGGATCGATGAGTTAAGATTTTGGAATCATGTGCGGCATCGTTGGGTACGTGGGGACGAAGCAGGCCACTCCGATCCTGCTGGGGGGGCTTCGGCGGCTGGAATACCGCGGCTACGATTCGGCCGGCGTCGCCGTGGTCGGCAGCCGCGGCGCGCAGGTGCTGCGCTGTCGGGGCAAGCTGGCCGGGCTGGAGGCGATGGTCGCCCGCGAGATGCCGGAAGGGACGCTGGGGATCGGCCACACGCGGTGGGCGACCCACGGCCGCCCCAGCGAGGCGAACGCCCACCCGCACCGGGTCGGCAGCGTCTCGGTCGTCCACAACGGGATCATCGAGAACTACCTGCCGCTGCGCGCGCGGCTGGAGGGAACCGGCCGGAAGTTCTCGTCCGAGACGGACACGGAGATTGTCGCGCATCTGATTGACGAGGCGCTGCTGGCCGGCGCGCCGTCGCTGGTCGAGGCGCTGCGCGTGGCGCTGCGCCAGGTGCACGGCGCCTACGCGCTGGTCGCGATTTCGGACAAGCACCCGGGCGAGATCGCGGCGGCCAAGAACGCGTCGCCGCTGGTGCTGGGCCTCGGTAAGGGCGAGACGTTCCTGGCCTCCGACGTGCCGGCCATCCTCGAGCACACGCGCGACGTCATCTTCCTGGATGAAGGAGACGTCATCTCGGTCACGGCGGCGGGCGCGACGATCACCGACGTCGAGGGGAAGCCGCGGCAGCGCGCGACCCGCACGATCGAGTGGGACTCGGCCGCGGCCGAAAAGGGCGGCTACCCGCACTTCATGCTCAAGGAGATCCACGAGCAGCCGCGCGCCATCACGGACACGCTCCGCGGGCGGCTGCTGCTGGAAGAGCACGACGCCGATCTCGAGGGGTTCGAGGTCGACGTCCGCAACCTGCGGCGCGTGCTGATCCTGGCCTGCGGGACGTCGTATCACGCGGGCCTGGTCGGCAAGTTCATGATCGAGGGGACGGCGCGCGTCCCGGTCGAGGTCGACCTGGCCAGCGAGTTCCGCTACCGCGACCCGGTCGTGGGCCCGAATGATCTCATCATCGCCATCTCGCAGAGCGGCGAGACGGCTGACACGCTGGCCGCCGTCAAGGAGGCGCGGGCGCGTGGCGCGCGGGTGCTGGCGATCTCGAACGTCGTCGATGCGGCGATTCCGCGCGCCTCGAACGGCGTCCTTTACACGCACGCGGGTCCCGAGATCGGCGTCGCGTCGACCAAGTGCTTCACGGCGCAGCTTGCCGCGCTGTCGCTCATCGCCATTCACCTGGGCCGGCGCACGGGCAACCTGGCGCCGGACGCGGCCGCCAAGCTGGTCGAGGAGCTGGCCCTGACGCCCACCAAGATGACGGAGGCGCTGGAAGGGCTGGGCGATCTCAAGCAGCTGGCCCGCGAATACCGCTACGCGAA
>JBJMQQ010000145.1:0-4473 GCA_045802645.1 Polyangia bacterium
CAGCTCAGCGCGCGCCATCGCCGCGATGCCGCGCGCCGCTGGCGAATCGTGTGCGACGTCGGGACCCAGCCACTCGGTCGGCACGTACTGGGAGGCGAAGCGATCCAGGCGGCCCGCCAAATCCTCCCGGAACGCGCGATCCAGCTCGGCGATCGGCATCCCGGCGACGTGCTCGAGCACCGGCGCGCCGCGCTCACCGCGGCCGTAGGCCACCAGGGCGGCGCGCACGGCGCCGAATCCAAAGCGCCGCTCCAGGAACCCGACCGCCTCGGCGGCCAGCGCATACGCGCGGCCCGCCTCGTCGCCGCTGTGGGCGCCCAGGAACGCGTCCGACAGGCCGGCCAGGCTGGGGATCTCGGCGCGTCGCCAGGCGCCGTAGAGGTCGGCGTCGTCGTGCCGCGTCCACTCGGGTCGGGCGCGCGCCGCTTCGATCTCGGACAGACCCTCGGTGAACCAGCGCGGCACCCGGGCGCGCGACAGCTCGATCGCGAAGACGTGGGCCAGCTCGTGGGTCAGCACCATGCCCCAGTTGAAGGCGTGGTTCGTCGGCGATTCGGACGTGATGACGCGTCCGAAGCACACCGCCGACACGCCGATCGCCGGCAGCCCGGTCGTCCGGACCGCGAACTGACGCGGGTCCGCGAAGAGCTCGAAGGTGACCGGGCCGCGCGGCTCGAACCCGTAGCGGGCCACGTCTTCGCGGTAGCGGGCCTCGAGATAGGGGCCCACGACCTCCTGGACGGCGGTGCGGGCGGCGTGCGGAATCCGGAACTGCAGGTGCGCCGTCGACACGGTGACGGTGTTCGCGGGGATGACCTTCTCGTAGAGGTCCAGCAGGTTGTAGGTGCGCCGATCGTAGGGATCCCGCTTCCAGGCCCGTCGAAGCGTCTCGACGCCGGCGGCTTCGTCACCAATCCGCAAGAGGCTGACGGCGAGCGTGGAGAGACAGGCCGCGTCGCCGGGGTCGGCAGCCACACCGTCCGCCGCGACGGCCCGCGCCTCCTCGTAGCGGCGCTGGCGGGCCAGCGCGTCGGCGACGAACGCGAAGAACTGCCCGTCGTGGGGATGGACGTTCAGATCTTCGTCGCGCGCGCGGTCGTAGCCGCGCGTGTCGTCCAGCAGGCGGGCGGCGGCCGCCTCGACCCGGAAGGCGCCGCGATCGTGCGGGTTCAGGCGGCGAATGGCGGCGACGTCGTCGCGCGCGGCGGCGAAGTCTTCGCCGTCGAGTCCCAGCTCGGCGCGCAGCGCCAGCGCACCCGCGTGCACCGGATTGATCGCCAGCGCGGCGGCGATCTCCGCGCGCGCGGTGATCGCGTCGTAGCGGTCGTCGACGGCGGCCCGCGCGAGACCGACGTGAGCCTCCGGGTTGTCGGCGTCCACTTTCAGGACCTGTCGGAACGACGATTCGGCGTCCGTCGCGTTGTGCTTCGCCAGCAGCAGCAGCCCCCAGTCGAGGTTGGGCGCCGGATCGCGCGGGTCGGCGCGGGCTGCGTCGCGCAGGACCTGGTTGGCGTCCTTCCAGTTGTCGTCGAGCCGCGCGGCGGTCGCGATCGCCAGCAGGTCAGCTGCGCGTGTCCGATCGACGTTGCCGCCGTTCCAGTCGGCATAGCTGGCGTCGATCAGCGGCGCCAGGGCGGCGCGGTCGCCGAGCTCTTCGTAAAGGCGCATGAGCGCGTCGCGCACCGGCAGATCGTCGGGGCGGGCGGCAGCCGCAGCCTCCAGACGCCGGCGCGCCTCCGCGCTTTGACCCAGAGCCAGCTCGGCGCGCGCGGCGACCAGGGTCGCGGCGCGGTCGCTCGGCGCACGCGCCAACCGCGCACCGGCGCTGCGGAGGGCGTCGGCGTAGTGGCCGGTGCGCAGCGCCGCCGACCCGTCTCCCGTCGTCGCGGCCGCCGTCCGTGCGGGCCTGGCCGCCGCCGCGCGCGGCGCAGGGCCGGCGACGGCAAGCAGCACCGCGAGCAGGGCCGGCGTCATCGGCTTAGTGTTCACCACCGGCGTGGTACGATCTAGCCATGGCGACCGAGGCGGAAGGAAAGTCCAAGAGCGAGCTGGGCCCCGAAGTGTTCGACGACTACGACGCCTTTCTCAAGCAGGCGATCCGCGACTACTACGACCGCGGGTGGAAGAGCCGGCGCGGGACGTTCATCGCGCTGGTCATGGCCTCGGGCCAGGTGACCTCGATGGCGGCCGAGTCGATCCGCGACGGCAGTGGCCTCAAGAAGGCAGCGCTGGGCGCGGCCGGGGTGGTCGCCTTGCGGTTGGGCCTGCGCTACGCGCTGTCGGGACCCGTGGGGGTCGTCCTGACCGGTGCGGCGGCCATGTCGGCCGGCGGCTACCTGCTGAAAAATCGAAAAGAGATCACCACCAAGACGGGGGCGTGCCGGACGCTGATCGCCGACTCCCGGACGCGCTTCGAGGAAATCCAGGGAGGCTATCGGGCGGGGCGCTACGACAGCGCCAGCCGAAACCTGATGGTGGACGGTCTGCTGAAGCGGTTCCTGGAAGAGCTCGACAACATGGGCTGACCCGGGCGCCGCGCCCGGCGATCACATGAGCATGATCGACTTCAGGCCGCCGTTCGGGAACCGGACCAGCAGGCTCGACCGCAGCACGTTCTCGATCTTCCCGCGCCCGAACTCGGGGTGCGAGATGATCTCGCCGGCCTTGTAGCGCTCCCGGGGATCGAAGGCGCGAACGGTCTCGGCGGCGGCGACCTCTTCGCCCAACGCCCGCAGCTCGGCAGCCTTACGCCGGGCCTCTGGATCGCCGCCCCGGGACCGGTCGTCGGTCGCGCCGGTGGCGGGGTTGGCGGCGGCGGGGGCCTTGCGGGCCGACGCCGTGCGGTGAGTGTGGCGCGACCCGCACACCTGGCAGAGCACCTGCTTGGGCTCATCCCCGACCATCGCCACGATGCTGTGGGTGGTCAGGTCTGCACAGCGACCGCACCACGATTCGACGTCGCCGCCGACCCGCAGGCTGGTGTTGGGGGCTGCCCGTCCCGGGGTCGACCAGGTGACGCCCGTGATGCGGCGTTCGTGGGGCGCGCCACCCCCGGCCATCCGGTCGGGCGTGCTCTCCGACGAGACCGCCGGAACCTTGGGAAGGAGCGAAGCCAGACGCTTCAGGTCCACGACGCGCCGGCCCAAAAGGCGTTCGGCCGCCAGCTGGTCCTTGGGCGAAAGCGAAGCCAGCAGCGCGCGATAGCGGTGGGACAGCTTCTCGACGCCCGCGTGGGCGGCGGAGACGACGTCCCGTTCGTCCTGACGCTCTTGCGCCAGGTGGACTTGCAGCGTCACCTCGGCGATTTCGGTCTTGACCTGGTCCAGCGTCAGCGGGGGGCTATCCACGGTCGGTCTATTTCTCACGCCGCGGGACCGACTGCAATGGAATAGCTATAATGAAAGCATGGCGTTCAAGATTCCTTCCGAGCTGTCCGCTTTGAGCAGCAAGCTGGGGACGCTGGGATTCGAGGGGCCGCGGCGGGCTGCCGCCGCCCTGGCGCTCAGCTTTTTCACGGTGCTGTACCTGTTTTTGTCCTTCAACGCGCCGCCCGGATGGGGCCCCGCGTTCGCCGCCCTGGGCCTTTGCTACCTGGTCGCGTTCTTCGCGGTGGTGGCAGGCTGGTTCTGGGGACGCTGGTTCGCGACCGGGCTTGGCTGGTCCGGGCTGATGGTCGCCATCATCTCGCTGGTGATGATGGGATGGGCCCCGGCGCTGGCAGTCTACGGCGCGCTGCACGCCCTGGTCGTCGTGCCGCTGGCCGGCAAGAGCATGGCCGCCCAGTTCGACCTGCAAGAGTCCTGGCGCCAGCGCTACCGGATGGACGACCTGGGCGTCGCCCGGCTGCGCAAGACCATCACGCGGTCCGCCGCTTCGCTCCCCAGCCTGATCCTGTGGGCCTTGGGCCCGAAAGAGGGGCAGGGCATGGCCTTCTCCCTGGCCGCGCTCGGCCTGACCGTCCTGGGCCTGGCCGGCGTCGTCCGCCTGCGCACCTGGGGCTGGCTGGCCGTCGCCGGCGCCGCCGCCATGGCGTTCGGAGGCGGCCACCTGTTGACCGCCTCCGCTTTCGAGGTCGCGGGCCCGAACCTGGCGGCGGTGATGCTGTTGACCGCTACAGTCCCGTTCCTGGCCCCGGCAGCGGCCTACCTGCGCTCCCGCCGCTAAGCGCGGCTCCCGTTCGGGTTCCGCTCGCTTTCGGTTGAGGGGACGCCGGAGCGTGTGTCCCCTCCGTGCTCAAACAGGTCCTCGCGGGTCGAGCCCAGATCTGCTCGGCCCACGGTGTAGACCGCTGCGGAACTGCGCGCGGAGGGGACACACACTCCGACGTCTTCTCAACCCGCCGCTTCGCTCCACCTTGTGAGCGCCTCCACGTCGGATGGTGTTACCGCGGTGGATGCTGCCCGCGGACGAGAGTCAGCGGCGACTGGGCTGCATGCGTTGCGTCCCACTCCCCGCGACCGTCCGATCCGGATC
>JBJMQQ010000146.1:0-33056 GCA_045802645.1 Polyangia bacterium
ACCCGCTTGGGCAGGTAGGGGTGCGTCCGCGTCAGCTCGTCGAAGCGCCCCACCCCCTTTTGCGCTTCGTCCAGCTGCGCCAGGTACTCATCCAAATTCACGTCGCTGTAGAGCTTGTGCGACCCCAGCGCCAGCTTGACGAGGCAGCCGATCGACGCGTCCAGGTTGCGCGTGCAGATGAGCCCGGCCCGGTCGCACGTGATCTCGGCGCGCCGCGCCCACCCGTTCAGCGCCAGAACCGCCGGCCGCACGCTCCAGCGCAAAAAAGCATTCGCGGCGTGCGACAGGAAATGCAGCGTCGTCATGTAGACGACGTGATTGTTCTGGATGTGCCCGCACTCGTGTCCGATGACGTCCAGCAGCTCCGTGTCCGTGAAGTGGTCGATGAGCGCAGCGTTGATGACGATGTACGGGTCCTCGGCCGTCCCGAACGTGTGCGCGTTCAGCGACCCGATGTTGGGCGACACGTACAGCGTCGGCAGCGGAATCCGCAGGGTGTCGGCGCAGCGCTCCGCCAGCTTGGCGATCTTCGGGAACTGCCGGGGCGTCACCTTGATGGCCGTCCCCAGCATCCGGCTCTTCTCGACCGACTGCCACAGTCGGACGGCCGCCTCCACCGCCAGCGTCACGGGTCGGACCCGGTCCAGCGCGGCCCGGACCTTGATGTCTCCGGCATAGGCGTAGGCCGCTCCTTCGCGGGAACGGGCCGACGCCTCCCCTTTTCGCGCCGCGACGTAGCGCGCGAACGACAGATCGATCTCGGGTCTCGGCACGGGAATGATAATAGAATAAGCCCTCCCGATGACCACCGCCGCCTCCCTGTCGTTCACCCCCCCGCCGGCCGCCGCCGGCGAGCGCGAGCTGGCGTTCATGCGCCAGGCGCTGGGGGCTGCCGAGCAGGCCGCCGGACGCGGGGAAGTCCCGGTCGGGGCCGTCGTGGCGATCGGCGACCGGGTCATCGCCGTGGCCCACAACGAGCGGGAGACGGGCGCCGATCCCACCGCCCACGCCGAGATCCTGGCCCTGCGGCGCGCCGCCGCGGCGCTGGGCAGCTGGCGCCTGTGCGACGCCGAGCTCTTCGTGACGATGGAGCCGTGCCCGATGTGCGCCGGCGCTCTGGTGAACGCCCGGATCAAACGGCTCTATTTCGGCTGCGACGACCCCAAGGCGGGCGCCGTCCGGACGCTGTATTCGCTGGTCGACGACCCCCGCCTCAACCATCGGGTCGAGGTGGTGCCGGGCGTCCTGGCGGCCGAGGGAGCCGCGCTTCTGCGCGCCTTCTTCTCGCGCCTCCGCAGCGCGCGCCTGCCCTGATCTGACCGGATCCGTCAGCCGCCCCGCGCGATTTGACGCTCGGTCTTTGTCTGGTCCGCTTGAGGTTCTGGCAATATGGAGCGCATGATCAGGGGACCCCTTACGAAGCGAACGGGATCTGCCGGACCAAGGTTGGCCACGATCCTGGGGGCGGCCCTCTGGCTGGGGGCCGCGGTCGCTCAGGCGGCGCCGGGGTTCTCGCGCGAGCCCTCGGCGGGCGCGCCGTCGAACGATTGGACGTTGCGCAGCGCGATCGGGCTCGATCTCGGCGCTGGTGGGACAATCACTGATTTCAACAGGTCGCCGGGACCGGACGGCGCGCTGTTCTTCACCGCCATCCGCGGCACCGTCGACATCCAGCGCGGTTTCGCCGCGATGCTGACCTTGCAACAGTGGTGGCTGCCCGGGCCCAACCACGCGCTGCTGTTCGGGCTGGGCACCCGCTATGAGCCGATCGTCGCCAAGTGGGGGCTGGCGTTCGCCGATCTGGCGCTGGGGCCCGCGTCGACCGGCTACGCCTGGTGCTTCGGGTTCGACGTCGGGCTGGGCGTCGAGTTCAACATTCCCGACGTCCCTGGGTTCAGCGTCGGTCCGTACTTTCGCTACGCCGACTTCTTCAACCCGGATCGAAACACCAGCCGCGACGGCCTGGCCTGGAGCCTGGGCGGCAGCTTCACTTACCATTTCGGGCGGGCCGCGGAGGGGGCGTCGGCGCCCACGCACCCGCCGGTCCGGCGCAGCATCTGGCACATCAGCATCCCCGACACCGACCACGACGGCGTCGCCGACGACGAGGACCAGTGCCCGAAGGCCGCCGTCGGCCGGCATGCGGATCCGTTCCGTCCCGGCTGCCCCGAGAACGACGAGGACGGGGACGGCGTGCCGGACGTCGATGACGCCTGCCCCGTCACGCCGCCCGGTGACCACCCGGATCCCAAGCGCCCGGGCTGCCCGTACATCGACACCGACGGCGACAACATCTCGGACGCGGACGACGCCTGCCCGACCAAGGCGGGTCCCCCGTCGACGGATCTCAGTCGCAACGGCTGCCCCGACAAGAAGCAGCGCGTGACCCCCGCCGAGCCGCCGCCGTCCGCCAAAGACGACAAGGTGGCGCCCAAACCGGTGCACAAGCGCCGGTCGAAGTAGCGCGGCTGGCGTCTTCAGTCGATCGCGAGCGTGAGCCGCAGGATCGCCCAGTACGCGGTGGCGGGAACTGGGACGGGGGCTGTGGCATCGCTGCGCGACCAGCGCCGCTCGAGGCCGGCCGTCAGACGGGCGCGCGGGTCGGGCGCGTAGGCGGTCACGGCGGCGCCGGCGCCCACCATCGTCGTGCCGCCCGTTTGCTCCCACTCGGTGCGCGCGACGACGTCCAGGCGGCGGCCCAACAAGGTGACCCCCGGCTCGAGGACGCCGCCCTGCGCGCCGGTCTTCTGGAATGACGTGGCGGACTGCAGCGGCGTCGAGACGAAGTACTCGGCCGAGATCACCAGCCAGCGCCACTGGACCGTGAGCTCGGGATCGATCGCCAGCGTCTTGGGCGCGGCGATCGTCCCGTACTGCACCGACAGACCGGCGGCGAAGCGGAACCAGCCGTACCACGGGTCGTCCTCGCCACGCCGCCACGCGCGCAAGCCAACGGGACCGAGGGGTTCGGCGACGATGCGCCCGGCCGCCAGAAAACCGGCGTCGAAGAGATGGCCTTCGATCGTGCGATCGGCGCTGAGAATCGCGGCGCGGTAAAGGATCTCGCCGAGATCTCCGCCGACGGACACACCCGTACGAAAGTCCGCGGTCAGCGCGTCGGCGAAGACCGGCCGCTCCGGCAAACGCAGGTCCGCTTCGTCCGTCTGGCGCGACAGCCCGAAGGGAACGCGCAGCGAGCCGGCGTCGACTTCGAACCCGCGGTGGGGCGCCCAGCCGACGAACGCCTCGGTCGCGCGGACGGGCCCGCCGAACGGCAGTCGGCCACCCGAGGGCGCCGGGAACGGAACCCCGGCGGCGCTGTCGGACTGGGCCTCGAACAGAACGAGCGCGTGGAGCTGGTGCCCGGAGACCTCGTCGCCCACGCGGACCCGCCGCAACTCCAGTCCCGGCCCGCTGCGCGGATCCTCGGGATCCTGCCGCGGGCTCGGCCGCGAGGCGAGCACGGCGTCCCCCTGCACGAGCAGCCGCAAGGGGCCTGTCTCCTGGGCGCGCGCCGGAGCGGCTGCAGCCACCAGCGCGAGGACTGCCCAGAACGGGCGGGTCACGCGGCGGATCGCGCCGCGATCTTCTGTTCCAGCTTCTCGACGACCTTCACCTCGTAGGCGTCGTCGTAAAGGACGTTCGCCTCCAGGATGCCGGTCGGGCTGGTGACGTTGACCTCGGTCAGGAACCCGCCGATCACGTCCAGGCCGACGAAGAAGTGGCCGCGTTCGCGCAGTCGAGGCCCCAGCGTCTGGACGATGGCCTGGTCGCGATCGTCCAGCTTCGTCGCCATCGGCTTGGCTCCGACGTGCAAGTTCCCGCGCGCGTCGTCGGCCGCCGGGACGCGCAGCACCGCGCACAGAAACTCTCCGTCGCACAGCAGGATGCGTTTGTCGCCGCGCCGCACCTCCGGAAGGTACTTCTGCGCCATCGTCCAGCGTCGCCCCAGGTTCGTCGATTGTTCCAGGATGGCGCCCGTGTTGGGATCGCCCTGGCGCACGTGGAACACGCCGAAGCCGCCCGACGCGTCCAGCGGCTTCACCACCATCTCGCCCCCCTGCTCGGCCAGGAACGAACGCAGCCGGTTCGCCTCACGCGTGACGATCGTCGGCGGGCAGAGGTCCGGGTACTCGAGCACCGTCAGCTTCTCGTTCTGCTCGCGCAGGCCGCGCGGGTCGTTGATGATCAGCGTCTTGCCGCGCGCGCGCTCGAGCAGCAGCGTCGCGAAGTAGTAGTCCAGGTCGAACGGCGGGTCCTTGCGCATGAAGACCGCGTCGCAGCTGGCCAGCGCCACGGTCGCCTGCGGGCCCAGGATGTAGTGGTCGCCGACGATGCGGCGGACGGTGACCGGCCAGGCGCGGGAGACCGCGTCGGCGTGTTCCAGCGACAGGTGCCGCGGCTCGCAAAACCAGATCTCGTGCCCGCGCGCCTGCGCCGCGAGCATGATCGCGAACGTCGTGTCGCCGGCGATCTGCAGGCGCGCCAGCGGGTCCATGACGAAGAGCAGTTTCATGCGTCTATTGTGTCAGGATCCCGAAGGCGTGCCGCCCGGATCGGCGACATCCTTCATCGGCAAAAGGTGTTCCAGGCCGTGCTTCCGTAGTCGGTAGTAGAGCGTCGACCGGTTGATGCCCAGGGCCCGCGCCGCGTGTGCGATGTTCCCCTGAGCGGCGTCGATCGCGGCGGTGATGGCCGCCCGCTCCTGCTCGTGCAGGCGTTCGCCCAGCGGGCGGGCGCCATCGGTCGGCCGCGCGCCGCCGGTTGGCGACGCGGCCGGTGCCGGGCGCCGCGTGAACTCCAGGTCGGCCGACGTGATCTCGGGGCCGCGCGCCAGGATCAGCGCGCGCTCGATGACGTTCTCCAGCTCGCGCACGTTGCCGGGCCACGGGTAGGCGCACAGGGCGGCCACCGCGCTGGCGTCCAGTCCGCGCACAGCCTTGCCGGCCCCGGCGGCGTATTTCTGCAGGAAGTGCTCGGCCAAAAGTGGGATGTCGCTGGTCCGGTCCCGCAGCGGCGGCAAGAAGATCGGGAATACGTTCAGGCGGTAGTAGAGGTCCTCGCGGAAGGTGCCGTCCGCGATCTGCTTTTCCAGGTCCCGGTGGGTGGCCGAGACGATGCGCACGTCCACCTTGATCGTCTCGGCGCCGCCGACCCGCTCCAGCTCGCGCTCTTGCAGGACGCGCAGCAGCTTCACTTGCACGTCCAGCGGCAGGTCGCCGACCTCATCCAAGAAGAGCGTGCCGCCGTCGGCCATCTCGAACCGACCCAGCCGCCGCGCGACGGCGCCCGTGAAGGCGCCCTTTTCATGGCCGAAGAGCTCGGATTCGAGCACCCCTTGCGCCAGGGCCGCGCAGTTCACCCGCACGAACGGCCGGGATTCGCGCGCGCTGTTGATGTGAATGGCGCGGGCGACCATCTCCTTGCCCGTGCCGGTCTCGCCGCGCAACAGCACGGTGGAAGCCGTCTGCGCCACCTGTTCCACGCGCGCCAGGACATCGCGCAGCGACGGGGAATCACCGACGATCGCGCCGAAGCTGAACGCGCTGTGGGCCTCTTTCGACAGCATGCCGACGTAGGCGTCCAGCTGCTCTTGCAGGCGGCGGTTCTCGCGCAGCAGCGCGTACCGTTCGATGGCATGGGTCAGCACGCCGCGCAGCTCCTTGGAGTCCCAGGGCTTGGTGACGTAGCGGTAGATCCGACCCAGGTTGATTGACTCGATCAACACGTCCACGTCCGTGAACGCCGTCACGATGATGCCGACGGCGTCGGGGCGAATCTCCCGCGCGGCCTTCAAGAGGTCGAGCCCGGTCATCTTGGGCATCCGCTGGTCGGTGACGATGACGGCGACGTCGTGCTGTCGCGCCAGCGATAGCGCCTCTTCGCCGCTGCTGGCCAGCAGCAACTTGAACGCGCGGCCGAAGTTGAAGCGGAAGGCGTCCAGGTTGTCCGTCTCGTCGTCGACGACCAGGACGGGGTATTTCCCGAGGTCCAGCTCCTGCGCCATGGGCCGCGCCAGCATAACCCCGCTCGCCTCAGCCGAACGGGATTTTGCGCTATACGCGTGACTCTTGATACGATCCGGCCCGCGTATGTCGGACCGCGGCCGTTCCTCGACTCCCCAGCCCGCGCTGGATGATGCCTCCCGTGCGGGCGAGGCCGCCGCGCGGCGGCCCATGGCGCGGGCCACCCGCATCGCCCTTTTCGAGCGGGAGGTGCGCGAGCGTCTCTCGCGGACGGCGCTGGACCTGGTCCTGTCGCGCGCCGAGGTGATCTCGGAGGGGCAGCGCAGCCTGCGCAACGGGCGCGACGCCTACTTCGGGTCGACGATGCTCACGATCGACCTCCCCTCGCTGGAGCTGCTGCTGCGGGACGCGTGCGACGCCGGGACCGCCCGGCGGCTGGCCGACCTGCTGCAATCGGACGCCCAGGCGATGGCCGGGGTCGAGGCGCTGGCCGCACGCGAGGCGGCCCGGGTGTGCCGCGCGGTCCCCGCCGCCGTCCGCACGCACGTCGCCATCCGCGCCCAGGCCGCCAAGGTGTTCATCGACATCGACGTCGAGGCGAGCTTCTCCGAGGGGGCAGGCGCATGAGCGACCCGACGCCTGACCCTTCGCCCGCCGCGCAGGATCCCGTCGACGAGGGGACTTCCACCGGCGCAACCACCTACACGTTCGCCGCGGCCGCCAAGATCCTGGGGCTGCCCGAGAGCAAGCTGCGCTATTGGGCGCAGGTCGGGTTCGTGGGGCCGTCCGCGCGCCGGGGCGGCAAGCCGGTCTACTCGTTCCAGGACCTGGTCAGCGTGAAGGCGGCCAAGGAGCTGACCGAGCGCGGGTTCAAGACGGGCGAAATCCGCAAGGCCATCGACGGCGTCCGGTCGTCGCTGCCCCACGTCGACCGCCCGCTGGAGCGGATGCGGGTCGCGTTCGACGGCGCCAAGCTGGTCGTCGTCGACGAGGGCATGGCCTTCGAGGCGACCACCGGTCAGAAGGTGTTCGACTTCGGGCTGGGAGATCTGGCCCGGCCGGGTTCCACGCGAGCGGTCCCCGCCGTGCCCGTCGCGACGCTGGAGTACGCGGCTTCGGCGGGTGATGCCGGCGCCGCGCCCGGGCGCAGCGCCTACGAATGGTTCGTCGAGGGGACGCGCGCCGAGATGCAGGGCGGCCCCGAATCCGACGCCCGCGCCGAGCGTTGCTACCGGCAGGCGCTGGCGCTGGACCCGGGCCTCGCGGCGGCGCGGACGAACCTGGGGAGCCTGGCGTACCGGCGCGGGGAAGTGGCCGCGGCGCGCGACGCGTACGAGGCGGCGCTGGCTCTGGACCCCGATCAGCCCGAAGCGCGGTTCAACCTGGCCAACCTGGTTCTGGAGAACGGGGACCTGGAGCTGGCCGTGGCTGAGCTGCGGCGGGTCCTGCAGGCGGCGCCCGAGTTCGCCGACGCGCACTACAACCTGGCCGTCGCGCTGGAGCGGCTGGGCGGTCGCGCCGCCGCCCGTGTGCATCTGGAGCAGTACCTCTCGCTGGAGCCGGAATCGGCGCCGTGGGCGGATCAGGCGCGCGCGCTGATTGCCCGTCTCGACTAGAATTCGGCACGATGGCCCGCTGGCTTTTCGGCGTCGCGCTGTGGGTCACCGCGACGTCGGCGGCTCCACGCGCGGCACGTGATCGGGTGGTCGTCCCGGGCGGGCCGTTCACGCAGGGGAGCACCCACGGCGAGGACGACGAGCGGCCGACACGGCAGGTGACGGTGAAGACGTTCGCGATCGACCGAACTGAAGTGACGCGCGCCGCGTACGGCCGCTGCGTCGAGGCCGGGCGCTGCCGCCCACCGGCGCTGGCTGACGGGGACGCGAATCTGCCGGTGACGAACGTCGACTGGACCGACGCGCAGGCCTACTGCAAGTTCGCGGGCGGACGGCTTCCGACGGAGGCCGAGTGGGAAAAGGCGGCCCGCGGCACCGACGGGCGCGAGTACCCGTGGGGGAACGACGCCGACTGCGTCAAGGCCAACTGGGGCAGCTTCGAAGGTGAAGGGCCGTGCGCCGGCAAGAACCCGGGTCACCCGGTGAACGTTGGGTCGTACCCCGGCGGCGCCAGCCCGTACGGGGCCGAGGACATGGGCGGCAACGTCTGGGAGTGGGTGGCCGACAAGTACGACGCCAGCGGCGAGCGCCGCGTGGTGCGCGGCGGGTCGTGCTGCAGCTTCTTCGTCGGCCCTCGTGCGCCGAATCGGAATGGCTGGGCGCCGGGACATCGAGACGGCGACCTGGGATTTCGCTGCGTGGGGCCAAAATGAGGCGGCGCGCTCTCGCGGCGTTGATGTTCGGCTTCATCACGCTGGGCGTCGCGGGCTCCTTCGCCGCGGCCGGTAAGCGGGCGCGGACGACCGAGGTCGCGCCCGAGCCGCCGCCCGACGACCGGGACCACGACCGCATCATCCGGATGCAACAGACCCTGCGCGAGATCCTGCACGAAAGCGTGCTGCGCCGGACGCGCGTTGGCATGCGCGTCATCGAGGCCCGCACCGGGCGCGTGTTCTTCGACACGCGCGGGCAGGTGCTGATGGACCCGGCGTCGAATCAGAAGGTGCTGGCGACGACGACGGCGCTGATGCGCCTGGGCGCCGAGTGGCGTTTCCGCACCGAACTGACGGGCCCCGCGCCGGGGCCCGATGGCGCGGTGGTCGGCGACGTCGTCTTGCGTGGCAGCGGTGATCCGACGGTGACCGCCGCCGATCTCGAGGCGATGGCGGCCGCGCTGGTCCGGCGCGGCGTCCACAGCATCGCGGGCGCCGTCGTCGCCGACCCGCGGCGGCTGGGCGCCGACGAGCCGGTGATCGAGGAGGACGACGGAGACGCCACGACGGAGAAGGCCGACGACGCGGACACGGCGGCGCCGCTGTCCAAGCTTTCGCCGCGGGCGCCCCTGGTCGTCAACCACGGCCTCATCTGGATCCAGGTTCGGCCGGGAGCGGAGGTTGGCGCGCGCGCCGACGTCTCGACGACGCCCGCCGATTCGTCGTTCGTCATTCACGACCGGGTGCAGACCAAGCCGCGCGGCCGTCCACGCGTCAGCGTGAGGCTCTCCGTGGCCGGCGGGCGCATCCAGGTCGACGTCGACGGTCGGGTCACCGCCGGGCGCCCCGGGCTGGTGCTGCGCCGGCGCGTGCCCCAGCAAGCGATCTACGCGGCGGCGCTGCTGCGGGCGGCGCTGGGCGCGGCCGGGATCTCGGTACGCGACGACGCGCGCGTGGAAACGCCGCCGCCGCCCCGCGCCGGCCACGTCACGCCGCTGCTGGCCCTGCACGAGTCGGCGCCGCTGGGCGTGCTGTTGCGCAAGATCAACAAGGACTCCGAGAACGACTACGCCGAGCGCGTGCTGGAGGCGGCCGGCGCCGAAGTCTTCGGCGGACCCGCCGCCGAGGACAAGGGTGTGCGGCTGCTGCGTGAGGTGATCGGCGAGCTGGGGCTGCCGCCGTCCAGCTACGTCCCGCGCAACGGCTCCGGCCTGGGGCACGCCAACCGGATCACCGCCGACGCGATGTCGGCGCTGCTGCGCGCGCTGTACCTGGACCCGCGCATCGGCCCGGAGCTGCTGCAGTCGCTGTCCGTCGGCGGCGTCGACGGGACGACGCGCAACCGCTTCAAGGGGACGCTGGCCGCCGAGCGGGTGCGCGCGAAGACCGGCACCCTGGCCGGCAAATCGTGTCTCTCTGGGCTGGTCGGCGACGGCCCCGACGTGCTCGCGTTTTCGATTCTCGTCGAAGGGCTGCGCGGCCACAGCCTGCATGCCGTGCGCAGCGCCCAAGTCACCTGCGTGAACGCGATGATGCGCTACGTCCGCGAGGCCCGCGGCGCAATCCCGGCGGCGATTGCGACGCCGGCCTCACCCGCTGCCAATGCGCCCGTCGACGTCGAGCAGAGCGCCGACGTCACGGAGGGCGAAGAAGAGCTGACGGCGCCGGCGCCGCCACCGCCACCGCCGCGCCCGGCGAAGCCGGCCGTGCCAGGCCCGCGGTTCTTGGTCCCGGCCGCCCCACATTAAAAAGGCCTCGGGCCTCGGGAGTTCCCGAAGTCCGAGGCCTGAAGCCTGACGGCTTGTCTTACGCTTCGACGGCGGCGCGGTCGCGGCGCTTGGACTTCGCCGCGCCGTTCGCCTTGGCCGTACCGTTGGTGCCGCCGACCGCCTCGTACTTGCGCGCGGCGGACTTCAGCGCGTCGGCCTTGTTCGTCTTCTCCCAGAAGAAGTCGCTGTCCTGCCGGCCGAAGTGACCGTAGTTCGACGTCTTCTGGTAAATGGGCCGCAACAGGTTCAGCTCACGAATCAGCGCGCCCGGACGGCAATCGAACGTCGCGCGAACGATCTCGGACAGACGATCCTCGCTGATCTTGCCGGTGCCAAACGTGTGCACCAGCAGCGACACCGGCTCGGCGACGCCGATCGCGTACGCGACCTGTACCTCGCAGCGACGGGCCAGACCCGCCGCGACGACGTTCTTCGCGATGTAGCGCGCGTAGTAGCAGGCCGAGCGATCGACCTTCGACGGGTCCTTGCCCGAGAAAGCGCCGCCGCCGTGCCGGCCCATGCCGCCGTACGAATCGACGATGATCTTGCGCCCGGTCAGCCCGGAGTCGCCCATCGGACCGCCGACGACGAAGCGTCCGGTCGGGTTGATGAAGAACTTGGTCTTCGACGTCACGAGCGAGGTCGGCAGAACGGGCCGAATGACCTCCTCCATGACCGCTTCCTTCAACGTCTTGTACTTGACGTCCTCGCTGTGCTGGGTCGAGATGACGACCGCGTCGATGGCCAGCGGCCGGTCATCGGCGCCGTAGCGGACCGAAACCTGGCTCTTGCCGTCGGGGCGCAGGAAGTCGACGACGTTCTTCTTGCGGACGTCGGCCAGCTTCTTCGAGAGCTTGTGCGCCGTCATGATCGGCAGCGGCATCAGCTCCGCCGTTTCGTCGCAGGCGTAGCCGAACATCATGCCCTGGTCGCCAGCGCCCTGCTCATCGCGGGTGTAGACGCCCTTGCCGTCGACGCCCTGCGCGATGTCGGGGGACTGCTGCTCGAGCGCGACGAGAACGCCGCAGGTCTGCCAGTCGAAGCCCATCTCGGAGCTGCTGTAGCCGATGTCCTTCACGACACCGCGGACGATCTTCGGAATGTCGATGCGCGACGACGAGGTCACCTCGCCGGCGACCATCACGAACCCGGTCTTCGTCAGCGTCTCGCAGGCGACGCGCGAGCCCTTGTCGTCCTTGATCAGCGCGTCCAGGATCGCGTCAGACACCTGGTCGCACAGCTTGTCGGGGTGGCCTTCGGTGACGCTTTCGGAAGTGAAGAGATACTCGGACATGTCGGAGACTCCTTACTGCGAGTGGGATTCGGAAGGACCGGGAGTCTCCCAGCGGTGGCATCGAGAGTCAATGCCGGCGACACGCGATCGTCGCTGCGTGCGCCGGCATTCGCCCATCCGCTAAGGGCGTTTGGCCGTGACGGGCTGCGGGGCCGAGCCCACCGCCGTGCTGCCGTTCGGGCTCGACGTCGGAACCGGCGCCGGGCAGCAGTCGCACTTGCAGGGCGGGCAGGACGCGCCGTCGGTGCACGCGGGGCAGGCGCAGCCGCAGCCGCCGCTTCCCGTCGAGCCGCCGCCGTCCGCGGGCGGGCTCATCCGGACACACTGGCCGGTCGGACAAGGTGTCGTGAAGCATGCGATCTGAAGCTCGATCCACGCACATGTGTCGGTCTTGTCGGCGGCGCAGGACTTCGCGTCTTTGAACGCCGTGCAGGGGTTGGGCGGCTCCGTGCAGTCGCACGGCGGGCAGTTGGTCCCGGCCGCGCAGGCGGGACAGGCACAGACGGCGGGCGACGCGCCGGTCGTTTGCGCAGCAGGCGCCGAGCCCGTTCCGCTCGGTGCGCTCCCGCTGGCGTTTCCTGCGCCGGTGCTTCCGGCGTTGACCGTCATGGTCGTCGTCGAACCCGCGCCGCAGCTGCAGCTACACGGCGCACACGCGGTGCCGGGCGGGCAGGTCGGACACGCGCAGGTGCACGTCCCGCTGCCCGTGGCGTTTCCGGCGCCGGTGCTGGTGCCGCAGCTTCCCCCCGTGCCGCTGCCGCCGCCTGCGCCGCCGCCTGCGCCACCCCCGCCACCGCCGCAGTCGCACTTGCAGGGCGGGCAAGCCTCGCCGGGCCCACAGGCCGGGCACGCGCAGGTGCACGTGCCGCCGCCGGTGCTCGAACCGCCGCCGTCGTGAGCGGGCGGCGCCGGGCAGTCACAGGCGACGGGCGGACAGGTCCCGTCCTTGGGGCACGCGAGCGGCTGGACGCAACCGCAGCCGCTGCCCGCCGCCGGCGCCTGCCAGCAGTATCCGTTGGCCGTGCAGTCGTGACCGACCGGGCACAGCGCGGGCGCGCTGGCGGTCCCGGCGAGGGTCGTCCAGGCGCATCGCGAATCCGCGGCGCAGGTCTTCGCGTCGCCGTACGCGGCGCACGAGTCGACGGTCGCGCAGACGGCCGCCGGGCAGTCCGCGTTCGGCGGACAGGCGACCGCGGTCCAGCCGCACGCCGCGCCAGCGCCCTTGCACGTCTCGGCGGTGGTGAAGGCGCCGCACGGATCGGCCACTCTCGCGGCCGCAAGCTGGTGGTCGCTCTGCGTCGCCGGTGGCGATTGCGCCGGCGTCAGCGTCGACCCGCAGGCCAGCCCCAGCAACGCGGGGAGTAAGAGAAAGGCTCGTCTCATCGGGAGGTCCTCCACATTGGCCTGAAACAGCAAGTGTCGGGCCAGCGCCCCAGGTCCGCCAAAGGCGGCGACGCTGCGCGCCGGCGGCCCCCGATGCTCAAAAAACTGATTCGCGGGGCTACGGCGGCTCAGAAATGGCGGTCATCCACCGCAGCCGACGTCGCGCACCGTGACACCTGCCGGCGGGGCCAGGGTGAAAGCCCCGGCCGGCACGGCTGTGCCGATGGCGCGATCGCGGAACCGGATCTCGACCGCGTCGTCGAAGCTGGCCGTCGCCTCCGCGAAGCGGATGGTGCGCGGGAGCCACTCGGGCCCGACCGCCTCGAAATCATCGTACGAGGTCCGCCACAGCCGGGCGCCGTTGCCGCCGACGCGGCTCGCGCCCACCAGCCGGCGCTCTGCCCCGGTGCCGCGAAACGAGATCTGCAGCGCGCCGCCCGCCGCATCCGGCAAGGACAGGACGTCCGCCCCGATCGCCGGGTCCCAGTCGACCGTCGGCGTTCCTGTTTGCTCCGGCGGGCGCGCGTCGCCCAGCAGGATGGCCGCGACGTCGGCGGGGGCCAGCGGGATCCGGATCAACGACGCGACGTTCGCCGGGCAGGCGGGCCCCCGCGACAGCTCGTTCTTGCGCGCGTCCAGCAGCGCGAACACGTTGCCGTCGGTCGCCAGCGTGGCGACCGTGCCCTGCAGGCTGACCTCCGCTTCGAAGCGCAGGCGCCCGTCGCGCTCGGCCAACATGTTGACGGTCGCGCGCACGCGTTCGCCCGAGAGCCAGCTGGTGGCGCGCACCCGGGCGCTCATCCCAGGAACCGCGGCCTGGCGCGCCCGCAGCGCGGCCACCAGCGCGTCGGCCGCCGGCGGCGGGTACGGACGCACGACGGATCCGTGATGCGCGCACCCGGCAATCAGCAGCCCCACGGCCAGCGCGGCCCACCACCTTGTTCGCGTCATCGGCCTGCCGCGCTCTTTGCGTCCAGCGTTCGCAACCGATCGTTCAGCGCGTGCGCCACCCGATCGCTGGGTGACAGGGTCAGCGCGCGGCGATAGGCCGCCAGGGCGCGATCGCGCTCTTGTCGGCGGGCGTAGAGATCGCCCAGGTGCTGAAGGATTTCGGGGTCGCTCGGCTCGAGCCGGCCCGCCTCCTCCAGGAAGCTGTCGGCGCGCGCCAGGTCGCCCGCCTTGAAGTACGCCCACCCCAGGCTGTCCACCACCCCGCCGCTGCCGGGCGACAGGGCCATGGCCGCCTGCAGCCTCTTGAGCGCCCGCGGGAGGTCCGCGCCGTGATCGGCCGCGATGAAGCCGGCGAAGTTCAACGCTTCCACATTGCGTGGCTCGCGCGCCAGGATCGTCTCCGCGCGCTCGGCGGCGCGCTGCCAGTCCCCGCGGTGATCGTCCACCGACGCTCTCTCCAAGATCAGGCGGTCCACGACCCGCGCGTCGTCGGGCTTGGCGGCAAGCGCATCGTCCAGCACGCGCGCCGCGCGGGCCGCGTCACCGCGCTTCTCCTGCAGCTGGCTGCGCGCAATCGCGATGTCGGCCGCGTGCGCATCGTCCGTGCTGGCGCCGGCCGCTTCGTCCAGCGCCTTGGCGGCGTCGTCCAGCTTGCCCTTGTCGCGCAACAGGTCGGCCGCGCGCAGCCGCGCCTCGAAGAACTGCCGGTCGCTCTTGGCGACGCTCAGGTACGCGGTGATGGCGCCCGCCTGATCGCCCTTCGCCGCCAGCGCGGCGCCCGTCATCAGCGCGACCTGCCCGGCGCCCGCCCCCTGCTTGCGCGCGCGATCCGCCAGCGCCAGCGCGCGGTCGGGGCGCTTGACCGTTCTCTCGAGGATGGCGGCCTGCTCCAGCGCCTGCACGTCCGGTGTGTCCGCCGCCAGCCCGTCGGCGACCGCTTGCGCCTCCGCGACGTCGCCCCGCTGCACCAGCCAACCCGCGAACGCCGTCGCAATCTCGGTGGGCACGTCGGCGCGATCGATGGCCTCGCGGAACCCCGCCTTGGCGGCCTTGTCGTCGCCGGTCGCGATCTGCAGCTCGGCCAGCAACACGCGGGCTTCGATGTCCGCAGGCTCGTCCTCGACGGCCGCCTTCAGCGCCTTCAACGCCTCGTCGCGCCCGTCCAGCGGCCACGCCACCGCCGCCAGCTGGACGCGCCCGCGCTGCGTCTCCGGCGCGGCGTCGACCAGCTTGTGCAGCGTGGCCAGCGCCGCGGGAAGATCCAGCGCGCCGATCTGCGCGTCCGCCAGCTCGAGATGCGTCGTCTCGATCTCGTCGGGGTCGCCGTCGTCGACGGCCAGCCGGCACGCCTGTGACAGCGCCGCCACGACGGCCGGCGCCGCCGGGTGCGCCGCGTCCGCCCGCGACTGGGCCAGGTGCGCCGCAGCCAGATAGCCGGCCACGGTCGGCGCGAGCGCCAGCGATCGCTGGACCTGCTCGTCGGCGTCGTCACGACGGCCAAGGCGGATGAACAGCTCGGCCAGCTCGGCCCGCACCTCCGGCGCGTCGGGATCCAGGGGCAGCGCCCGCTGCAGCTCGTCCGCCGCCTCCTGCCAGCGCTCGTCCTCTTCATAGAGGTAAGCGCGCGCGACGTGCTCGTAGGCTTCCGGGCTCACGAACCGCGTTTCGATCAGCTGTCCGTTGACGATCTTGGTGACGGGCGGCGGCGCCGTCGCGCAGCCAGCGGCCAGCGCGCACATACCGGCGCCAAGCAGCCAACGACGTCGCCTCAAAGCGGGATGTTCCCGTGCTTCTTGGGCGGGTTCGTGTCCCGCTTGTTCCCCAGCGCGGCCAGCGCGCGACAGAGCCGCGTGCGTGTCTCGCGCGGGCGGATCACCTCGTCGACGTAGCCCAGCGACGCGGCGGTGTACGGGTTGGCGAGCTTCTCCCGGTACTCCGCCACGTACCGGGCGCGCGCCGCCTCCGGGTCGGCCGCCTGGGCCAGCTCCTCACGAAACACGATGTTCACGGCCGCCTCGGGCCCCATGACCGCGATCTCGGCGGTGGGGAAGGCGAACGACAGATCGCCGCGAATGTGCTTGGACGACATCACGTCGTAGGCGCCGCCGTACGCCTTGCGCGTGATGACCGTCAGCTTCGGGACCGTCGCTTCGGCGAACGCGTACAGCAGCTTGGCGCCGTGACGGATGATCCCGCCCCATTCCTGCGCAGTTCCCGGCAGGAACCCCGGCACGTCGACGAACGTGACCAGCGGCAAGTTGAAGCAGTCGCAAAAGCGCACGAACCGCGCCGCCTTCACCGACGCGTCGATGTCCAGGCACCCGGCCAGGTGGTTCGGCTGGTTCGCGACCAGCCCCACGGGCCGGCCGTCGAGGCGCGCGAACCCGACGATGATGTTGCGCGCGTGCTCGGGCTGAATCTCGAAGAGCACGCCGTCGTCGACGACCTTCTCCATCAGCGTCCGCATGTCGTACGGCTTGGCCGGCTCCAGCGGGACCAGCTGGTCCAGCGACGGTTCGGCCCGGTCGGCCCGGTCGCGCGTCGCCAGGCGGGGCGGGTCCTCGCGGTTGTTCTGCGGCAGGAACGACAGCAGCGTGCGCAGCCCTTCCAGGCAGGCGCGTTCGTTCGGGAAGGCCCGGTGCGCGACGCCCGAGCGAACATGCGCGGCCGCACCGCCCAGCTCTTCTTTCGTCACCGACTCGTGCGTCACCGCGCGGATCACGTCAGGCCCGGTGATGAACATGTGGCTCGTCGACTCGACCATGAAGACGAAGTCGGTGATGGCCGGCGAATATACGGCGCCGCCCGCGCACGGCCCCAGGATCGCGGATAGCTGCGGCACCAGCCCGGAGGCCAGCGTGTTGCGCAGGAAGATGTCGGCGTAGCCCGCCAGCGAGACCACACCTTCTTGAATGCGCGCGCCGCCCGAGTCGTTGAGGCCGACGATCGGCGCCCCCGCCTTCATCGCCAGGTCCATCACCTTGCAGATCTTCCGCGCGTGCGCTTCGGCCAGCGAGCCGCCGAACACCGTGAAGTCTTGCGCGAACAGGAACACCGTGCGCCCGTGAACCGTCCCGTATCCGGTGACCACACCGTCGCCGAGCACCTTGTTGTCGCCTAGCCCGAAGTCGGTCGACCGGTGGGTGACCAGCTTGTCCATCTCGACGAAGCTGTCGGGGTCGCAGAACAGGGCGACGCGCTCGCGGGCGGTCAGCTTGCCGGCCTGGTGCTGGCGTTCGGTGCGCGCGGCGCCGCCGGCCTCCGCGGCCTGGCGTTCCAGCTCCGTGAGGCGGCGGAACGGTTCCGGCTCGGCCGCGGGCTTGTTGCCTGCGCCGTCGCTCACGCCGGCAGCTCCAGGCGCTCGGCCACGTAACGGTGCAGCGCCTCGCGCACGTCCGCGGGCGGCTCCAGGAACGACAGCGCGTCCGCCGGCTCGTCTTCGACGCCGTCCAGCCGTGCGGGCAACACCAGGCGCGGGCCGTCGGGCAGCGCGAAGCGGGCCTCGACGATGCGCCCTCCTTCGAACGGCAGCGGGGTCTCCAGGCGCATTCCGTCCTCGCCGATGGCGGCGGCCAGGCGGAACGCGCGGCCGGTCTCGGCCCGGATCTCGACGGGGATGGCAATCGGGGCGCGCAGGTTCACGTCAGCGGCAATCATAACCGAGCGCCTCCAGCACCGCGTCGTGCAGCGCGGGACGAAAGCGCCGAAAGCGGTCGTCGCCCGGTACGGCCGGGTGCACGCGGTTCGACAGCAGCACGACCGTCAGCTCCCGCGCCGGATCGATCCAGATCGAACAACCCGTGAAGCCCAGGTGCCCGACCGCGTCGCGCGACAAACGCTCGCCGGCCTGCGACCCGGAGGCGGCCGGCCCGTCCCAGCCGAGCCGCCAGCTCGACCCGGGTACGCCCGAAGGCGTCCAAAACGCCCGGACGCTGTCGCGCGCGACCAGCTCGGCCCCCTCGCCGCGCCAGGCGGCCGTCAGGGCGCGCGCGATGGCCAGCAGGTCGGCCGCGTCGCTGAACAGGCCGGCGTGTCCCGCGATCCCCTCCATCGCGGCGGCGTTCAGATCGTCGACCTCGCCCAGCAGCAGCCGGTGCCGCTCGGCGCAGACCTGCGTGGCGGCGACTGACCGCGTGGCCAGCAGCTCGGCGCGGATCTCCGGCTCGGCCAGACTGACGAAGCGGGCGGACGCCAGGCCCAGCGGCGACGCGATGCGCGACGCGAACAGCTGATCCAGCCGGCGGCCGGTGCTGCGTTCCAGCCACCAGCCCAGCAGGATGAATCCCAGGTCCGAATAGACGGCGCGGGATCCGGGCGGGTGCGTCAGCGGCTCGCGCGCGGCCAGCTGCGCGACGGCCAGCCGGCCCGACGGCGCGTCGGCGACCCGCCGCCAAAACGGCCGATGGGCGGGAAGCCCGGACGCGTGGGACAGCAGCTGGCGCCAGGTGATCGCGTCCCGACCCTCTCCCGCCAGCTCGGGCAGGCCGTCGACGGCCGGGGCGTCCAGCTGCAGGCGGCCCGACGCCACTTCCTGCATGCACAGCACGCTGGTGACGACGGCTTTGGTCACCGACGCGACGTCATAAACGGTGTCCGGCCGGACCGGCAGCGTCCGCGGCACCAGCTGGCGCGACCCGAACGCCTCCTCGAAAAGGACCTGTCCATCCGACCAGACGCCCAGGACGAAACCGGGGGCCGCACCTTCCTCGACGGCGGCCAGGCAGGCCCGGCGCACGGACTCGAACCTGAGCTTCAACGGGTCCAAGACTATCGCAAGTGCCGGCTCAGGGGCGGACCGCTGGGGATTGACCGTAGTGATCAGCCAAATCGTGATTAATTTCGAACACAAATGCGAAACAATCGGGCGAGGATGGGGGCCCGGGTTGGGCGGCATGACGACGCGAACGCGTTCATGCCCGATCCGGAGGGGGGGCCGGCGCGGATCTCGGACGACCTGGCAGAGGATCTGGCCGAAAATTTCATCGATTCCGCCACGCGGGGCGATGACGCGGACGACGCCAAGCTGGACGCCGTCGTCGCCGAGGAGATCGGCGGCCCGTTTCTGGAAACCAGCGGCGTCGACGAGTTCGCCAACGACACAGACCTGGCGAACCCGCCCGACGCCGAGCGCGAGCCGTTGCCGCGTCCGGGGGCCGGTCTGGTCCAGGCGCCGACCGAGCCTGAAGACTAGCCGACCAGCCTTAGCGCGCCGCCGAGAGGCCACTGCGCCGCGGCGCCATTAGTGCGAGGAGCTTGCCGAGGAGAATCGGGGGCATAGACCCCCGCGGGCATTCCGGTTTAGCCTGGGACGCCCCCATGAAGTTCGGCCAGTACGAGCTCATCGAACTGATCGCCGCGGGCGGTATGGCCGAGGTGTTCAAGGGGCGTGCCGTCGCGGCGGAGGGTTTCGAGAAGCTCGTCGCAATCAAACGCATCCTGCCCGACCTTGCGGAGGACGAGCGCTTCGTCAAAATGTTGCTGACCGAGGCGCGGATTCACTCGGCGCTCTCGCACCGCAACATCGTCCAGATTCACGACCTCGGCATCTCCGAGGACGGCCAGTACTTCATCGTCCTCGAGTACGTCGACGGGGTCGACCTCCGCATCGTGACCCAGCAGCTCACCGACGCCGGTGAAATCTTGCCGGAGGCGCTGTCGCTGCACATCGCATCCGAGATCGCACAGGGGCTTCATTTTGCCCACGAGCTTCGCGGGCCTGACGGGCAGCCGCTCGGGTTGGTTCATCGAGACGTCACGCCGTCGAACATCCTGGTGTCGCTCGCGGGCGAGGTGAAGCTGTCCGACTTCGGGCTCGCCAAGCGGCGCCACGACCGATCGGTCGTCGGCAGCTTGAAGGGCAACCTCTCTTACATGTCGCCGGAGCAGGCCAGGCAGGCGCCTCTCGATCGGCGGACCGACGTGTTCTCGCTGGGGGCGGTCCTGTTCGAGCTGCTCACGGGGCGGCGACTCCGTGAGATCACCGACGAGCTGGCGGGCTGGAGTCAGGTCGCCTCGGGCGTCGTCCCGTCGGTGCGGACGCTGCGACCCGATTTGCCGCCCGCCCTCGGCGCGCTGCTGGACCGCGCTCTGGCCGCGGATCCCGAGGCGCGCTTTCCGGACGCGGGCGTGTTCGGGACCGCGATTCGTGAGGCGCTGGCCGGCTTGAACATCGCGGTGGGCGCCAGCGATCTGGCCACGTTGATCCAGGCGCTGGATCCGCCGCGACGTCCGCGCGCCCTGATGAACGAGCGGTCGAAGGTGATCCGGCTGGGCCCGGAAGCCCACGCGCTTCGCGAGGCCATCGAAGCGCCCGCGACGCCGGCGCCCGTTCCGATCCCCGTTCGCTCCCGGCGGACCGAGCCTTTGCCGACGCTCGCGACAGCGTCCGCGGCCTACGCGCCGGCGGCGCAACCGGTCGCGACGCCGCTCCCCTCGACGCCGTTGCCACCGCCGCGGCCTCGCGAACGCACGCCGCAGGCGGCGCCGCAGATCGACCCGAACCGGCGCTCCTCGCCCGGGTTCGACCCGCGCATGGCGAACGGTGTCCCGCAGCAAGCGGCGCCGCGCGTCCCGACCGGCCCCGTCGGTGCTCGCGGCGCTGGGCCGCGCCAAACGCCGATCGCGCCGCGCGCGGCGGTACCCGGGCCGCGACTCTCTCCCGCCAGGCCGTTCGCGGCGCAGCCCAATCCGTACCCGACGTTCGCGCCCACGCGGCAGCCCCGTGAAACGGCGCGGGTGCAGCCGCTGCGCGCTCGCCGCCGGTGGCCGGTGACGCTGTTCGTGCTGTTGCTGCTCCTGGGGGGCGCGGCGCTCGCCGTCGACCGCTATCTGGTGCCGCTGGACGTGCTGGTCACCTGGCGAAGCCCAGCCCGCCTCGCGATCAGCACCGACCCCGCCGGGGCGACACTGCGACTCGACGGCGTTCCCGTCGCCGGACCCTCCCCGGTCGTGATCGAGGTGCGGCGCGATCTCACCGACCATGTCCTGGAGGCCAGTCACCCGGGATTCAAGCCGGCGCGGACGAGCCTGCGCTACGACAAGACGGTCAGGCTAGCCGCCCGGCTGGTCCTCGATGCGTCGCCGCGGCCGCCCGCGCCGCCCCGGGCGGCGATCGCTGCGCCTGCGCCGCCGCCACCGCCGCCCGCTGCACCGGCGCGTGGCCGCGGCAAGCGGCGCTGAGCGGCGAGCTGCTCACCGCGCGCCGGCGCACGCCGAGCCAAACAGGCCGCGCGGCGTCGGGTCGCGCGGCTCGCCGCGTGGACGTTTCGGGGCGGCAGCGGCAATCACGGGGCAGCGCAGCGGCGCAGGTGGCGGTCGCGCCTGGGGCGCAGCGAGCGCAGCCGCAGTCGCCGTCGTCGTCCCCGCCTTCGCCGCGGCGGTGGCGGCCGAGGCGAGCGCGGCTGCCGCCGTGGTGGGCCCCGACACCGCGAGATGCGGCCGCAGCCGGCGGACCATCTTGCGGCCGATCCCCTTGATGCGGACCAGCTCGTCCACCGTCCGGAACGGCCGGCGCGTCCGGTAGGCGACGATCGCGTCGCCTTTGGCGGGGCCGACGCCGGGCAGTAGCGCCAGCACCGCCGCCGGCGCCGTGTTCAAGTTGACGACGCCGTCCACCTCTTTGGCGGCGCGGACAGGGGCGGCCGCCAGCGCGATGACGGCGACGATGACGAGGTCTCCACGCACCCCGGGTTTTCGGCGGCTGCCCGCCGCCGGTTGTCACAAGGGTGAGCAGAAAGCGGTCTGCGTGCACGAGGTCGCGGACAGCTCGAAGCTCCCCGCGGTGCCCGTGGGCCGGCAGACATAGCCGCCGCGGCAGTCGTCGTTGCTGGAACAGACCTTCGCGCAGTAGCGAATCTCGGTCGCCCGCGGGGCGCACAACCCCGAATCCAGGCAGACCTCGTCGGCGGTGCAGTCGTTCGTCGCGCCCGTTGGACACACCGGCGACGTCGACCCCGGCTCGCCCGGAAACTTGGCCGGGCAGGCCGGCGGCACCGCGATTCCCGCGTCGACGTCCGTCGCGCCCGCGTCGCCGGTCGGGGTCAGCCCCTGCCGGTCCTCACAGTAGGGGTTGCACGGCCTGGTCAAAAACTCCGACGGAAAGTACCGGATGCAGGTCGCCTCGCTGGGGCAGGTCGTCTCGTCGCAGCCCAGCACGGTGCAATACCCGCCAGGTTGCGACAGATCGCAGATGCGGCCGCCGTTCGGGTTGCAATCGGTGGCGGTCTGGCAGTTGTCGCCGATCTGTTTGCCGCACCCGGCGCCCGCCAAGACGGTCAGCAGCGCCAGGGTGGCCAGCAGTTCGCGTTTCACGGCCCGCCTTTTACCGTGAACGACCCGGCGGCACCAGGTCGGGTGGAACGTCCTCATCGGCATGGATCTTGTATCGGACGGCATGTGGACCCGTTTCGAATGATGACCAGCGAAGGACCGACCGCGGTTGCCCGGCATGAAATGCGGGTGGACCGAGATGGACAGCTCCACCGACTCGTTCCCGCGTGGAACGGGATCCTCCACGAGTTTCGAAACCATCTCACCGTGCTGCTCGCCGCCGCGACCGAGATCCGGGTGGCTCTGCCGTACGACGCGGGACGCGACGTCGCGGAAGCGCTGGCCGAATCGGAGTGGAACGTCCAGCGGCTGAACGCGCTGGTCGGATTCGTCGACGCCGCGCTCCGGGACGGCGCGCCAGTCGTGACCGAGCTCGATGACGTCATCGAACGGGCGTTGCGGCTCTCGGCGCCGGCGATGGGGCGCACCTCGGTCTCCGTTCACAAGGAACGCCGCATCGGGGTCCCGAACCGCGGGTCCGCCATGGAGGCGATCCTGGCCGCGCTGCTGATCGACCTCGTCCGCAGCGAACGCCGTACCCGCAGCGACGACCGGCGGCTTCAGATTGACATCCGGGCGACGTCCACCCGGACCTCCTTGATGCTGGCCATCGAGAGCAACGGGCATCGCCCGCCGCCAGACTCCTGGCGGTTCGCGCTGGCCGTCGACCTGGCCGAGCGCCTGGGCGCCGCCCTGGAACCCCTGAGCGACCAGGTCGGGTTCCTCGTCCGGCTCAACTGATTCACCGCCGGGTCAGCACGGCGCCCCTCCCCCTAGGCGCGTCGAGTTGGCCCGGCACTTTCTTGCTCATCGGGCGCCTCCGAAACGGTGTTATCCTCGGCGCACGACGCCATGAGGGTGCGCTTCTGGGGCGTGCGGGGCTCTCTGCCAGTGCCCGGGCCGAAGACGGAGCGCTACGGCGGGAACACGTCGTGCGTGGAAGTCCGCTCGGCCAGCGGGGCGCGCGTCGTCGTGGACGCGGGCACCGGGATCCGCAAGCTGGGCAAGGAAATCGGCGCGGAAGGCGACAACGGTCCTTCGGACGTGCACCTGCTGATCAGCCACACGCACTGGGACCACATCCAGGGGCTGCCCTACTTCGCGCCGCTCTACGGCAAGGGCAACAAGCTGTCGGTGTACGCGCGCAAGCGCGACGATCTTCACCTGCAGGCGGTGTTCGCGTCGCAGACCATCGATCCGTACTTTCCGGTTCCCTTCGACGAGGCGCAAGCCGAGATCGCGTTCCGCGAGCTGTCGGACTCGGCCCAGTTCGAGATCGCAGACTTCAAGGTGGCCTGTGCCCGGTTGAATCACCCCTACATCGCGATGGCGTACCGCCTGACGTGCGACGGGGCGTCGGTCGTGTACGTGTCGGACACCGCGCCGTTCAGCGACATCTTGTTCGAAGACGAGTTCGTCGCGCGTCCGCCGTCGGCCGGCGCCGAGCTGCCTGAACGCGATCGCCAGAAGCTGCGCCGCATGCGCGAGGGCGTGGTCCGCCTGTGCGAAGGCGCGGACCTGGTCATCTACGACACGATGTTCACGGCCGACGACTACCGCCGCATCCCGCACTACGGACACTCGCGCCCCAGCGATGCCGTCGACATCTGTCGCGAGGCGGGCGCGCGCCGCCTGGTGTTGTTCCATCACGCGCCCGAGCGCAGCGACGCCGAGATCGACACCATCTTGGGCCAAACCCGGTCGCTGGTCGGCGCGAGCGAGCTGGAGGTGGCGGCCGCGTACGAGGGGCTCGACGTCGAGCTCGGGCGCGGCTGATGCAAGTCGCTTTCTGGGGCGTCCGCGGTTCCATTCCAGCGCCGGGCCCGGCCACTGTTCGGTATGGCGGCAACACGGCCTGCGTCTCGCTACACCCGTCGGGCGGCGGCCTCATCGTGCTCGACTGCGGCACGGGCGCGCGCAATCTGGGCATGTCGCTGATGGACGGCGCCTTCGGCCAGGGGCGCGGCGAAGCGAGCATCCTGCTGTCGCACGCGCACTGGGACCACATCCAGGGGTTTCCGTTCTTCGTGCCGCTCTACCATCCCGGCAACCGCTTCCAGATCTTCGGCGGCGCCAAGAGCTCGGCGATGCTGGAAGGGATCCTCGAGGGGCAGATGGCGCCCCAGTACTTCCCCGTCCAGACGTTGAAGAACATGGGCGCCAGCATCGAGATCGCCGCCATTCAAGAGGGCGTGCCGTTCCAGGTGGCGGGCTGCACGGTTCGCGCGCGCACGAACCCGCACGGACGCGCCGGCGCGCTGGCCTTCCGGATCGAAGAGGCCGGTCGCGCGGTCGCCTACGCCAGCGACGCCGGCTACGGGACGGCCGGCCCGCCCGCCGCTTCGATCGCCCTTTATCGCGGCGCCGACGTGCTGATCCACGACAGCACGTACACGCCCGAGGACGGCCGTCGCTATGCGGACCGTGGGTTCTCTTCCGTCGAGGACGCGGTCGGCGCGGCCGTCGCCGGTGGCGTCAAGCGGCTGGTCCTTTTTCACTACGACCAGGACTACAGCGACGCTGACGTCGATGCGATGTGCGCGCGCGGGCGGCGCCTGCTGGACGAACGCGGTGGTCGCGCGATCGAGCTGGTGGCCGCCGTCGAGGGCGCGAGCCTCAGCGCGTGACGACGTAGCCCTTTTCGATCAGCGTGCGGAGCCTCTCGGCCAGCATCAGGTCCGTCAGGGGCGAGCGATCGAAGAGGCCGGAGATCGTCGTGTCTCCTTCCATCACGGCCTGAAACACGTCCAGCTCTTCGGGCGTCAGCTCGCGCAGCTTGGGGCCGAGCGGCCGGGCGATCGACACCGACGTCGACAGCGGCGGCAGCTTCTCGATGTGGACGTTGTACTCGTCCAGCTGCCGCATCCCGTCCATCAGCAGCGCCTCGGTCGATTCGTCCATCTCCTCGGGGACCGGCGACTCGTCGGGGGCGTCCAGCTCGAACGAGCCTTGCGTCCAGCTCAGCATGCGAATGACGGCCTTGCGCGAGCCGGCGTTCCCCGGTTCGAGCGTGGCGTAATAAATCTGCCCCTTGCGCAGGAACAGCTTGCCCGTCGCGGTGTCGGTCCGGACCACCAGCACGCCGGACTTGCGGCTGGTCGACAGCAGCTGCAGCAGATCCGGCAGCGGGATCTCCTCGATGCTGCCGGCCATCGACTTCGGCGTGGAGCGCTTGTTCGCGGCGACAGCCATCTTGGATCGAGCCTCGGTTTCGCTGATCGCGTTGCTGGTCGCGTCCCCCTCGACGTAGACCATCTTGATGATCGACGTGCCGATCAGGATGCGATCGCCGTCCTTCAGCTCAGCCTTGCGGACCTTCTCCCCGTTGACGAACGTGCCGTTCGTCGACCCGAGGTCCTGAATCGTGACGACGTGGTCGTCGGTCGTGATCTTGGCGTGCTTGCGGGACACCATGTCCTCGACCAGCACCATGTCGAGGTCCGACGATCGCCCGATGATGATCTCGCGGTGCGGCCGCAGCGGGAACTCGCCGCCTTGATATTTTCCGGAGATGAAGCGCAGCGCCCAGAGCGGCTGTTCGCCCCGCCCCTCGTCGTTGCCTTCGGACAGCGGCCTAAAGGTGCTCAAAACTTGACAATTTTATTGCGGGCCGCGCGTCCCGTCAACGCCGGGCCCCGCATTCGGCGCCGGCGCGTCCAGGAGGTCCGCCACGACACGCGCCACTTCTGCGTCGACCAGCAGGCCGGAATGCCCGGTAGCGACAGCGATGTGACGAACTCCGTCGAGGACCGTCGTCGACAGCGGCGCCAGCCAGTCGCGTATGGCGCCGATCGAGATCACCTCCGCCCCCTCGGGCAGCGGGATCTCCTCCAGCTCGCGTAGGAAGGGGCTGCCCGGCAAGAGCTGCAGGCTGGCGCGGCCGAAGGGGGCGGTGACCAGGCCCAGCAGGGCCGACCAGGTCCCCTGGGTGGGTGTCCCCATCATGACCAGTCGCCGCACCCGGTGCCGCCCGCCGAGCCGTTTGAGGTAGTAGAGGCCGACCAGCCCGCCCATGGAATGGCCGACCACGTCGAGCTGAGTCACGCCCGTCTGACCGACGATGGACTCGACCTTGCGCGCGATGAGTCCGGCCGAGTCGCGGATGTCGCGCATGTTCACGGGGAAGCCGAGCGGGTAGCTGATGACGATGTGGCCGCGGTCGGCCAGGTGCTGTTCGAACAGATGCAGCGAGCCACGGGTCGCCAGGTAGCCGTGGATCAGCAGGACGGGCGGCCGCCCGGACCTGGCGTCCGCTTCGGCGCGCTGCGCGTGGGGGGAGCGGTTGCCGCGAAAGAGCTGCCGCAGGTAGACCGCCGAATGCGTCGAATCCGCGACGTTGCCGGCCACGCTGTCCGCGACCTCGCGACCGAGCTCCCGGACGCGCGCACGAAGATCGTCCAGAAAGCTCACGGCTACTCCGAGGCTTCGCGCAGGCCGTGCTTGCGCAGCAGCTCGCGCAGGTGTTTCCGGTCGATCTCGGCGGCGCGCGCGGCGGCCGACAGGTTCCCTTGATGACGCTTCAGCAGCGCCTCGATGTACCCGCGCTCGAAGTCGTCGACGACGCGGGCCTTGGCCGCCTTGAACGGCAGATCGATGTCGGAGGCGCCGCTGCGGCGTCCGGGGCGTTCCTCCAGAGCCTCGTCGATCTCCAGGCGCGCGCCGTGCGACAGCGCGCACGCGCGTTCGATGACGTTGCGCAGCTCGCGCACGTTGCCCAGCCAGCTGTGGCGCTGCAGGCGCGCCATGTCGTCGGGCGCGATCTGAAGCGCCTCGCCGTTGCGAAAATGCCGGGTGAAGTGCTCCACCAGCAGCGGGATGTCGTCGAGGCGCTCGCGCAGCGGCGGCACCTGCATGCGCACGACGGCCACCCGGTAATAGAGGTCCTCGCGAAATTGCCGGGCGGCGATCTCGGCGCGCAGGTTGCGGTTGGTGGCGGCCACGACGCGCACCGACGCGCGCGTGTAGGTCGAGCCGCCAACCGGGCGGACGCTCTGTTTGTCCAGAGCGCGCAGCAGCGCCGGCTGAACAGATAGTGACAGCTCCCCGATCTCGTCCAGGAACAGCGTGCCCCCGTCGGCTTCTTCGAATGCGCCGCGCCGGTCGGTGACGGCGCCCGTGAACGCCCCGCGCACGTGTCCGAACAGCGCCGATTCGATCAGCTCGTCCGGGACGGCGCCGCAGTCGAACACGATGAACGGACCGTTCTTGCGCGGGCTGTGGCGGTGGATCTCCTCGGCCAGGAGCTCCTTGCCGGTGCCGGTCTCGCCCTCGATCAAGACCGTGGCGTCGGTGGCGGCGACGTCGTCCAGCAGGCGGAACAGCCGGCGCAGCTTGGCGTCGCGGCCGACCAGCGCGCCGTAGCTCTCGGCCTCCGACGGGCCGAGGTCGATCGACTCTTCGTTCGGCACCCACTTGAGCACCGTCTTGCCGATGGTGACTTCGGTGCCGAAGCCCAGCGTCAGTTCCTGGAAGCGCGCGCCCTGGACGAACGAGCCGTTGGTCGAGCCAAGGTCCCGCAGCACCACGCCCTCGGGGCCGGGCGCGGCCTCCAGGTGGCGGCGCGACACCGTCGGATCCGACAGCAGCACGTCGCACCCCTGGCCGGAGCCGAGCGTGATCGGCGCGGTGGCGACCTCGAACATCTCGCCGCGGTCGGGGCCTTTGACCACCAGCAGGCGGCCGCCGCCGGACTGGCGAATGACGGGGGCGCCACCGTCCAGAATGCGCGTCTCGGTTTTCAGGTTCATTGATTCTCGTGCGCCGCCGCGCCGGGTGCCGGGGCAGCAGCGGCGGCATCGTCGGCCTCCAGCGCCGCGACGTCGGCGCGCGTGACCAGCTGCGCCAGCTTGGCGCCGCCGGCGGCAGCTCCCAGCAGCACGAAGAGCACCAGCAGGCCCGGCGGTCCGGAGCGACGCGGCATCTCGACGACGGGGGGGCCGAAATCCAGAGGCTGCGCGGGCGCGGGGAACGACGGGAAGCCGCTCGACGGATCGTACAGCGCCGGCGCCGGGACCTCAGGCGCTGGCGGGACCGGGACGCGCGCCGACAGCGGGGCGTAGGAGCCGGTCGGACGAGGCAGTCCGGGCGCCGCAGGGGCGTACGGCGCCGCATAGGTGGGCGGCGGCGTCGGCTGCAAAGGCGGCGGCGGGGTAAGCGCGAACTCTTCGACCGACACCGGCGGCGGCGTCGGCGGGATGTCGAACGGCGACTCGGGCGCCGGTGCTCGCGGCAGTGGTGGTGGCGGCGGCGGCAGGGGACGTCGCGCCGGCCGCATCGGCGGCAGCGGGGGCGGCCCCGTGCGGATCGGCGGCGGCGGTGGCGCCGTCACGGGTGGTGGCGGTGTCAGAGGCGGCGTGAGCGTGATCGGCGGTGGCGGCGTGAGCGTGATCGGCGGTGGCGGCGTGAGCGTGATCGGCGGCGGCGGCGTGAGCGCAACCGGCGGTGGTGGCGTCAGCGGCGGCGGTGGCGTCTCCATCGATGCGGCCGCGGAGATCGGCGCGCGCGACGGTGCCGGGAACGGGTCGCGAACCTTCGTGGGCTCCTCGGAGATGTCGTCTTCCTCGATCGGAAAATCCATCGCGGGGTGTCCGGCCGCAAATCGCCGCGCTGGTTCTGCCTTCGGGGCGCGCGGCGGAGGCGGCGTCGGCTGTGGCGACTTCACGACATCGTTGCCGCTGACGACGTACAGGCTGGACGCCTCGACGACGCCGATCGACTTCGCCTCTTTGCCTTCCAGCTTCTTGCCCGGAATCTCCTGCGTGTGCGGATCGCCCGAGGGGGCGGCCTGATCGTCGTTCAGCCACTTCTGGGCGTCGCTGCCCAGGATGTAACGGAGGTGCTCGCCCAGCTGCGGCGCCGAGTAGAGCAGGCCGTGGCGGTGGGCGACCTGGCGCAGGGCGTCCGCGAACGCGACGGAGTCCTGGTACCGGTCGTGCGGGTCGGCCGACAGCGCGGTTGCCAGCACCACGTCCAGGGCGGGCGGCAGCCCCGTCCGCTTCTGCGACGGCGGCACGATCGGCTGGCTGTAGATGACGTCCGCAGGCGTGCTGAGGTCGCCCACGAACAGGCGTTCCAGCGTGAGCGCCTCGTAGAGGCACACCGCGACGGAGTACAGGTCCGACCGGTGGTCGATCGCCTGGTTACGCGCCTGCTCGGGCGACATGTAGCCGACCTTGCCGCGCACCCGATAGAACGCCGACGAGTGTGTGGCGGCCTTGGCGATGCCGAAGTCCGAAAGCTTCACCTCGCCCTGGGCCGAGCAGAGGATGTTGGACGGCGAGACGTCGCGATGGATGATCGCCATCGACTGGCCGGTGGAGCTGCGCCGGTTGTGGGCGTATGAGAGGCCGGCCAACACCTCGAGCGTGATGTGCAGGGCGGCCGCCGGGGACAGCTCGCGCCGGCGCAGCTTCGACCGCCGGATGATCGTGCGCAGGTCGACGCCCCGCACGTACTCCATCACGATGAACAGCGACTCTTCCGACTCGACCAGGTCGAAGGTGTGGACGATGTTGGCGTGGTCCAGCGTGGCCGAGATCTTGGCCTCGCGGAAGAACAGGTCGCGGAACTCGGGGCGGGCGGTGTACTCCGGCAGCAGCTGCTTGAGGACGACCTCCTTCTCGAAGCCGCTCGGCCCCAGCTTTTTGCCAACGTAGATCGCGCCCATCCCGCCTTCGGTGAGGTACCGTTCAATCCGGTACCGCCGGGCGGGGGCCTGCTCGGTCGTGGCGGGCATTGCCGTCGAGGGTAGGACCGGAACCCGCGAGATTCAATGTCCTTCGAAGCCCTGCAGACGCTCTGCGAGGTGCGGCTTGCGGCCGAGCGGCAAGCTGAGCGGGAGCTCGCGCGCGCATCGGCCGCCGTTCGGGCCGCTCGGGAAGAGCAGGCCCGGCTCGCCGAAGCGGTCGCCGCAGCGCGGGCCCGGCGCGGCACGCCGGAAGGGTCGCTGACGCCTACGTCGGCGGGCGTGCTGCAAACCGCGGCGCGGTACCTCGCCCGGCTGGATGCGGAGCTCGCCGCCGCGGCGCGCGCCGCGGGCGATCACGCGCGCGGCCCCCTGGCGGCGGCGGTCGAGGTGGAGGCGCAGGCGCGGGACCAGCACGCGCGCGCGCGGGCCCGGCGCGAAGTCGTCCAGCGCGCGATCGAGCGCCGGCAGGCGGCGCGCCGCCGGGAACAAGACCGGCGCGCCGAGGCGGACGCCGACGACCTGGCACAGCGCGGCCCCAGTGGGCGTCGCCCCTGAACCGCCTTAGTCGGCGATGCCGAGCTTGCGAATCATCTCGCACATCGTCCGGTAGGGGACGCCGGCGCGGCGGGCGGCCTCTTGGCGGCTCCCGCTCTGAGTGAGGAGGCAGCGGATGTAGCTTTCGCGGAAGCGCATCTCGGCGGTCGGAAGCGGCAGGCGCGCGGCGGCCGGGTCTTCGGGGGCCAGCAGGGGCGGGGTGGGAACCGTGGCCAACATCGCCGCGGCGGCGCGGCGCAAGCAGGCGGCGCGCGCCAGCAACCCACCGGCGCGGGCGAGCCAGCCGCCCATCTGCTGAGCCGGAACGATGCGCGTGATCCCCAGAACGGCGGCGGCGGCGACCTCAGGCGCGTCGGCGTCGTCGCAGTAGAAGATGACCTCGGCGTAAGGGTTTCGCTGGACGGCTTCGGCGCCGGTCGCCAGCGCCGAGACCTGGCGCCCGCCCAGGGCCAGCAGGACCAGATCCGCCGGAAAAAGCTCGTCGCGCAGGGCCAACCCGTCGGGGCCACTCACCACCACGACGTCCTCGGCGGCCGCCTTCAGCGCCCCCGCCAGCGTCGAAGCCCGAAGCTGATTCTCGTCGACCAGGACCACCCGGGCGACGTCCACCTGGCGACCCGGGGCGGCCTCGGGACGCGATTCCACCCTCTCGAACGATTGCTGCGATGTCGGATTCATGGGGTACCCCCATAGAGAAGACGAACGCGCGGCAGTTTGATGCACATTTCATGACGCGCTTCGGCATGACAGCTCAGCCGCAAAGACCCGGCCGCAAGAAAATCGCGGCCGTCCACTGGCCCTACGCCCCGACTTTGGTTAGTCTGCGCCTCCGCAGTTTTCGGGCGCGTAGCTCATCTGGATAGAGCACCGGCCTCCGGAGCCGGGGGTAGTGAGTTCGAATCTCGCCGCGCCCACAAAATTCACTGACGAACTTCCGAAACGCGCTGAGTCCTTCGGACGGCGGTATACCCGAGCAGACGGACGGCGAAGGAGGACGCGCATGGCTTGGCTGGTGGTTTAGCAGCTCAGTCATCCGCGACCCCAACTGGTTGTTGAGCAGACTCCGCCGCGCCTTGGAGCTCACGTCGGGTGAACTCAATTGCAGTCACTCGGTTGCGGAGCGCCTCGCCGGCCTCGTCGGAAACCATCCAGGCGCCGTCGCGGCCTGCCTGGAGTCGGTTTGACAGCACGGCATTCACTTCAGCCGGGACGCGATTCGCAGGGCTCTGGTCGCCCTCCAAGACGGCCCAGACGCCGCCACGGCCAAGACCGTCGCATCGCGACTTCTGGCGAGAGGCTGGTTGGAGTTTTGAGAGCTAGCGGAGCCCTCAGCGGAGCCCTAAGGCCGCCGCCCGAAGGCTGATGGAGTCTCACTTGAACTCCTTTCTGACCGCGGGGAGAAGAGGGCACGCGGGTTACTTGCTGCTATTCCGTTGCCTCCGACGGAACCATCCGCCGTTGTCTCGGCGGGACTGCCCATGCCGCCCGTATCACGCACTGTCACGACCTTTGTCGTCCGGACAGGTCGCGGGAATCTACGCGCCAGTCCACGCGCCCTCGCCAGGTGACGAATCGGTCAGAGTCAGCGTCCGCGACCTGCTGGAGAGGGTAACCTCCGATCGAACTAGGTTCCGTTCGCCTGCGGTCCGCGCACTTAGCCGACTTGCGGAGACACTGGTGTAGCTGATGGCCGGGGGACCCCAGCGACGTCACACCATCGTAATAGCTCCTTCGCCAGAAGAGCCCGCAGCGGGGCTATCACGGCCGAGAAATTTTCGGCCGCCTCTGGATAACGTAGCCTGCGTGCACCGCTCCAATGAACGTTCAAGACGGCGATCGCATTCCTGTTGTCCGCTGGGTTGTATTGGGTCGTCGGCTGGAACAAGGGAACTGACATGAAGCCCGCGATCTGTGACGCGTTCTCTCGAAAGTAGTCCTCCAGTTGCTTCACCAAGTACTGCGGAAAATCGCCGTGTTGCCGGGACCAGTCAGCCAGTTCTCGTGTGTCGACAAAGAACTCAAAGCGTTTTCTGTCAAACGCCATCGGTGCCCCAGGAAGCAGGCGCCAGCCTGTGCCACCGGTATTTCGATCACTCCCCGTCTCTTTCGGAATCGGCAAAGCGAATTCCTCAATCGCGACGTCGTGCCCACCTTTGCTCGTTGCGGAGAGTGAACGGGGCAAGACAAGGAGGCCCCTCAAGTTCTGAGCGGCGACGCCGGTCTCAATAAATCGTACGTGATTTTCCCACCCGCCAATCTTCTCGGGAGGCAAAAACAGCATCACATTCGCGGCGTAGGTCGCCGCTTCTGGACCGGTATCAAATTTCTGGGCTAACGTGGCTATGCCTTCCAAGGAAAGGCGCAATGACTCGCCGATTTCGACGTCAGACGCTGACTCTGCAGCAATGACCAGGGACTTCTCGAAGATGATCCCGAGATCCGCGAGGAAATCTCGCGGCGGCAGGGTGCGAACTAGTTCGGGGATCTTTCGCGACGACTCTTCCAACCGCTCCTGCGACTCCGTTAGCGCGGTCTGTGCGCGGTCGCGGTCCCCGTCCAGGAAGAGCTGGCGCGCGTAGAACCCGAACGCCGTGATCGTAAAGCAAACAAGAAACTTAATTGGCCTAGCTAGATGCTGCGCGCGGATTCCCAGTCGAGCGGCTTCCAGAATTTCGGTGCTCCAAAGCGAGCCCAACAAGCCTGTTACAAGGCCCAGAACCGTGACGACGGTCCCGCCCCACGGCCCTACAAGGAAGCGGATTAGCCGCGCCCTCATCAGGGCTGGCTACGGCGA
>JBJMQQ010000147.1:0-34713 GCA_045802645.1 Polyangia bacterium
AGGCCTTGTCGCCGCCCTTCTCGGGGGGCAGGTAGTAAGGCTTTTCGAAGTAGATGGGGTCGACCTTGTCCAGCGGCACGAAGGCGTCGATGTCGATGCTCTGGGTCGCCTTCTCTTCCAGCGACTTCAGCTCTTCGGGCGTGAAGGTGACGTACTGGTCCTTGGCGAACTCGTACCCCTTCACCATCTCGTCGCGCGTGACGATCTCGTTGTCACGCGGGCAGATGTACTGCTGCTTGAGGCGGGAGCCGCACTTCTTGTGCAGCAGGTTGAACGAGATGGCGGCCGTGCTCTGCGTCGCCGGGTAGAGGCGAACCGGAATCGAGACCAGGCCAAAGGAAATCGTCGCGCCAGCGATGGGTCGAGCCATGGTACTCCAGTGTAGTCCGGTGTGGGATAACTGCCAACTTTACGGTTGGCCTGCCTTCATCAGCCCCGCCAGCCGTTCGGCGGCGACCGGCCCTTTGCCGGTGTCCTCGTGCTTGAAGAAGACGTAGGCGGCCGCCCACGGGCGGGCGGCGATCGTCTCGCCCCAGCGCCCGATGGCCGCCGGATCGTAGTCCTCGCGTCGCAGCCGCAGGTACCCCCAGTCGGCCGTGGCCTCGACGGGGGTCGTCAGGTCCTCGGCGTCGGCGATGCACAGGGCGGCCTTTCGCGCGCGCAGGCTGGCGTAAACGTCGTCGGCGAACCAGGAGGCGTGCCGGAACTCGACCGCCGCCGCCACATCTGCGGGGAGGGCCGCCAGGAAATCGTCGAGCCGAGGCAGGTCCTTCTTCAAGTTCGGCGGCAGCTGGAACAGCACCGGCCCCAGCTTGTCGCCCAGCCCGCGGGCGGCTGCGGCCAGTCGCTCGACCTCACCGCCGGCGTCCGCCAGGCGCTTTTCGTGGGTGATGCGGCGCGGGCTCTTGAGCGCGAACTTGAACCCCGGCGGGGTCTCGGCGGCCCACCGGCCCAGCAGCTCCGCGGTGGGCATCCGGTAAAAGCTATTGTTGATCTCGACGGCCGGGAAGATGCCGGCGTAATACGCCAGCATTTTGGCTTCCGGCAGCTTCTCCGGGTAGAAACCGCCGCGCCACGCCGTGTAGCTGAAGCCGCTTGTTCCGATGAGAAGCTGCATGGTGTTTGCGCAAATCCTGTCGCCGTCGGTAAACTACAACGGATGACGCGCGACCGCGTCGCCAATCCGCTGGATGACACGACGCGGATGGCGCCAGCCCCCCAGGCCGACGCGCAGGACAGCGCTTCGGCGACCTTGCTGGTGCTATCGGGCTCGAACGTCGGCGAAATGTACCGCATCGACAAGGACGCGATCGTCGTCGGCCGCGGCGATCGTGTCGACATCCGGCTCGTCGACGATGGCATCTCGCGCGAACATATCCGGCTGACCAAGGCCGGCGAATCGATCGAGCTCCAGGACCTCGGGTCGACGAACGGCACCTACTGCAACGGCCAGCGCGTGCAGCGGCAGCTGTTGGGCGAGGGGGACAAGATCCTCCTCGGGTCGACGACGATCTTGAAGTTCAGCTACCAGGACAAGCTGGACGAGATGTTCCAGCGGCAGATGTCCGAGTCGGCGCTGCGGGACGGCCTCACCCGGGCCTACAACAAGCGTTACTTCATCGACCGCATCGACACGGAGCTGCAGTACGCCGTCCGGCACGGCGCGCCGCTGGCGCTGATCTTCCTGGACATCGATCACTTCAAGAAGATCAACGACTCCCACGGACACCCGGCCGGTGATCACGTTCTGACCCAGCTGGCGACGCTGGTCATGAGCATGCTGGGTGACGACGCGATGCTGGCCCGCTACGGCGGCGAGGAGTTCGCGATCCTGACGCGCGGGACCGAGCTGGACGTCGCCGCGGAGCTGTCCGAACGCCTGCGGGCGGCGATCGCGGCCCATCGCTTCGCCTTCAGCGGGCAGGCCATTCCGGTGACGGTCAGCGTGGGCGTCGCGCGGGCTCCCGACCCGACGATCACCACCACCAGCGATCTGGTCGCGCGCGCCGACGAGGCGATGTACGCCGCCAAGCGTGGCGGCCGCAACCGCGTCGTCGTCAGTCGCGCTACGTGAGGGTCACGTCCAGGGCCAGCGCGCGTTTCAAGCGCGCCAGGTAGTCGGCGCGCGGAATCGCCGTCGCGCCGAGCCGCGCCAGATGCGGCGTGGGAACCTGCGCGTCCAGCAGCGTGAACCCACAGGCGCGCAGCCGCTCGATGAGGTGCGCGACCGCGGCTTTCGAGGCGTCGGTGCGCCGGTGGAACATGGATTCGCCGCCGAAGAAGCCGCCCAGTGCCACGCCATAGAGGCCGCCGACCAGCTGGTCGCCCTCCCAGACCTCGACGCTGTGGGCGTGCCCCATCCGGTGCAGCTGCCCGTACGCGCGCACGAAGTCGTTCGTGATCCAGGTGGAGGGACGGTCGTCGGCGGTCTCGGCGCACGCCTGCATGACGTCCGGGAACGCCCGGTCCACGCTGAAAGTCCACCCGTTGCGCCGGGCCGTCCGGCCCACCGTGCGGTGCGGGCGCCAGCTCTCGAGATCGAAGATCGCCCGCGGGTCCGGCGACCACCACGTCACGACGGGGTCCGATGACCAGGGGAATACGCCCGCGCGGTACGCCGCCAGCAGCGTCGGCACGTCGAGCTGCCCGCCCAGCGCGACCAGCCCCTCTGCCCCCGAGGCGGCAGATTCCTCTTCCGTGACCGCGACCGGGCGCAAAAAAAGGCGCGGTCCGTCGTCAGAGTCCACGCGTGGAGTCTAACAGCGGTCCGCGCCCGGTACGGAACGTGGTGATGACGGCAGGGGCTCAGAGGCCCTGGTCGGCCGAAGCACCCTGGTCGCCGCCCGCCTGAGCGTTGCGGTCGTCGTCTGATGAGCGCTCTTCGGCGTTTTCGCCGCCCTCACCGGGCTGGCGATTGGCGCCTTCACGCGCGCGTCGCCGTCCGCCGCTCACCATCCCGCCCTTGCGCCCTGCCTCGCGTGCCTCCTCCGAGTCGAACTCGTGCGCGGTCCCCTTCTGGTGCGCGGCCTTTCCGCCCTGCGACGAGATCTGCCGCTGCCTCTCCGGATCCATCCCTGCAAAGCCGCGACCGCGGCTCTCGCCCTTCTCGTTGCTCGCCATGACGCTTTCCTTCCCCGCGGAACCTCGCCCGCGTCGCTGTGTGACAGCTCTTCTGTCGGTCCCAGCTTCTAATCCAAAGCTGTGCACGGTCCCGCCGCGGAACAGGGGGGTACGCGTGCTCACCGTCGGGATGACGCTGAGTTACGACCGATGTAGCGACCCAGTGACGTCGGGGTGTTACGACTCGGCCATTTCGTCGGGATCCAGCTCGACGAGGCCCGGAATAGGGGGAGGGCTGCTCCCCTGTGTGCGTGGATCCCGTACAGCCAGAACCGTGACGCGGTACTCGATGTCGCGGTCGGCCAGCGGGTGTAGCAGGCGAACCCGGGTCAGGTTGGTGTCGGCGCTCAGCACCTTGAACGTCACGGGCGTCCCACTGGCCGGGTCCTTGGCCTCGAAGACCGAGCCCGGCTTGATGTCCGCGCCCGCCGGGAACGCGTTGCGCGGCATCTCGCGGATGGGCAGCGCTTCCTCGTTCCCGAAGGCTTCCTTGGCAGGGATGACCCCTGTCGATTCGTCGCCGGGGCTCAGGCCTTCGAGGCGCTTTTCGAGACCGGCCAGCATCTTGCCGTCGCCGTGCACGTAGCGCAGAGGGCCGCTGCGGTCCGACGACTCGATGACGTCGCCGCCCTTGATCTTGAGCTCGTAGGCTAGCTCCACGCTGAGGCCGCGGGCGATCTTCATGCCGACAGCGTAATGCCGGCACAACCGCTTTAAAAGGAGATCATGGATTCGACCACGCTGCGCGCGTAAGATGACTTGCCCGCGCGAACTGGAGAAATCCCGTTTTTCCGGGCATCGACGGCCGTCCCCCTGGCTGTTCCCCCCCCCGCTCCGACCGCGATCTTCAGGAGAGGCGTTTCATGACCATAGGTCTCCCCCAGCCTAGGGTGCTGCTCGTCATTCGTGCGCTCGCGGTGTGTGCCGCGATCGCCGGCTGCGGCGGCGGAGCGCAGATGCGCAAGATCGACAGCGGTACCGCGGGGACGGGTGAAGGCGGCAGCCCGAGCACGGACGGCCCCGCGGTCACCCCGCACGACAGCGGTGTCGATCATCCGGGCACGCCCGTTCCCACGCTGGCGAACGGCGACGCGTGCACGTCCGCGACGGCGTGCCAGTCGGGGTTTTGCGTCGACGGCGTCTGCTGCGAGAGCGCCTGCACGGGCGCTTGCCTCTATTGCGCGACCGCCGACAGCAAAGGGAAGTGCGTTCCGGCGGACCTGGGAACGAACCCGCGTGACCAGTGCAAGGACCAGGGCCCGGCGACGTGTGGAACGGACGGCTACTGCGACGGTACGGGCGTTTGCGAAAAGTACCCCGCCGGCGTGGCCTGTCAGACGGCCGGGTGCACGGGCGCCATGCTGACCTTCGCCGGCCGCTGCGACGGCGCCGGCACCTGCGCCGCGCCCGCCAGTCAGTCGTGCGCGCCGTTCACCTGTGGCACGGGCGGGCAGTGCAAGACGACGTGCTCGATGGACAGCGACTGCGGCACCGGCTTCTGCGTGTCCGGGAGCTGCGGCAAGAAGCCCATCGGCGCCAGCTGCGGGACGAACGCCGACTGCAACTCGGCGTTTTGCGCCCAGGGCGTCTGCTGTGCGACCGCCTGCACGGGCACCTGCAAGTCGTGCGCGGTCCAGGGGAGCGCCGGCACCTGCATCAACGTGCCGGCCGGGCAGGACCCGCTGGCCCAGTGCGACATGCAGGACCCCGCGACCTGCATGGGCGACGGCTTCTGCGACGGCAAGGGCGCGTGCGAGAAGTACGCGTCCGGCACGTCTTGCGGCGCCAGCACCTGCACGGGCGCGACGCTCACGCCGGCCGGTAAGTGCGACGGCGCCGGCACGTGCACCGCCGGGACGCCCCAGACCTGCAATCAGTACGCGTGCGGCACCGGCGGCACGTGCAAGAGCAGCTGCGCCGCCGACACCGACTGCAGCAGCGGCTACTTCTGCGTCGGCGGCAGCTGCGCCAAGAAGGGCTCGGGCGCGGTCTGCACGACCGACTCGGACTGCGGGACCGGCCACTGCGCGCAGGGGGTCTGCTGCAAGACGGCCTGCGCCGGCACCTGCATGTCCTGCGCGCTGCCGACCTCCAGCGGCACGTGCACGGCCATACCGGTGGGCATGGATCCCTACAACCAGTGCGCCGACCAGATGGCGACGAACCCCTGCGGGACCAGCGGCGCTTGCGACGGAAACGGGGCGTGCGCGATCTACCCCGCCGGGACGAACTGCGGCGCCGCCTCGTGCACGGGGGCGACGTTGACGCAGGCGCGGACCTGCGACGGCGCCGGCACCTGTCGCGCGGCGACGACGGCCACGTGCACGCCGTTCGCCTGCGGCACCGCCGCGTGCAAGGCGACCTGCACGACCAACGCCGACTGCGTCGCGCCCAACGTTTGCGCGAACGGCAGCTGCGGCAAGCTGCCGCCCGGTGCGGCGTGCACGACGGCCGCCTCGTGCGTGTCCGGGTTCTGCGCCCAAGGCGTCTGCTGCGACACGGCCTGCACGGGGACTTGCCTGTCGTGCGCGCTGGCCGGCTCGGCCGGGACCTGTTCGCCCGTCCCGTCGGGCAAGGCGCCCACGCCCACCACCCAGTGCACCACGACGGGAGCCGGCGGTTGTCTGACCGACGGGCTCTGCGACGGCGCCGGCCACTGCCGCGACTGGCCGAGCGGGACGGTCTGTACCGCGGGTGTTTGCACGGGAACCACCTACACGGCGCCGGCGACGTGCGACGGCGCCGGGACGTGCAAGCCGGTCACCCCCTTCAACTGTCCAGGCAACCTGACCTGCGACACGACCGCGAACACCTGCAAGGCGACCTGCACCACCAGCGCCGACTGCGTGTCGCCCACGGTCTGCAGCAACGGGAGCTGTTCACTGAAGCCGAACGGCACGATGTGCTCGGCCGGGTCCGAGTGCTCGTCCAACCTCTGCCAGCAGGGGGTCTGCTGCGCGACCAGCTGCACGGGCACGTGCATGTCGTGCGCGGTGGCGGGAAGCGCCGGGACCTGCAAACCAGTGCTCGCGGGTCAGGCGCCTAGCCCGACCACCCAGTGCGCCACCTCCGCGGCCTCGACCTGCGGAACGAACGGCCTGTGTGACGGCGCCGGCAAGTGCCAGCTGTACGGCACGACCACCGTGTGCGGCGCGGCGACCTGCGCCGGCGACGTCGCCACGCCGGCGCGTACCTGCGACGGCGCGGGAAGCTGCAAGACCGTCACCTCGACGCTGTGCGATCCGTGGGCGTGCGGTGCGAACGGCGCGTGCAACACCACGTGCGCGGTGAACACGGACTGCACGGCGCCCGCCACCTGCGCGGCCGGCAGCTGCGGCAAGCTGGCGATCGGTCAGGCCTGCACGACGGGCAACGCCTGCCTGTCCGGGTTCTGCGCGAACAGCGTCTGCTGCAACAGCGCCTGCACCGGGACGTGCACGGCCTGCAATCTGCCCGGCGCGGTCGGTACTTGCACGGCGGTGCCGGCCGGTCAGGCGCCGACGCCCAGCACCCAGTGCACCAACAGCGGGGCGTCGACCTGCGGGACCAACGGCAAGTGCGACGGCAACGGCGCTTGCCAGAAGTACGCGTCGGGGACCACCTGCGCGGGCGCCACCTGCACCGGCGCGACGCTGACGCCGACGTCGACCTGCAACAGCGGCGGAATGTGCGTCACGCCGAACAACACCACGTGCAATCCGTACATCTGCGGGACGGGCGCGTGCAAGACCAGCTGCACGGCCAACGCCGACTGCGTGTCGCCCGACATCTGCGCGGGGGGCAGCTGCGTGCCGCCCGTGTCCGTGACGGTGCAGCTGGCCGAACGCGACACCATGTTCACCGACGCCGCCGTCGCGCCGCACTTCGGGATCAAGAACACCGGCCCGAACGCGATCACGCTGTCGAGCCTCACCGTCCGGTACTGGTACACGGAGGAGGCGGCGAACGGCACGACGGTCGCCACGACCCCCATCGCCCAGACCGCCAGCTGCGACTACGCGATGATCTCGTGCAGCAACATCACGCTGGCGCTGGTCCAGGTGACCCCGGCCGTCACCGGGGCCAATTTCTACCTGCAGGTGGGATTCATCCCGGCAGCGGGGACCCTGGCCTCCGGCGCCAGCACGACCGACATCCAGGCGCGCTTCAACAAGAACGACTACACGAGCTACAACGAGGTCGACGACTACTCGTTCCTGTCGACCACCGCCTACACGGCGACGACCAAGGTCACCGCCTACCTGAACGGCACGCTCATCTACGGCACGGAGCCGAAGTAGCCCTCATCAGGCCGTCTCGACGGTGACCAGGTTCGGGGCGAAGGCGCGCAGGGCCTGGAGGCTGCGGGACTGCCACTGGGCGGCGGGGTCGCTGAGGAAGCGGATGCGGTAGTGGTCGTTCGGGCGTTCGTCGACCTGGGCGATCCAGCGCACGAACTCCTTGAGACACGACGAGTTCATGAAGACCAGCTCGCGGAAATCGGCGACCACCTCGTCGCTGTGGGCCCGCCGCGCTTCGTCGTCGACCGAATCCAGGAACGGCCCCAGGGGCCCGTTCACGCGAAGGTCGGCGTTGCCCCACAGGCGCAGCACGAGGGCCTGGCCGTCGAAGGTCGCGGTGGCCTCGAACTCGGTATCCTTGATGCCAGGGATCTGCGCCGCCACCATGACCCCAGTCAGTCTACACGTCGCCAAAACCGGCGGTCAAACGGGGTTCACTCGAACGGATCGTGTTTGCGCTCGGCCGTGACGGCCTCGGCCTTTTCACTGGCTGGCTCGGCGCGGGTGCGGTGATGCTTCGGCCGCGCGGGCCTGAGGTGACCGCGCGCACTCGCCGGTTCGCGAACCGGCTCGGCAAGCGGTTCGACCGTTCGTTCGACGGCCGGCGCCGTGGCCGCCGGTGGCGGGGGCGCGGGTCCTTCGACCACCTCGGGAGTCGCCGCCGGGGCGACGGGCGGGGGCATCGTGGCCGCGGGCGCTACCGCCGCCGGCACGGGAGTCGTGACCGGGGCAGGGGTGCTCACGACCGCTGCGGTCAGCGGGGCGACCGGCGTCGGGACCGGCAACACCGCTACGGGCGCCAGCTCGCGCGGGGCTGGCGGCGCGGGCCGCGCCAGCAGCCAGGCGCCGACGCCGGTGATCGCGACCAGCGCGCCCAATCCGCCGTAGACCCACAACCGATCGCGCTTGCTCGGCGGCTCGATCCCCGAGATCGCCGACGGTGAGGTCTGGGTCCGCACCGGGTGACTGCGCCCGCCCTGGCTCGAGACGGTCGCGCTCCGTGTCTCGGCAGCGACGGGGAACCCCGAGATGGACGCGCTTGGCCGCAGCGCCATCGTCGGCCCCTGCGTCATGGGCTCGGCACCGGGGGACTCGAGGCGCGGGGGCTGCTGGTCGCCCCGATCGACCTCCATGTCCAGCGCGGAGGTCGCCGTCTTGCGCCACTGGAGGAACTCGGACGCGAACAGCCCCTTCATGTACGACGCGAGCTGGACGGGGCTGAAGCCGTCCTGGCTGAACGCGTAGCGCTCCAGCGCCTGGGCCATCTCGTGCGCGCTGGAAAAGCGCCCCTCGCGCTTTTTCCGCAGCGCCCGCATGACCACCGCCTCCAGCGCCAGCGGCACGTCGGCCACCTCCGACGGACGTGGGATGGGGTCGTCCAGGATCGCGCGCATCGTCGCGAGCTCGGTCTCGCGCCGGTAGAGGCGCCGCCCGGTCAGCACCTCCCACAGCACGATGCCCAGCGCGAAGACGTCGGCCCGGTGGTCGACGTCTTCGGCCGACGCCTGCTCGGGCGACATGTACTCGATCTTCCCCTTGAGGCCGCCGGGGCTGGTGTGGGCGACGCGGCCGAACGCGCGGGCGACGCCGAAGTCGATCAGCTTCACCGCCCCCTCGAACGACAGCAGCACGTTCTGGGGCGAGACGTCCCGGTGCACGACGCCCAGCGGCCGGCCGTCGCCGTCGGTCAGCGCGTGGGCGTAGCCGAGCCCGCTCGCCGCCTGGGCCATGATGTAGGCCGCCAGCGCCGGGTTGGGCGGGCGCTTTTCGCGCGCCGCTTTACGCAGCACGGCGGACAGCGGCTTGCCCTGGACCAGCTCCATGGCCAGGAAGTACTCCTCTCCGTCGTGGCCGACCTCGATGATGCGGACCACGTTCGGGTGATCCAGCAACGCGGCGAGCCGCGCCTCGTCGAGGAACATGCGGATGAACTGCCGGTTCTGGGCCAGGTGCGGCAGGATCCGCTTGACGACCAGCAGCGTCCGGAACCCCGGCAGCTCGCCCGAGAGCGCCAGATACACCTCCGCCATCCCACCCGTCGCCAGGCGACCGATGATCTGAAATCGCCCCAGCCTCCTCACACCATCTTCCGTCCGACCTTGCCGTTGCGGGGATCGCCCGCCCTGGCGCAAATCGGAGGGCGTAGCACCGGTCATCTTGTCATTTCACTCCAGCAGCTTCATCGGCTGGAATCAAGGTGCGCCAGACCAGCTGGTGCATTCTTGGCGGATAAGAGGCGGCGTCGCCCGACATGCGTGCGAAAGGCCGTCATGTGCGTGGGAAGTTGCGGCAAAATGACAGGGCTTTCGGCCAAAGGCCGGCTCTGGCGTCAAAAACCCGGGCGGGTATAATCCCGCTCTCTTTTTCGGGAGTGGAACGCGAATGACTAGAGCTTATGTAATGACGGGTCGTCTTCTCGGATCTGTCGCACTTGTGGCGCTGTTCGGCTGCGCCGGTGTGAAACCGAAGAACACGCAGACCGGCAGTGGCGGCTCCAGCGTCGGCTCCGGCGGCAGCACCGGCCGCGGTGGCTCCAACACCGGCTCGGGCGGATCGATCACGCAGACGGGGTGCGTCGGCCAGTGCACCGACTTCGAGCCCACCGCGTCCAACCCGAACCCCATGTTCGATCAGGGCGTCAGCTCCGACGTCGGCTCGAAGTTTGGAAACCCCAGCGGCGGCGGTCCCTGTGTGACCGAGCCCGAAGACGGGGCTCTCTACCCGAACAACTGGGCACCCCTGCGCGTCCGTGTTCCGGGAAACAACAAGAACATGAAGATCACGATCCACGCCGACATGGAGTCGACCGACCTGGTCGCCTACTCGGCCGCCGTCGAGACCTGGACGATGCCCAAGCCGCTGTGGGGCAGCCTGGCCGGGCACATCGTCGAGCAGGACATCACGGTCACGGTTCAAACGATGGGCGGCGGAGAGACGAAGGTGAAGTTCCAGATCGCGGCCGTCGGCGCCGGCGGCAGCATGGTGTTCTGGTCGGCCGATCCGAAGCAATCGAACAAGATGAGTATCGAGGCCATGACGACCAATCAGGCCTCGCTGGTCAACGATTCGTACCTGTCGGGCTTCACCGTCGGTGACGTCAGCACCACGAAGGCGTTGACCGTCGACCAGGTCCAGCAATACGTCCTGACCAACGACCAGCACAACACACGGAACTCGCGCTGCATCGGGTGCCACGTCGGCACGCCAGACGGCAGCTACGTGTCGTTCGTCGATGCGTGGCCCTGGCCGGCCGTGCTCGCGAACGTTTCGCCGGATCCCGCGCTGCATGGTCAGGCGTTGCCGAACTACCTGGGGTGTCACACCACCAATTTCACAATGGCGTGCCCCACCACCGCCGGAGCGACGGGCATCCCCACGGCGATCCAATATGCGTGGGGCGGGCCCATGGCGTTCTCAAAGGCCCACTGGACCGATCCCGCCACATCGGGCGAGCGGATCGGGATCATGGCGAGCCAGATGGTCGACTTCAACAATCCGTACGCTCAGGACAACGCCTATCCCGGCCAGCTGATGTGGATCGATTTCAACTCGACGGCCACGTCGATGGCGACCAACGGGCTGCAGGTGCCCGTCAAGGGGATGGCTTACGGGTACCTGGCAACGGGCGATACGAAGAAGGCAGCCGGATTCCCCAACTGGAGCGCCGACGGCAATACGGTCGTCTATGTCTCGGCCGCCTGCCCGAGTCCGGGCCAGTCAAACCCCAATGGCCAAGTCGGCCAGGGCTGCGGAAGTCAGGATGGCCGCCTCGCCAGCGGGCCGGCCGACATTTACCAGGTTCCGTACAACAACAAGGCGGGTGGCGCGGCGACGCCGGTGCCGGGCGCGTCCAGCTCGACGATGGACGAGTACTATCCGGCGCTCTCGCCCGACCAGAACTTCCTGGCGTTCACGGCTGTCCCCAGCCCCGGTTACCTGTACGCGAACAAGGCGGCCGAGCTGTACATCACCGCGTTCGGCAACGCGCCTGGCGCTGGCGCGGGCGCGCAGCCGGTCAAGCTGGCGGCCAACACGCCGCCGGCCTGCTTCGGCAAGACTAGCCCCGGCATCAACAATCACTGGCCGCGCTGGTCGCCGACGGTGGCGACGTCGGGAACGAAGACCTACTACTGGATCATCTTCTCGTCTAACCGGTACGGCACCCCGCCGCAGCCGGACGCGACGGGGCACCTGGTCGAGGTGTCGCAGCTCTATGTGGCGGCGATCGTGGTCTCGGGCGAGTTCCACCAGGTTTCGACCTACCCGGCCATCTACCTCTACAATCAGGACAGTAACCGCCTGAACACGACGCCGGCTTGGCAAGACTTCAACATCCCCATCGTCATCGACAAGCCCTGAGCGCGCTGGCGATCCTGGCGGCGGCTGTCGGCTCTACTTCCGGGGCGTCGGCCGCCGGTGGGGCGCCCGCCCCGCCGACCGGGGCGCCAGCGGCGCAATCGGGCGAGCCGCTGGCGATCCCCCTCGGCCAGTGGGAGCTGCGGGCGGTCGGTGGGCCGCCCGGGTTCGGCGATTGGATCCCGGCGGTCGTTCCGGGGTGCGTGCACACCGATCTCCTGCGGGCGGGGAAGATCCCCGATCCGTTCGTGGGCACGAACGAGAAGCAGCTGCAGTGGATCGAGCACACCGACTGGGAGTACCGCACAAGCGTCGACGCTGACGCCGCGCTGCTGAGGCACGACCACGTCGAGATCGTGTTCCAGGGGCTGGACACCTACGCCGAGGTGACGGTCAACGGCGCGCGGGTGCTGTCGGGCGACAACATGTTCCGGTCGTGGCGCGCCGACATCAAGGGGCACCTCAAGACCGGCGCGAACAGCGTCGTCGTCCACTTCCGTTCGCCGATCGCGGCGGCCAAGCCGGCCTACGACAAGCTGGGGTACACGCTGCCCGCCATCAACGACCAGGCGAAGGAGATGGTCAGCGTGTTCACGCGCAAGGCGCCCTACCACTACGGGTGGGACTGGGGGCCGCGCTTCGTGACCAGCGGGATCTGGCGGCCGGTGAGCCTGCAAGCCTGGGACGCCGCGCGGCTGGAGGACGTGCAGGTGTTCCAGCGCAGCCTGGACGACGCGCAGGCGCGGCTGGAGATCGCGGCCGTCGTCAACGCGGCGCACGCCGGCCGGGGGCAAGTCACGGTGACGCTGCCGGACGGCGCCGTGCTGGCGCAGGGCGAGCGCGCGCTGCAGCGCGGCCGCAATGATCTCCGACTGGAAGCGGTGATCGCCAAGCCCGAGCGGTGGTGGCCGGCGGGGCTGGGAGCGCAGCGGCTGTACACGCTGCAGACGGCGCTCACGGTCGACGGTGTGGGGCGCGGGCAGCGCCAGACTCGCGTCGGGTTGCGGACGCTGGAGGTCGTCAGCAAGCACGACGGCGGCGGCAAGAGCTTCACGGTGGTCGTCAACGGCGCGCCCGTGTTCATGAAGGGCGCCAACTGGATCCCGGCCGACAGCTTCGTCGACCGCGAGACGCCCGCCCGGCGGCGCGCGCTGCTGGGCTCGGCAGTCGCCGCCAACATGAACATGGTCCGGGTCTGGGGCGGCGGGATCTACGAGGACGACGACTTTTACGACACCTGCGACGAGCTGGGCCTGCTGGTCTGGCAGGACTTCATGTTCGCCTGCAGCATGTACCCGGGCGACGCCGCGTTCCTGGAGAATGTCCGGCAGGAGGCCATCGAAAACGTCCGGCGCCTGCGCAACCACCCGTCGCTGGCGCTGTGGGCCGGCAACAACGAGATCGAGGCGGCGTGGCAGCAGTGGGGCTGGCAGGTGAAGTTCCACCTGTCGAAGAACGCGCAGCAGACGATCTGGAACGACTACAAGCGCGTCTTCCACGACATCCTGCCCAAGGTCGTCGGCGAGCAGGATCCAGGGCGCTTTTACACGCGGTCGACGCCCAGCGCGAACGAGGACGGCGTGTCGCCCGGCAAGCTGGGGTGGGGCGACGCGCACTTCTGGGGCGTCTGGCACGCGTCGTCGCCGTACGAAGAGTACGCCGACAACGTCTCGCGGTTCATGAGCGAGTACGGCTTCCAGTCGTTCCCGCTGCTCGAGAGCGTGGCTCGCTACGCGCCCCCGTCGGAGTGGCGGATCGATTCGCCTGTGATGCTGAGCCACCAGCGCCACCCGCGCGGCAACGCGCTGGTGAAGACGTACATGGATCGCGAGTTCCGGTCGCCCAAGGACTTCGCCTCGTTCCTGTACCTGTCGCAGGTGTTGCAGGCGCGCGTGATCCAGTTCGGCGCCGAGGCCCATCGCCGCCGGATGCCCTACAACATGGGCAGCCTCTACTGGCAGCTGGACGACTGCTGGCCCGTCGCCTCGTGGTCCAGCATCGACTACTACGGCCGCTGGAAGGCGCTGCAGTATGCGGCGAAGCGGTTTTTCGCGCCCGTGCTGGTCAGCCCCGCCGACGAGAACGGGAACCTGCGCGTCTATGCGGTGTCGGACCGGCGCACGGACATCCCGGCGCACCTGCTGCTGCGGGTGGTCGACCTGGACGGCGGCGCCGAGCGCTGGCGGTTCGAGCGCGACGTGACGGTGCGCGCGCTGGCCAGCGAGGCGCAGTTCCAGGCCTGGAAGCGCGACATCTTGAAGGGCCTCGATCCCACGCGCGTCGTGCTGGTGACGGAGCTGACCGAACGGGGCACGGGCGCGATGCTGTCCCGGAACCTGTTCTATTTCCTGAAAACGCGTGACCTGGCGCTGCCGCCGCCTGAGCTGGCGGTCAGCGTCGTCCCGCACGCGGGCGGCGCGACGCTGAAGGTGACCGCCCGCAAGCTGGCGCGCGCGGTGTGGCTATCCAGCAGCAGCGCCGACGGGTTTTTCTCCGACAACTTCTTCGATCTGCTGCCGGGCGAGTCGGCGTCCGTCGAGTGGACGCCGGCCGCGGGAAGCCCAGCCGACGCGGCCACGCGCCTGTCATCCGGCCTGCGCGTGACCAGCGTTCGCGATACATATTAGGCCGATGGGATATCGGATCAGACGGCGCGAGCCCGTCGGCAGAGGCCTGCGGCGGATCGTCGGCGAGCAGCTGCGCAAGGCCGCGCATGCGGCGCGCGATCGCGATCGGCCGCAAGAGGACCGCGTGCACGAGGTGCGGACGCGCCTCAAGCGGTCGCGGGCGGTGCTGGCGCTGATCCGCGCCGACGGTGGCGAGCACGTGCGCCGTGACGACCGCCGGCTGCGCAACGCCGCGCGCATCCTGTCGCGCCCGCGCGACCTGGCCGTGCAGGCGCACACGTTTCGGTTGCTCGGGACCCGCCTGCAAAACGAGGTGCCGCCGCGATTGCTGGCGGGACTGTCCGCCGCGGAGCGCCGGGTCCGCCGCCAGCTGCGGCCCGACGCGGTCGAGCGCGCGCTGCGCCGGGCCGCCCGGACGCTGCGCCGGGTTCGGCGGCGTTTGGGCGACTGGGACGTCCCGCATGGGCGGCGCGCGATCAGCGCCGGGATCACGCGCACGTACCGTCAGGCGCGCGCCGGGTTGGAAGCGGTTCGCTCCCAGCCTTCCCCTGAGCGGTTCCACGGCTGGCGCAAGCAGGTCAAGGCGCTCGCGAACGAGCTGCGCCTGATTCGAGACGCCATCCCGGAGCTGACGACGACGCTGATGCCCAAGGTCGACCAGCTGGGTGAGCTGCTGGGCGAGGTGCACGACCTCCACTGCGCGCAGGCGACCGCCGAATTACACCCGCGTTCCTTCGGCCGGGCCGAGGACAGTCGGGCGGTCTTGTCCGCCGTCGAGGAGCGGCGGAGCGCGCTGGAACGTGAGGCGCTGGCGTTGGCCGAGACGGTCTTTTCGGGACGGCCGCGCGACGTCCGTGCGTTGATCAAGACCGGCTGGCGAACCTGGCGGCGCCAGGAGCCGGCCACCGCGGCGGCCGAAGCGCCCGCGACGGTGCACTGACGAAGGTCGTTACCAGCTCAGGCCGAAGCCGTACGGAAAAAGCGGGTCGTAGCCGGGATCGCCGGCGTTGATCGGGATCTGCGCCATCGATCGAGGCCACGTGCAGGGGAGCTTCCCCGCCGGCTTGGCGGCGCCCACCAGCACGTCGGCGACGCCCGCCCCCTCGGTCCCCGGTAGCCAGGCGACCACCACGGCGCTGGCGGCGTCCAGCACGTCGCCCAGGATCAGCGGCCGCCCCGCCAGCAACACCACGACCAGCGGCTTTCCGGTCTGTTTGGCGGTCGCGATCAACGCGCGGTCGTCCGGGGGCAACTCCAGCTTCACGCGGTCGCCGCTGGTCTCGGCGTAGGGGTCTTCTCCGACGACGGCGACGATCACGTCGGCGCGCGCCGCACCCGACCCGTCGCTCGAAAAGTCGACGCGCCCGGTGCCCAGCGCCTGCTCCAGCGCGGCGCGAATCGTCGTGCCGGTCGTGTGCGTGCCGCGGTGGCCGCGCCACCCGACCGACCAGCCGCCACATTGCACGCCCAGATCGTCGGCGCGCGAGCCGCACAGGTGGACACGCGCGCCCGCCCGGATCGGCAGCGTCGCGCGCCCGTTCTTCAGGACGACCAGGCTCTGCCGGACCGCCTCGCGCGCGACGGCGCGATGCTCGGGCGAACCGACGGCCGCGGTCAGCGCGCGATCGGCGAACGGCCGCTCCCACAGCTTGAAGCGCGCCTTCTGCTTCAGGATGCGGCGGACGGCGTCGTCGATGCGCGCCTGGCTGATGCGGTCGGCGGCGACCAGCGCCTTCATTCCCGCGATGAACGCGCGATGGCGGATGGGCACCATGATCATGTCGATCCCGGCGTTGACGGCGCGTTCGATGTCGGCCGTGTAGTCGGCGGACATCAGGTCGATGGCGGCCCAATCGCTGACCACGAACCCGGAGAAGCCCAGCTCACCCTTGAGGACGTCGGTGATGAGGCGCGCGTTGCCGTGCATCGGCACGCCGTTCCAGCTGGAGTACGAGGCCATCACGCTGCCGACGCCCGCCTTGATGGCCGCGGCGTAGCCGGGGAGGTGAAGCCGGCGCAGCTCCTCTTCCGGCACGCGCGTGTCGCCCCGGTCCTTGCCGTGGAACGTGCCGCCGTCGCCCACGAAGTGCTTGGCGCAGGCCAGGACGGCCGTATCTTGCAAGCCGCGGACGACGGCGGCGCCCAGGGTCTCGGCCAGCTCGGGTGATTCGCCGAAGCTCTCGTACGTGCGCCCCCAGCGCTCGTCGCGCGCGACGGCGATGCAGGGCGCGAACGCCCAGCGCGCGCCGCTGCCGGCGGTTTCGCGGGCGGTGACCCGGGCGGCGCGTTCGACGAGCTCGGCGTTGCGCGTGGCACCCAGGCCGATGTTGTGCGGGAACAGGACGGCCCCTTTGACGCCACCGTCGCCGTGGACGGCGTCGACGCCGTAGATGAGCGGAATCCCCACGCGCGTCGACAGCGCCTGCGTCTGGTAGCCGTCGGTCATGTCGGCCCAGACCTGGGGCGAGTTGCCGACCGGCAGCGAATCGCCGCCGGACAGCACCGAGCCCAAGAAGAAGTCGTGGACGTCGGCGCCGTCGTGCACGGCGGTCATGTCGGCCTGGGTCATCTGGCCGATTTTCTCGTCCAGCGTCATCTGACCCAGAAGCGCTTCGATGTCCGGTGCCGGGAGACCTGCCTTGCGGGCGGCGGGGACGCTGCTGTTCGCGCGAACGCCGCCGCCGTGCGGGATCACGCACGCCGGGGCCAGCGCGGTCGCAGCGGCCGCGCCCAGGAAGGCACGTCGGCTGGGCAGCGACAGGCGCTCAGTCGCGCGCGGCCGCATCGGTGGGGGGGCCAGAGGCGGCAGGCGCAAGCGGCTCGACGGGTGACGTGCTGTCGAATCCAGCCTGCGCCCCCGACTCGTCATCGGCGTCGGGCCCGGGCGCCTGGCTGCCGCCGTCGCCGGCTTTCGTGTGCGCGACGTGACCGACGTAGACCATCCCTTGCTCGCTGGGGCGGGCCGGCTTCTTCGGGACGTCGTACAGCAGATCGCCGCCCATCCGGCAGGCCTCTTCGCGCAGCCGCTGCCGGCACTGCACCCGGCCCAGGTCCAGCGGGCAGTCGACGTGCGCGATACCCAGGTCGTCCCACTCCTTCACGCCGGGCACCGGGCCGTTGAAGATCCGGACGCTGCAGCCGCGCCCGCGCGGCGGGTACTTCGCTGCGTTCGGGTTGCTGGTCGTCGCGCAGGTCAGCGCGACAGCGCCCAGAGCGGCGGCGCCCAGAATGACGAGCCAATGACGGCGGCGGCGCGAAGAGAGGGGGGACAAGGTGCGTCGGACGCATATCAAACTCGACCGCCGGGCGCCAGCGGCGACCGGGTCCGCTACTTCGGGAACAGCGGGCCGACCACCGCGTACCAGGTGTCGCCCATCCAGTCGTAGCCGGTCTGATTGGGGTGAATCGTGTCGCTGCTCAGCATGGTCTTCGTGTCGAACCCCGTGTTGAGGTCCACGGAGATGACGTGCTTGCCCGCCGCTTGCTTGCTTTGAACCATCGCCGGGATGGACTGGTTGATCAGATTCACGTTGGCGGTCTGGCTGGGGTACGGGATGATCTTGGCGACGACGATCAGCGCGTTCGGGAACATGCTGGCCAGCGAATCGACCGCGGACGACAGGCGCATCGGCGCGCCGGACGGATCGGTCATGTACGTATCGTTGGTGCCGGCGTGCAGCAAGATGATGTGCGGCCCGTACTGCACGTCGTTGGCAGCCTTGGCCAGGATCATGCTGATCGTGTAGCCGCTCCACCCTTCGTGGTTCTTCGGGAAGGGCACGGTCGTCCCGGGGGCCATCCCGGGGCCGTTCGTCTGGGTGCCCACGAACGTGATCTTCTGGCCGGCGGTCACCGCGCGCTTGAACAGCTCGACGCGGTAAGAGCCCTCGTAGTTGATGCCGAACGTGATGGAATCGCCGAGCGGCAGCACCTTGCACGTGTCGCCGTTGCTGGGGCAGGGGTTGTAGGCCGCCGCGCCGCCGGCGCCGGTCCCCGCTGCGCCTTGGCTGCCGGCCGCGCCGCCGCGTCCGCCACTGCCGGCCACTGCGCCACCCCCGCCGCGGTTGCCGGCGGCCCCGCCCGAGCCGGTCACGATCGCGCCGGCCGTCCCTCCGGTCGCGGAGGTCCCGCCCGCGCCACGGCTGCCCGCCGCGCCTCCGCTGCCGGGGGTTCCGCCGGTCCCTGGCTGGCCGCCGGTTGCCGCATGGCCGCCCGTGCCCGGTTGGCCGCCCGTGCTGCTGCTGCCGCCCGTCGCGAGGCTGCCGCCCGTGGCCGAGCTACCGCCGCTGCCGCCGCCGTCGTCACCGGACGAGGAGCAGGCGGAGCCGGCGGCGGTCGCCATCAACAAGCAGAACAGACCGGTCTGGAATCGCTGCATGGGGCCTCCGCGCGCACCGGATGGCGGGCGCGCAACGTATCTGGATCCAACTGCGTCGATCGCGCCGGACCTGCCATTTCCGCCACAAACGAGAGACGCCCCCCGGGGCGGGCGGCGGAGCGGCCGCCCGGCGCCGATCGCGCGCCGGGCTCGGGTCGGCGTATTCTCGACAGACCAGTGCTTGGACGACGCGCTTTTCCGGCAGCTTTGACGGGCACGGCGCTCATGGTCGTCATGGCGTCCGCTCCCGCGCAGGCGGAGGACGTCCTCATCTCGCTGGATTACCGGACGGACACGACCCTGGCGGGTTGCCCGGACGCGTCGCAGTTCCGGGCTCAGATCGTGCGCCACCTGGGGCACGATCCCTTCCGGGACCAGGCTCCCCACCGCCTGATTGCCCGGGTGACGCTGGCCGCCGGGCGGCTGCAGGGGCAGGTCGAATGGCGCGACGCGAACGACCAATGGGAAGGCGAGCGGGCCTTCCTGTCGCGAAACGACAGCTGCGACCAGATGGTCCGGGCGATGGCCCTGGCGACCGCGATCCAGATCCAGTTGCTCGGGTTGGCCAAGTCGGGGGCGGCGGAGCCGGCCGTGGTCGACGCGCTGCCGGAGCCGCTCCCGCCGCCGCCGCCCCCGCCGCCGCCGCCGGTGATCATCGTCGCGCCGGTCGTGCAGCCGGAGCCCTGGGTCGGCGTGGAGGCCGGGGTGTCGATCTCGGACGACGTGGGCGGCGCGCCCGCGTTGATGGCGCCGCGCATCGCCGTGTCGGTCGGTCGGCCTTCGAACCTCGTGTTGCGGCTGACGGCCAGCGGGTTGGGCCCGCCGGTCGAGGTCTCGCGCCCCGAAGGGACCGCCCAGGTCGATCGCCTCCGGATGACCCTGGAGGTGGAGCACTTTTTCCGATCGCGCCGGCGCGTGCAGCCGTTCGTGACGGTGGGCGTTGGCTGGCAGGAGATCCGCGTTCACGGAACCAGCGTCATGCCGATGCTCGGGGCCGCCCACGACGGACACGCCTTCGCTGGGCTGGTCGCTGCCGGCGGCGGCGTCGCGCTGTCGTTCGCCACCGGGCTGTTCGTGGTCCTGGAGGTGCAGGGGACGCTATACTGGCCGGAGGTGACGGTCCAGGTCGGGCAGGCGACGTCCGCCGCACGATTCGGGGGCCAAGGGCTGCTGGCTCACGGGGGAATTCTTGCGCGTTTCTAGTGGTACCAGGCAGCTGGCGCTGGCCGCCTGCGCCCTTCTGCTGACGGCGTGCGACGCGCGTCGCATCGTGGCCGTCGATCCGTTCCCCTGCGGCGACGGCGGCGTATCGGGCTGCGTGGGCCTGCTGGATGCGCTGGTCGGGTTCTGGCGCCTCGATGATTCGCCCGGCTCGGTCGCGGTCCGCGACTTTTCGGGCCAGGCCAACGACGGCGGCCTGCTCGGGCTCGACCCGGGGATAGCCTGGGTTCCGGACGGGCCCGAAGGACGCGCGCTGGCCCCCCAGGGCAAGGGCTACGTGCTGGTCCCGCAGTCGAACTCGATCAACATGGTCACGATGACCGTGACGGTCGCGGCCTGGATCTACATCGACGGCCCCATCACCGACTACGCGACCGCCATCTCACGCCAGATCGGCACCAGCTACGGGCAGCATTACCACCTCTCGATCAACGCGGGGATGTCGCCCACGCTGTTCATCACGACGCCGATGAGCGGGCAGGTGTACATCTCGAACGGCGCCGTGACGATCGCGCAGAAGACGTGGGTCCACATCGCCGGGACTTATGACGGCGCCACCGCGCGGCTGTTCCTGAACGGCGTCGAAGTGGCGAAGGCGCCGGTCATGGGGCCCTTCCCGATCGAGACCAACCCGGTCGTCCTGTCAGGGAACGGCAACGCCGGCGGGCCTGACTACACGGAGCGAATCCCTGGTCGCCTCGACGACGTCATGCTGTACCACCGCGCGCTGAGCGCTGGCGAGATCGCGCGCCTCAGACAGGGCGCGCTGGTCGGTTGGGGCGGGGCCGCCGACCGCGACGCCGGCGGCGGGCAGTGACGGCGCCTACCGGCGCGTGAGGATGATCCCGGCGATCGCGATCCAGAGAAGGACGGTGACGATGAGCGGCCGATCCGTGAGGAAGACCTCCTCGGGGCTTCCGCCGGAGTTCTTCGAGTGGGCCAGGAACAGGTAGCGGAAGAGCCCGAAGATCACGAGGGGGACCGTGGCCATCATCAGGTGATCGGGCGGCAGGGTGGGGGACGTGAAGGTGTAAAGCGAGTAGGCCATGATCGTCGACGAGGCGACGATGCTGATCAGGCTGTCGAGCAGCGACGTCGTGTACTCCTTCAGGATCTTGCGATGGTGTCCGGCCCCGGCTTCGAGGAGCATCAGCTCGTTGCGGCGCTTGCAGAGCGCCAGGAACAGCGAGCCCAGCAGGGTGACCGTGTAGAGCCAGGGCGAGATCGCGACGCCCAGCACGGCCGTTCCCGCGAAAGCCCGTAGCACGAACCCGATCGCCAAGATGAAGACATCCAGTAGCGGGACGTTCTTGAAGACGAACACGTAGCCGAGCTGCATGGCCACGTAGCCGCCCAGGACGGCGACGAAGGGCTTACTCAGGTAGGCGGCCAGCACCAGCCCGCCCACCATCAGCAGGAACGCGGCGGCCAAGGCGACCTTCGGCGACAGAGCGCCGGAGGCGATCGGGCGATTGCGCTTGGTCGGGTGCTGGCGATCGCGCTCGACGTCGATGACGTCGTTCAGCAGGTAGATCGAGCTCGACACGAGCGAGAACAGGACGAACGCCGCCGCCGACCGGGCCAGGAACTCCCACATGATCGGCGAGAACGGTCGCCAGCGCTCGTTGAGCGTGAAGACGAACCCGGCGAAGACCAGAAGGTTCTTGATCCACTGCTTGGGGCGCGTCGCCTTCAGCAGAGCGAGACCGACGAACGGGCGGGCAGGTTTGGCGGGAGAGATCTGGTTCAAGCGTGTATCCGGAGCTCCGTGATCGAGAATTTACACCGTATTGACCCACGGCGGTTCAGGTGTCAGCAGAATTCACTACCTCACGTGGAGCGCCCGACCACCACCCCTCATCTCCGCTACCTCGACGGTGTCAGGGGGCTGGCGGCGGTCTATGTCCTCCTTCACCACGCGGCGCTGAACATGCCGGCGCGCCTGGGCGCCTCGCTCGCGGTGCGTCTGGTCAACAAAGCGACGGGGCTCGGGCACTACGCCGTGGACGTCTTCATCGTCCTGTCCGGCTATTGCCTCATGTTGCCGGTCGTCAACGGACGCAAGACGCTGTCGATTGACCGGTTCGTCAAATCAAGGTTCGTGCGCATCGTGCCGCCGTATTGGGCCGCCATGGTCCTGTCGCTGGTGCTCATTCAGCTCGTCATCGGGCGGCGGACCGGTACGCATTGGGACGTGTCTTTGCCGGTGACCGGGCGCGACGTGCTGCTTCACACGTTTCTGATTCATGACTGGATGCGTTCAAGCGCCGCGAAGATCAATCACACGTATTGGTCCGTTGCCGTGGAATGGCAGATCTACTTCCTGTTTCCACTCATCCTGGCTTTGTGGCGGCGCATTGGCGCTCTACGCACGGTGTTGGCGACGACGGTCGTGAGTTACGGGGTCTGGGCGGCATTGTGGTTTCTGGACGTCGGGAACCCAAGCCCGTGGGGCAGCTCCGTCTATTACGTCGCGTTGTTCACTTTCGGAATGCTGTCAGCGCAGATCGCCGAATGGCTGGTGGCGGCAAAGGGGGGCGCGGCCGGCGTCGCGCTCGCGCGTCCGCTCAGACTCGCCGTGCTCGTCGTCGGCGCGGCGGTGCTCGGGTTCTCCGCCGGTGTCGTTCACGTCCCCCTGCAGCTCCGAAGTGTCGTCGTGGGCGCCTGGGCCGCGCTGTTCCTGGTGTCCTGCCGCGTCTCCTTCGGATCGTCGGCGGCCGTCAAGTTATTGTCGGGGGGCGCCGCAGTCTGGTTCGGGAAAAGAGCCTATAGCCTGTACCTCGTTCACGCGCCGATCCTGCAGCTCGTCTATCAGTACGTTCTCGCGCCGCGATCCCTGTCCCCGACTGCTCTGACCGTGACGACCATGATCGTCTCAGTTCCGATCTGCATCGCGGTGGCGAACGCGTTTTTCTGGGCGGTCGAGAAGCCGTTTCACCGCTTGAGCCGCCGCGTGACATGAACGACGCACACGGTTGATTTGACCGCTACGTCAACGTTGTTGCCTGCGCGCTGTAAATGCCAGGTAACTCTTCGGTCAAGTCGCTTGGATCGGGCTCCTTTCCCTTGACCAACAGCAGAGCGGAGGCTACTCACGATCCATTGAGTGTTGCGGTGGGCAGAACGATGGTCAGCGGGTCGGGCAGTCTGGGTAGCGAATCGAGTCTTCCGCGCGCCCGCCTCGAGCTGTCGGACCTGGCCGCCATGATCCGATCGCAGCGCTTGACGATCGTGGCGTGCGCTGGACTGGTGTTGGTGCTCAGCGTCGTGGTCACGTTGGGCGCGCACATGAAGTTCAAGTCCAGCGCCAGCTTGTACCTGGGCGAGCTGCAGGGGCATGGCGTCCAGTCCGGGCTGCCGGATCAGCTCGACTTCCTGGGCGGGCGCAACGGCGAGATCGGAACCGAGATCGAGATCCTTCGCAGCCGCGATCTGCTGCGGCGGGCGGTGCTGGAGTCGGGGCTGAACGCCACGGTCGCCACTGCCGGATGGCAGCCGCCGCGCTACATCGGGTGGCGGCTGCATCACCGCGATCCCCTGCTGCTGGAGCCCACGATGCGGCACTTCGCGGTGGTGAACGCCAGCTTGCCGGACGGCGCGGTGGATCCCGCCGCATTCATCGTTCGCTTTCAGAGCGGCGGCGCGTACGCGGCGTGGGCCGGAACCAAGTGGCTGGGCGAGGGCCGCCTGGGCGTCCCGTTCACGACCGACTCGGTGCGCATGACGTTGGTGCAGGGAACGGGCGCGGCGCCGGACGCCGGGACCGAGGCCACGGTCACCGTTCGTCCACTGGACGAGGTGGCGGGCGCGGCCGCGCAGGCGCTGGTCGTCGCCGTTCCGAAGGCGATCGGGTCGACGGACTCGGCGAAGATCGTTTCGCTGGAATTCACCAGCGGCACGCCCCGCATGGCGGCGGAGTTCGTGGGCAAGGTGGTCCAGCTCTATTTCGATCGGCACCAGGCCTGGAAGTCCGAGGAAGCCATGTCGGCGGAGTCTTTCGTGACGACGCAGGTGCAGGCGGTGAAGCGCTCGCTGGACGACGCCGAGCTGCAGCTCGCCGATTTCAAGAAGACGGCCGGCGTCGTCGGCCTGGGGGACGACACCAAGGGGCTCATCGATCAGCTCGGCAAGTACGAGCAACAGCGGGTCGCGGCGCAGCTGCAGGTGAACGCGTTCAACCAGATCGGGTCCGCCATCAACAAGGGCAAGTCCGGCGTCGAGCAGTACCTGGTCGGAGAAGCGGAGGACCCCGTGCTGGTGAGCCTGAGCAACCAGCTCGCGGACGGGCAGGCGCGGCTGACCAGCCTGCGCGAACGCTTCACGGACGAAGCGCCGGCCGTCAAGGAGCAGAAGGCCCAGGTCGACGCGCAGCTGGCGATGGTGGACCGCTACGTCCAGAACCGCCATTCGCGGTCGCAGCAGCAGCTGGACGCCCTGGGCGCGATGATCGCCAAGTTCGACGAGCGCCTGCGCGCCGTTCCCCGGGCCGAGCTGGAGCTGGGGCAACTGACCCGCAACACCGAGGTGTTGAGCAAGATGTACTCCTTCCTGCTGGAGCGGCAGGAACAGGCGATGGTGGCCAAAGCCGCCAACATCTCGCGCAACCACGTCCTCGACGGCCCGAAGGTGCCGACGCGTGAGGACTCGCCCGTCCTACAGGTGCGCCTGGCGCTGGGACTGGTGTTTGGCCTCTTCGTCGGTCTGGCGGCGGCCGTCCTCCGCTGGGCGACGCGCGACACGTTTCAGACCGACGCGGACTTGCGCCGAGACCTGGGGCCGCTGGCGGTGTTCGCCAGCGTGCCTCGCCAGCCCGTCGCCGGAGACGCGGCGGCCACCCGGACCTCCGGATACCCTTCCACGCCGTTCGCCGAGGCGTTTCGGCACCTGCGCACGAACATCTATTTCTCGGACGAGTCGCGGAGCCCCCAGGTTCTGCTGTTCACGTCGCCGTCGCCGGGGGACGGCAAGACTGTCTGTACGCTGCAGCTCGCCTCCGCGCTGGCGGCCGACGGCAAGCGCGTGCTGGTGATCGAGGCCGACCTTCGCCGTCCGTCCCACCACCGCTTCCTCGACGCGCAGAGCGGGGCGGGGTTGGGCGACCTGCCGGTCCGCGACGACATCGTCCGCCCCGTCCAGGGGTGGTTTGGCAGCTTCGACTCCATCACGGCCGGCGCCCCGACGGACAGCCCCGCCGAGGTGCTGTCCAGCCCGCGGTTCAGCGAGCTGGTGCGCCAGGCGCGCGGTGCGTACGACTTCGTGCTGATCGATTCGCCGCCGTTCCCGCTCGTACCGGACGCGTTGATCGTTGCGATGCACGCCGACCGGGTGTTCAGCGTGGTTCGGCCGCAGAACACGCGCCGCGCGGTGGCGCGCGAGCACCTGCAACGCCTTTCTGCCGCCAGCCGCCATCACGCGGTGGTCATCAATGACACCTCCGCCGGCGACGCCTACGGCAACTACGCCAAGTACAGCACCGACGGCATGCAAGGCCTCCGCGGCCTTCACGGAACGACGGGGAACTGACGGTGCCGGCGGCGTCGCGCGAGGTGCGTCCGGCGGGCCTGGCAGCGGCGATCGATCCGCTGGCGGTCGCGCCGTTCGTCTGCGCGACGTTCCTGGGCAAGCTCGCGATTCCGCCGCTGGGCGCGCGGGGCCTGAACCTGTTCTACCCGGTCCTCATCGCCACGGTCGTTCTGGGCCTGGCCACCGGGCGCCTCTCGTTCGTCACCGGGCGGCTGGTCTGGTTCGCCGCGACCGCCGCCAGCATCGCCGTGTTTCAGCTCTTCGCGGTCCCGGAATTTTCAGTGGCCTCGCTGGCGCTGTTCATGCTGGTCGGTCTGGCGCTGGCGATGCGCGCGACGGGGGGCAGCGCCGCGCGTTGCCGCGCCTGGTTCGCGTCGGCGGCGACGGTGATCGCGGCGGCCGGCGTGGCGCAGTTCGCGCTGCAGTTCGTGGTGCCGCTGCAGTTCGTCTTCCCGCTGGAGAATCTGCTGCCGCCCACCTGGCGGACTCAGATGTTCAACAACGTCGCGACGATCGACTGGCGCGTCGCCGTTTATCGCGTGAACGGCGTGTTCATGCTGGAGGCATCGGAGTTCAGTCAGCTTTGCGCGATCGCGCTCGTCAATGAGTTGACCGCCACGCAGGCCAAGACCTGGCGCATCGTCCTCTTCGTCGCCGCGATCCTGGTGTCGTATTCCGGCACGGGGTTGATGATCTTGGCGGTGGCGTTGCCGCTGGTGGTGCTCCGCTCCGGACGGTGGGACCTGGTGGCGCGGGGGCTGCTGTTGCTGATCCCGCTGGCGCTACTGGCCGGCCCGCTTCACCTGGAGTCGACGCTGGGCCGCTTGAACGAGTTTTCGGGTCCGGGATCCAGCGGGTACGCGCGCTTTCTCGGCTGGACGGAGCTGTTCACGCCGGCGCACTGGCCCGACGCGTCCACCGTTCTATTCGGCCACGGCGCCGGCCAGAGCAACGGGGCGGGCGACATGGTGTACAGCAAGATCCCTTACGAGTACGGCGCGCTGGCGGGGGCGGCCTACCTGGCGTTCGCCGTCTGGGTGCTGTTCTCCAGCCCGTGCCCGCTGCCGCTGCGGGTCGCCGTATTCCTGTGCGCCTTCTGGATGAACGGCGCGTACTCGTCCTGGGCGGTGGCGAACATGCTGACGTTGCTGGCCTGGCCCGCCGAAGAGCCCGTCGAGGCGACTTCCTCATTGTCCGTCAGCCGTGTTGCGGCGGCGCCGATGCGCCCACAGGTGACGTTGCCAACGTGACACCAATGCGGGTGCTGCTGGTGAGCGGGTTCTTCGAGAGCCAGCTGGTCTCGTTCCGGGAATACGCGTATTCCAAGGAGCTCGCGGACCTGGGCCACGATGTCACGTTGATGTGCGGCGACCAGAGTTACATCTGGTCCAAGAGCCGCGTCCGGCTGCCCGTCACCGAGCCCGGCAAGGACGACGGGGCGTTCGTGGCCGCGACGGGCGTGCGGCTGTTGCGACGGCGGGTGTTCTTCCGGCTGAGCGACCTGGTTCTTTATCGCCCCAGCCTGGCTGCCATACGGCAGGCGGACGTCGTGCACGTCATCGAGTTCCGGCAGGGGATCACGGCGCTGGTCGCGTTGCTGGCGCGCGCCATGGGCAAGCCCGTGGTTTACGACCACGAGCAGCGCGGCGATCGGACCGCGCGGTGGTACAGCCGCGTGGACAGCTGGGTGCGCCGGCTTCTGATCCTGGCCGGGTCGTTCACCGTCGATTGCGTGCGGCACACCGTGACGGCGAACCGCGATCATTTTCGGTCGTGCACGCCGCGCACGGTGGAGATGATGTGGGCCCCTCTGGGCGCCGACCCGCGGCGGTTCTACTTCGACCCGGCCGAGCGCGACGCCGTTCGGCGCGAACTGGGCGTGGCGCCCGACGAACGGGTCGCGATCATGACGGGCAAGCTTCACGCGAGCAAACACGTCGCCGACGTCGTGCGTGCCTGCCGCGCGGCCGGCGTTCGCCTGATCCTGGTCGGAACCGTTCCGCCCGACGTGCGGGCGGAGCTGGAGGGCCTGGGCCTCGCGACGGAGATCCTGTTGCCCCAGGTCCCAGCCGAGCGGCTGCGCGCGCTGTTCAACGCGGCCGACGTGGCGATCTTCACGACCTTCACCGTCTCTTACTGGGAGGCGCACGCGACGGGGTTGCGGCTGGTGCTGCCCGCGACGGAGTTCACCCGCCTGGCTTTCGACGGCGATCCGGCCGTCAGCCCCTTCGGCGGCGCCGACCTCTTCAGCATCGCCGATGAGGAGTATCGCCCGGGCGTGGACCTCGCACCGCTGATCGCGCAGGCGCTGGCGGGCGCCGCAGCTTCCGTCGCGCGGACCTCTCAGACCACGTTTTCGTCGACGGAGACGGGGCGGCGACTGGCCGCCCTTTACCAGAGGATCGTGAGTCGGCGTTCGGGTGGACAGCCGGCCGGAGGCGCGGTGGAGGCGCCCGCATGTCCGTGACCACGGTGGCCGCCGCGGCGCCCGTGCGAACCTCATTGGGCGGCACCGCCGTCCGCGGCGTCGCCTGGTTGTTCGCGCAGAACGTCGCAACCCGCTTCATGGTGCTGGCGGGGCAAATGCTGCTGGCGCGCCTCCTGTCGCCGGCGGACTTCGGCGTCTTCGGGCTGGCCGGTACCGTCGTCAACGTCGTGAGCATGGTGGGCGACTTCGGCGTGCAGGACGTCGTCTTGCAGCGGCAACGCGCGTTGCGGTACTGGTTGACGCCCGCCTTCTGGACCAGCAGCCTGCTGGGGGGCGCCGGGCTGGCGCTGGTGCTGTTGTCCGCGCCGTTGCTGTCGCGCCTCTACGCGGCGCCCGAGCTGCCGGCGATGCTGGCGCTGATGGGGCTGGCGATCCCGCTGACGGCCCTCGCCAACGTCCCCTGCATCCTGCTGCGCGCCCAGCTCCGCTTCCGCGACCTGGCCATGGTGGGCGGGGCCGAAGTGGTCGGTGTCCAGGTGCTGACGGTGGCGTTCGCGGCCGCCAAAATGGGGCCGTACAGCTTCGTCCTGCCGCTCCCGATCGTCGCGCTGATCCGGACGGCCGCGCTGTGGGTGACGACGCGTCCGAAGATCGGGCGGCCGCGCCTGGCACACGTTCGCAAGATCCTGGCTCGTGGCACCCATCTGCTTGGCACGAAGGTGGTCACCGCCGCCGTGTCGCAGGGCGACTACTTCGTCCTGGGCCTCTTCACTTCGAAGGCCGCCGTGGGCGCCTACTACTTCGCGTTTCGCCTGGCCGTTCAGCCGCTGCAGCTGTTGGCCACCAGCGTGACCAACGTGGTGTTCCCGGTGCTGGCGCAAATGGGAAGCGATCAGGCCCGCCAGCGCGCTGCTGCCCTGGCTGCGGCGCGCGTGCTGGCCTATGTCGCGATGCCCTGCTGCTTCTTGCAGGCCGCGCTGGCCGCGCCGGTGGTGCGGATGTTGGCGGGGCACAAATGGGACGCCGCGGTCCCGATCGCGCAGGTGCTCAGCGTCGGGCTGGCGTTCGACGCCGTCGCCTGGATCGCCGGGGCCGTCCTGCGCGCGCGCGGGGAGTTCTTCAGCACGTTCAAGTACATCGGCCTGTGCGCCGTGGCCTTCTTCGGTCTGGTGGTGACGGGCGCGGCCGGCGGAACGAACAAGGCGCTGGCCGTGGCCCTGGCGGTCGCCATCTACTACGCGGCCGTCACGCCGCTTTACTCGGTGTTCGCGTTCCGAAAGCTGGGGAGCCCTCTGGCCGAGGTGCTGGGGATCTACCTGCCCCCCGCGATTCTGGCCGGAGTCTCCGTCGCGGCGGGCGCGGCGGCCGGCGCCGCGGTGTTCACCCACCCCGTGAATCGGGCGGCCCTCACGCTGCTGGTCTCGGGCGTCGCCTACCTGGCCATGCTGCGCCTGTTCGCGAACGACGCACTGGCAACCATCCGCCAGTTCCTGAGGTCGGCCGTGGCCCGGCGGCTGGCGGCGGCCGGGGGGACGGCGTGAACCGCGCGCTGCTCAAGTATCAGGAGGTGTCCCGGCGCATCCGAACCCTGGCGCCCGTCTATGGGGAGCTGCTGCGATTTCCGCGGCACGCCCGGGCGCCGCGCCACGGCCTGCCGGGAGAGCTGATCGTCTCACTGACCTCCTACCCGCCGCGCTATCCGGTCCTGGTCAACACGCTCAAGAGCCTGCTGGACCAGACCGTCAAACCCGATCGATTGATCCTGTGGATTGCCGCGGGCGACGAGGAGCTCTTACCGGCGGCGGTGCGCCGGCTGGCGGCGTACGGGCTGGAGATCCTGGTGTGCGACGACCTCCGCTCGTTCAAGAAGATCATCCCGGTGCTCGAGCGATGGCCCGACAGCTTCGTGCTGACCGCCGACGACGATCTCTACTATCCGCCCGACTGGCTGCAGACGATCGTCGCCGGCTTTTCACCCGCCCAGCCCGCCATCGTGTGCCGGCGCGCTCACCTGCCGGCGCGTGCCGCGGACGGGCGTCTGGCCCCCTACGGCGACTGGCAGCACGAGATCGACATGCGGGACGATCCGTCGCCGCGCCAGGGGCTGTTTCCGACGGGGATCGGCGGGGTGCTCTACTACCCGGGGTCGCTGGCGCCGGAGGTCACCGACCGCGAGGCCTTCCTGAGGCTGTGCCCGCGTGCCGACGACGTCTGGTTGTACTGGATGGGACGACGAGCCGGCACGCGTTACCGTCAGGTGGGCGGACCGTTCACCCAGATCAGCTGGCCGCGGTCGCAGCGGGTGTCGTTGTGGCTGGAGAACGTGGCGGCGGGCGAAAACGACCGACAAATCCGGGCCGTCGAGGATCACTATGGCGCCTCATGACCTGACGATCTTCACCGGCTGGTATTGCGCCGGTAACCCGCTCGCGCTGGATTACAAGCCGGACGGCGCGGACGAGAACCGCGGGTTGGCATTGCGCCCCCTCTGGTGGGAGTCAGTCAGGCGATTTCTGGCGCCGTCGCAGGTAGTCGTCGTCGACTCGAATTCGCCCGTGCCACCGCCGGATGGCGAGCATTTCGACGGCCGACTGGAACACATCCGCCTGCTGCGAAACCCCGGCCACTCGCAAACGACCAGCTACCACTATTGCGGATGGACGGCGTCGGTATTGCTGGGGCTCGAGTACGCGTTGATCAACGATCTGGACTATTTCCTTTACATCGAGCAAGACGCGTTGCTTTTCGGCGAGCGGTTTCTCGATCGCATCAAGGATTCGCTGCGCCAGCACCGGTTCGTGTTTGGCAGCGGACACGGGACAGCCTGGCCGTTGCAACAGAGCGTGTTCGCGATCCGCAAGGACGGGTACCGGAGCTTCCTGGCGCGGATGCATCAGATCGCGCCCACCGATCGCGAGCTGAGCCCGGAGCTCAAGTTCGGTGTGGCAGCCGCGACGTCGCCGTTCACCCGACAGGCCCTGGATCGCCTCGTTCGCCTCCCGTCGGCCGAGTGGCGCATGAAAGCGGTCCGGAAGACCGTGAAGCTCTTTCCCGAGTTTGGCGTGCTGCCGTTCGGGTACGGCCGCATCCGACCGATTCGTTTCGACGAGGACTGCTTCTACTTCCAGCAGGGAACGACGGAGGAGCTGGCGGCCTACGCGCGGCGGCTGGGGGTGCCGGCGCCGGCGCGACAGCGGGCGCCCGGCCTGAAAGCCCTGTCGCGTGCGTAAGGCGGCCTCGGTTCTGGCCGGGATCATCGCCGTCGGGTACTCGGGAGTGCAGGGGGCGTCCGTCTCGAGCGCGCCCGTGCGCCTGGCGCCTGCCAGCCCGAATGCGCCGCCTCCGACGGCGAACGCCATGTACGCGGTCGACTCCACCGAGCTGCTCGACGGGCCACAGCAACATCCGCTGGAGCTGACCGCCGATCTCACCCGACCGCTCGCAGACGGGGCCCTGGTAGCTGGGCGGTCGTACCGGCTGACGTTCGCGGCCCGGTCGATCGGCGGCGGTCAGACGGCGGTCAGCATCCGCTTCCGCGAGCCCGCGAAGAACGCCACGTTTCGCACCTTCCGACAGGCGGTGACGGCCGAGTCGTCACAGACCTACGCGATCGAGTTCGTGGCGCCGGCTTACACGAAGCGCGCCGAGCTGGCGATCCAGGTCGCGCGCGGGACGCTGTCGATCTCGTCGCTCAGCCTCAAGATGTGCGCGGCGGTCGCGCGCACCCAGCCGGTCACTTCCTGGACGGGCTCGTTCGTGCCGGGCGGCTATCGCCTGGTGTTCAACGACGAGTTCGACGGGACGGCGCTGGACCGGTCGCGGTGGTTCACGCGGTACATCCAGAGCTCCGAGACGGGCGATCGGTTGAACGACGAGAACCAGCTCTACACGGACCAGGACACGCACGTCCTGGCGGGCGGCGTGCTCCGGCTGGTCGCGCGCCGGCGTCCGCTCTCGCAGCCTTCAGGCATCAATTACGAATCGGGCATGATCAGGTCCGATTGGACCGGCCGGTACGGGTTCTTCGAGGCGCGCGTGCGAATGCCCGGCGGGCTGGGCGTGTGGGCCGCTTTCTGGCTGAATTCGGACGTCTCCGAGACGGGACGCCTCAACTGGCCGCCGGAGATCGACATGTTCGAGTTCGTCAACAATGGCAAAGACGACCGAACCGACGAGATCCACATTGCCGCCAGCTCCGTTCCGGGGATGCCGGCCGGCTACACCTACGTGGACCCGCAGTTCGTGGTCGCGCACAAGGACTATCACGCGCCGTTCCGGTTCAATGAGGGGTGGCACACCGTCGCGACCGAGTGGACGCCCACGGCGGTCAGCGCCTATGTCGACGGTCTGCTGGTGGCGACCCGCGACTTTCAGTGGCGGTACAAGGACGGGCAGCTGGCCGGGCCGGCGCACATCCTGTTGAACCTGGCCATCGGCGGTCACTGGGCGGGGCGCTACGGCATCGACGACGCCGCGTTTCCCCAGGCGCTGGAGGTCGATTGGGTGCGGGTGTACCAGAAGGCGCCCTGACCAGCGCGGCGGGCGAACACCCGCGTGCGCGGTCCGTTGCCCGACGGAACGTCCAGCACTTGCTCCCACTCCGGCGAGCTGAAGAGCCGCCGGTAGAAATCACGCATGACGAGGTACTGGCCCGACAGCGGGCTCCCGGCGCGGGGCGGGCGCGACGTGAACAACCCCGACGAAAAGAACCGGTCGTACGCCTGCTCGCTGGTGACGATCACGTCGGGGCCGTTCGCGGCCAGCAACGAAGCGGCGTTCGCCGGAATCTGCTCAAGCGCGTAGAGCTTGTGCCGGCCGGTCAGCCAGGTGGCCACGGCGGGGCTCCCCTTCAAGGCGTCTTGCGCCAGCTTGGCCAACGCCTCGGATGAGTACAGGCGCGGAACGTAGTTGTCCTCCAGCGCGACGCGCGTCCCGGCCGGCACGTGGGATTCGATCCAGTTGCGGGCGACGCGCGTCGTGCTGGGATGCAACGCCGCTCGCAGGCCAGCCTCGAGATTTCCCCCGGCGCACACGCCCAGCGCCAGGCCGACCGCCAGCAGCCCGGCTTTGGCGCGCGACGCCGCCAGGCGCGCCACGGCCGCAGCGGCGCCGTCGCAGAGCGCCGGGAACATCGGGAACAGGTACTGGATGCTCTGTTTGTGCGAGGTGGCCGCCAGCAACAGCGCGCTCCCGGCGGAGAGCGCGGCAAGAACGGCGGTGCGCCGGTCAGGCTGGCGTAGGCCGACCCAGACGCCGCCGGCGCCCAGGACCAGGACGAGCGGCGCGTCCCGGACCAGAAGCTCCAGTTGACCGAGCACGGGCAGGCCCGTCGTGCCGAGGTGCCCGGCCCGCGCATGTTCGAGCTCGAAGCTCAATCCTGCGGCGAACAGCCGTGGAGCGAGCAGCCAGCCCGGGGTTCCCGCCAGGAACGCGACCGCGAACGCGCCCGCGCACCAGCCCATCTCCCGCAACGCGGCGGCACGTCCGGCCGGACTCGCGCCATACAACTGGCGGCCCAATACGACGGCGATCGGGATCGTCGCGCAGACCGCGTTGTACTTGGCCGCCGCGGCGAAGCCGGCGGCCGCCGCGGCCCACCGGAGCAGGCGGTTGTCTCCACTTTCCGCCTGCCGAATCAGCAGGCCGAAGGAAACAGCGCACAGAAACAGGACCAGCGCGTCCGGCAGCGCGTACGTTCCCTCGACCAGGATGGCGTGGCTCGCGAGGAGCGTGGCCGCCGCCACCAGCGCCGCCTGCTGGCCGTACCGGCGGCGGGCCGTGACCGCGATCGTCCAGCCCGCGGCGGCCACCAGCGCGATCGAAAGCAGCCGCGGGCCAATCACCAGCGGCCACCGATCGTCGGCCAGCGAGCGCGTCACCGTCTCCCGGATGGATGGCCCAACGCCGGTCAGCCACGCACCCATGGCGCCTAGCGCCACCAGCGGCGTGGCGAGATACGAATAAAGCGTCGGGTAGCTGGTGTTGACCGGGACCAACGTGTGATGGACCAGGAACGTCAGAGCGTTGGCGACGATTGCGTGCTCATCGCCAAACGAATCTCGCAAACTGAACAGCAGCAGCGGGAGAAGCAGTGGCGCCGCGACCAGCGTGTACGCCCGCGCCGACTTCGAATGCGCCGTTGATGCTCTGTGCCAGCCGATCGAGCTTCGCCTCCCCTCGATCTGCATAGTGTCTCGAGGAGCCCTCGGTCAAGCGCGCCCGACGGACGTATCACCTTTTGACGGCGACGAAACGGGCCGTTGACTCACGGGTCGAGGAACAATCAACGACCCGTAAACTGTTGGTCAAACAGGTGCTCGCGACTTGCGTCGCTACTTCTGACCATCTAGTAGTCAATGAGAGGGGCTAACGATGGTACGCGATCGATTCACGATTGGTTTGGTGGCGCGGGTTCTTGACGTGGCGGTGATTAGCGGCGTCTGGTTGGCGTCATTCTGGCTGCGGTTCTACGTTCCGCTGGTTGCCGTGACGAAGGGATTCCCGGAATTCTCCGCTTACGCCGCCGTCACACCGCTCATCGCATTCTTGTGGTTCCTCATATTTGACGCGCAGGACGTCTATATCCCCTCGCCGCGGCAGCGGAGATCGAGCGAGTCGTGGAGAATCCTGAAGGCGCACGCCACCGCGATCGTCGTGTTCGTGGCGCTCTCGTACATCTTCAGCGAGTACCGATTCTCACGCGCGGTGCTGCTGGCGTTCGGGGTCCTCACCGCGGTGGCTCTCATCGGCGGGCGGCTGCTGCTGCACGCAGTGCTCTCG
>JBJMQQ010000148.1:0-31807 GCA_045802645.1 Polyangia bacterium
ACGGTGCTCAAGAATGTTCGTCAGTGCCTGGGTGCTGGTGAAGTGGAGCAAGTGTTCCGGTAACCGGGGCGTATCAATCCAGTCGTTCGCAAGCTTGATCGTCGGAGCAATCCTCTCTTTCCAGGTGTCCTCGAAGGCAGCCTGGGCTTCTTCTTCCGGCGTGCTCATGCGGCCGATTCTAGCCTGTCACGATCGCGAGGAGCTTTGATCGGGCCGGGACCGCTAACGTCGGGAGAGGCGATCCGACTCCTGGACGCGCTGGTCCTGAGATAGTTGGCCGGACACGTCGGCCGTGAAGCTGACGGGCTGATGGCCAAGGTTCTTCTGCAGGTCGTAGACCGAAGCCGCCGGCCATCAGGAAGTGGCAGGCCTAGACGTGCCGGAGCAACCGGATGTTTCGCAGACCGACCCGACGGGGCAGGGTAGAGCACGCAGGCGTCGTAGACGACACGAACGCCATCGCGCTAGTACCCGAGGCCGTGCTTCTCCGCTTCGGCGGTGAGCTCATCGAGCAACTTCTTGCGCTCGGCTTCGTCACGCTGCTGGTACGCGACGAGATCCGCCGCCTTCACGCGGCGGTGCGCTCCGACCTTCCGCGATGGGATCCTTCCTTCGTCGAGGATCCGGACGAGGAACGGACGAGAGACGTTCAGAAGGTCGGCAGCCTTCTGCGTCGTCAGCTCGGCGTGAATGGGGACGATGGTGACGGCGTTGCCGCTCGCCATGTGGCCGAGGATTTCGAGAAGCAGCTCGAAAGCTTCGCGGGGAACGGTCGCCGATACGGGGCGCCCTTCGCCCTCGGGGCGCACCTGCACCATTCGAGAGCGTGTCCGCCGGCCCAGGAGGGAAGAGAGCGCGCGCAGCGCGGCCTTGGCTTCTTCCGCGATCTCGGGCGGCGGTAGCTTCAAAGCGGTCTGCATGACAAGCGAAATATACGAAACGGCCGAAACAAGCGCAACGGCCGAAATATCCGACACTACGGAGCGCTGAGCACGAGGGTCCAGTCGGTGAAGCCGGTTCCGTTGTCGCCGGGGACCGTGAAGGTCTGGTGTCCGGTGTTGGGGAAGGTCGCGATCGGGGTGTAGGTGCCCGTTGATGGATTGAACCAGCGCGCCGTCGTCTGGCCGGACATGTTCGTCATGTCGATCGCGAAGCTGCCCGTGTGCGCCGGTGGGACGTAGGCGACCAGCAGCGTGCCGGCCGGATTCGCTGCGGCGGTGATCATCGTGCTTCTGCCGAGGTCGTCTTGGGAGCCGAGTCCGGCCGTCACCAGATCTTTGGGCCCGAAGCCGTCGGGAACCAGCTGCTCCCAGGCGATCGAACGAATGAGTGCGTTCAGGTTCGACATGTCGTGGGCCCCTTGCGTGCTCAGATGCTGCTGCCACACACCCGGGGTGAACGGCCAGATGTACCTGTTGCCGCTGACGTAGCCTTCGATTGTGGAGAGCCATCCCCACCATTGGAAGCGGCGCACCGGTTGAGTCGCGCCCGGGTTGTCGTCGGAGCCGTCCGGTCCTTCCTCGTCATACGGTTCTTCGAGAAGGAACGCCGGCTCTGTCGGCATGTATGCGTAAGCGCGCCGGCCGTGGGTGATCGTCGCGCCTGCCCAACTGAAGACACCGTTGAGAGTCATTTCGGGGCCGAAGGTGGCCTCATCGACGGCGTTCGTTTCCGACGTCCATTCGGCCGACCAAAAGCTCGAAGCTCCGGTCACCGAGCGCACCCCGGAAAGCAGAGCCGACTCGACGGCCAGCTGGGCGGGGGTGAACTGACTCGTGTCCGTTCCATGGTCGCCGCCGGCCATCCAGATCACGTTGCTGCGCGAGGCAAAGAGATTGCCGACATACGCGCCGAACGCTTGCAGTCTTGCCGCACCGTTGTCCGTCATCTCAGTCATCCAGCCGTCGGCTAGATCGAGACTGGAGCCGACATAAGCGGGGAACATCAGCACGGCGATTCCATTGGAGGCGCACACGTCGACGAACGCCGCGACGAAGCTCCAGTAGGCCGGATTGGGCGTGCTGAAGTCGGGTTCGGCGTTGGTATTGCTGTACGTCAGGTTGCCGTTCCAGGCGTCCCCGCCCAACGTCTTCAGGAACGGCGCGTCGCCGTTGCCGTCGAATGGGACGTTGGCTGCTCTGGAGTCTCGCCAGATGGTCGCGAGTTCGAGTGCGTCGTACCCCTTTGACAGCGTATCGGCCAGGAATGTGGCGGCGTCCGAAGCCGGCAATGACACCACATTCCACGCGGTGCGCCCAAGGAGCGGAAAGGGAGCGCCGTGGACGTCTTGCAGATACCGGCGGTCGGACGAATACGACAGTGGGAAGGCGCTCACGCCTCCGTCCAGGTGGGCCACCTGACCGGCCTGTCCGCCTTGACCTCCGGCGCGCCCGCCGGCGGCAGCGCCGGCCGCTCCAGGCTGCCCACCGGCGCCGGCCACTCCGGGCTGCCCACCGGCGCCGGCCACTCCGGGCTGCCCACCCGCGCCGGCCACTCCGGGCTGCCCACCGGCGCCGGCCACTCCGGGCTGCCCACCGGCGCCGGCCACTCCGGGCTGCCCACCGGCGCCGGCCGCTCCAGGCTGCCCACCGGCGCCGGCTACTCCAGGCTGCCCACCGGCGCCGGCCACTCCAGGCTGCCCACCCGCGCCGGCCGTCGACCCAGCCGAGCCACCCGCGCCGGCCGAACCGACCGCTCCGCCGGAGGCTTCGGTCCCGCCGGACCCGCCCGGGGCGCTGGCCCCGCCTGATCCGCCCGAACCGTCGTTGTCGCTCCTCGGTGTCGAGCAAGAGATCACCAGCACCACGGACATCGTAAAAAGGGTCGCTCTCGTCATCTCGTCTGCGGTCCTACCGTTGGCGAAGGTCGTTTCGAAGAGCACCCAATGCGCGTCACGGCTCGTTGCAACTGATGCTGATTGGCTCGCCTGCGTCGGCAGGGGAGCAGTGGCAATCTCTGGGCACGACCCAGCTGCTGGTGTTGGCTTCCAGGTAAGCCTCGACGATGGCGAACATGCAGCCGCAGTCGTTGCAGCCGCCGCGCGGGAGGCAATTGTTCAGGCGGGTCGCGCCGTTGAACGTCGCGGTCGCGCAGAACGAGCTCGAGTCACACATCATGTTTTCGCAGGATGGTCCGGCGTCCACAACCGCTGCGTCTGTGGGCCATCGCCCTGACCCCGATTCACCGCCGGTTCCGCGACCACCCGTTGCATCTCCACCGGTGCCGGTTCCGGTCAAGCTCGTGCCCGAGCCACAGCTGGCACCCGCAACGATCAGCAGTCCGACCACAATCCAGCGCGACGCTCCCGCCATGGCAACCTCCGTGTAGATACGACTGTATCGGATTCTCATGCCCAGGGTGACGGCGCAGGCGCCGGTGGCGGCGCACAGCCTGCCGTGAAAGATCTCGTCGCGCCCGCCGCGACGAACCGCATGTCGCCGGAACCGGGCGTCACCACGCGGCCTCCTCGAGGTTGGCGACGTCCATCCCGCGACCATATCGAATCGGCGACGCGGGTGCGCCGAGTCATGAACATCGACCGTGGCCTCGACTCAGCTCATCCGGCGCGCCAAGCTAGCCCGATGCGCTCGTTCTTCGTCCACTGGTTCATCACGGCGGTGGCCTTGGCAGTGACGACCCACCTCGTCTCCAGCATTCAGGTCACGTCGGCCGCCCCATTGCTGGCCGGGGCGCTGGTCCTCGGCCTGGTGAACGCCTTCGTGCGCCCGGTCCTGACGGTGCTGACGCTGCCGCTGACGCTCATGACGATGGGTCTGTTCTATTTGATCGTGAACGGCGTGGCGTTCGGGTTGGCAGCGGCGGTTGTGCCCGGGTTCAGCGTCTCGTCGTTCGGCGGCGCCATCCTCGGCGCGCTGATCGTCAGCCTGGTTTCCTGCGGGCTCGGCTGGCTGCTGCGGCCGCGCCAGAACTGACCCGGGCGCGTCGCTGCATGGTGAGCGCATCGAAAAACTGATGGTCCCGCGCTCGGCGCGTCGCGAAATTCAAACAGACCGACGAACAGGGAGGCCGGGACGAGACTGTTTCTTCAGCGAAGACGGACTGGTCCGCCTCTTGCTGAAGGCCCTGCCATGAAATATGCGCTCGCCGTTCTGTTCGCCGCCGCTTCGGTGGTCGCCTGTGGGTCCAGTGAACAAATGGGCGGCCCAGTTGCTGGTTCCGGCGGATACGCCGGCGGCGGCCACGGGGGTGCGGCGACCAACGGCGGCGCGGCCGGCGGCGGCTCTGGCGGCCAGGCGGGTGCAGCGGTTGGCAGTGGCGGCGCGGGCGGCGCGATGGCTTTCGCGCCGGTACAAGCGATCCTCGACCAATACTGCGTCCGCTGCCACGACCCGGCCCACCCCAATGTTCTGGAAACGCAGACCTACGTGGAGATGCCCCTCGTCGCCAGCGCGGCCTACGCAGCCCTGGTCGGCGTGGCCGCGCACGAGACTTGCGGCGGTACGCGGGTCGTTGCCGGCGACCCGGAGCACAGTTACCTCTATCGAAAGGTCGTCGACGCGCAACCTTGCGACGGCGAGCGGATGCCCCATCAGGGAATGCTCGCCAACACGCCGCCACTTTCCGCTGCCGACACAGCCACCATCCGCGCCTGGATCGCGGGCGGCGCTCACCGCTGATCGCGAACCGTTTGCACAAATGAAGGCCGCCTCGGCCAATCCGTCCCCGCCAACGTAAACGGGCTCGGCGGCGCATATTTCAATGCGCCGCGTTTGAACAAGTGCAGCCGGGTGTACTGTTTCGACACGCCATGCTTGTTACCGGTGAACTGGAGGGGTCGGGGGGGACGCGGGGGGGACAGCCTGCCGGGTTTCGTGTACGCGTCCGGCGACAGCTCGTCGCCATCGCCATCGTCGCGCTGTTTGCCGGTTGCGGCAGCGACAGCGTGGTGTCCGGCGGAAACACAGACGGGGCAGGCCGGGACGTTGCGGTCGATGGACGCACTGGAGAAGCCGGAGCGTCCGGGGCCGGTGGAGCGTCCGGGGCTGGTGGACTCGGCGGTGTTTCGAACGCCGCGGGTGCGTCCGGCAACGATGCGGGGCAAAGCGGCGGAAGCGCCGGAGGGGATGCGGGCGGCGGCGTCGGCGGCGTGGCCGGCGATGCGGGAACAGCGGTTGGGGGGCATCCTGCCGGTGGCGCCGCGAACGGCGGCGCGAACGCCAGCGCGGGGGCGGGCGGTGGCGCCGGCGCCGGTGGGCTCGCCGGCAGCCTCGGCACAGGCGGCACCGGCAGCGGCATCGGGGGGATCGGGGGCAGTGCCGGTACGAACGGTGCGGCGGGCGGTCCGGGTGGCGCGGGCGTCGCCGGCAGCGGCGGCGCTGGCGGCGACGGCGGCGGAGGTGGTCTGGCGGGCGGTGATGGGATGGCCGGCGCTGGTGGCGTCGCCGGGGGAGATGGCGGCATGGCCGGCGCTGCTGGTGCGGCGGGCGCCGCCGGCGGCGCTGCCGGGACGGGCGTTGCCGGTGCGGGGGGCGTTTGTTCGACGTCAAGCGGCAGCGACGGCGGCGTGCTCGAGTGCCACGATCCCTGTCTCGACGACCGCGATCATGACGGCGTCGCTGACTGCGCCGATCTGTGTCCGTCCGACCCCGCGAAGACTGTCCCGGGCCTCTGCGGGTGCGGCGTGTCTGACCTGGACGGCGACGGCGACGGCGTGCCCGATTGCCTCGATGCTTGCCCGACCGATCCGACGCGCTCGCGAACGGGCACTTGCGGCGTCGCTTCCGCGCATTGCGACCTGACGTGGATGACCGTCTCCAACCTCTATGTCGAGCTCGGTCCGCTGAATTTCCTCATCGACGGCTACGTGACCCGAATTCCCAAGTCGAATTTCTACGGCGGCGGCGGCGGACTTCAGAACACCTACAAGCCCAGCCTCCCCGACGTTGCCACGGTCAGTCGCGTTCTCGCGGCGCTGGGCGGCGCGACGAAGCTGAACGTGCTGCTCACCGGACACAGTCACTTCGATCATTCGTTCGACACCGCGACGTGGTCCTTCCTCTCGGGCGCGCCCATCATCGGCTCGAAGACGACCTGCTATCAGGCGGTCGCGCAGGGCATCGCGCCGGGGCAGTGCACGGAGATCCTGGGCGGCGAGAAGATCACGCTCTCGCCCGGCGTCACCATGCGCGTGATCCGCTGGAACCACAGCGGTGATTCGACCACCAACCCGGAACAGCACAACCCCGTCGAGCTCGCCGCGGTTCCCGTACCGGACCTGGTGACTGGGGGGTTGCATGCCGGGGTCGCCGAAGACTTTCCGAACGGCGGCGGTGGCCGCGCGTTCCTGTTCACCGTCGACGGTGCCGACGGACCGTATAGCTGGTTCTTCCTCAATTCCGCGGGGTACGTGGACCTCGACGTGCCGATCGTCGTGGACGGCGTCGACTACGGCGCCCCTCTGGAGAACCTCAAGGCCGCGATGGCCGATGCGGCGCTGACGTCAGTCGATCTCTGGGTTGGCGCAGGCGGCGATCCCGTCGCGCAGCTCGTCCTGCCGGTGTTGAAGCCGAAGGCCTATCTGCCCGTGCACTGGGACAATTTCTATTCCGTGTTTGGGTCGCCGTCGGGAACGTACAGCGACCACACGCTGGCGGCGACACTGACCGCGAACGGCGTCACGTTGATCACGCCCAAGCAGGTCATGGACAAATGGCGCCTGGATCGAACGGGCGTTCACGCGATCGCCAACACCGCGGTCAAGCAGGCGCTGAACATTCAGTGAGTCGGCGATCAGGGGGCGAACGTGCGCGGGTTCAACAGCAGCTGCCACAGCCGAGCGCCCGCCAGCGGGCCGGCCACCTGGGTGACGACCCAGACGTTTCCGTTGGCCATCGGCACCAGCGGCGGCCCCTGTCCGGATTCGAAGCCGCCTGAGACGTCGGGGGCCGAGCGCTGCACCGCGGTGGCGAACATCGGCAACGCCCACGACAGCAGCGCGATCTGATCCGACGCGGTCGGCACCGTGAGGAGGTTGGGCAGCTTGCTCGCGATGCGGGTGCCCAGCGCGTTTTGCGGCAGGCTGGGCAGCTCGGCCGTCGTCACGTCGCTGGTCTGGTCGTAGTAGCCGTTGGCCTGGATGTAGCGAAATCGCTGGGCAACGATCCAGTCGGCCCACGGGTCGGCGTCACCGTTGGGGGCCGCCATCGAGGCGGTGGCGGTCGACATCTTGTACGTCCCCATGGCGGCCACCACGACCACGCGGTCCACGACGGTCGGGTCGATGAGATAGGCGTCGGCGACGTCGGTCAGCGATGTCCCGCAGGCGATCACCACCGGACGCCCGGGCGCGTTCAGCCGGAGCGACGCGTTGACGATCAGCTGCGCGCCCGCCGAGTTGTTGGGCGTCGTTTTCAGGATCTCGCCGTCCGCCGGTCGGGTCAGCGGCGGCCCGTTGCTGGAGGTGACGTCCGGGATGTTCTGCAGCCCGCTGGCGCGCGCCGCGTTGACCAGGTCTTTCCAGCCCGACGTGTTGAGGGGGAGGCTGCCCCAGGTCTTGCTCGCGTTGATGACGATGCCGGCCAGCGGCGGTCCACCGCTGGTCGCCATGACGACCGCATACTCACCCAGCCAGTCTGCCGACCAGTCGTCCTGGTACAGGATCACGGGGTTGCGCTCGTCGACCGGCAAGAGGCCGTGCGACTTGTCACGCCCGGCGTCGAGTGTCTCCGAGCAGCCGCCCGCGACCAGCGCCAGGCCCAGAATCACCCGGGCAGACCGCGAAACGAACACCGTTCACGAGAGTCCAGCATTGTCCCCGCCGCGGTCAAGGTGGTTCGTCAGGCCTGACAGAACGGCGAGGAATCGGAACCGGCCTTGCCTCCGCGTCGCTTCCTCGCGAAAGCGCCGGCGCCTGAACGCACGAAACGCCGGTTGTCCCGGCGTGGCATGGGGCTGGCAGTGCGACCCGACCGATGAGCTCCTTACGTTTCGCTCTGGCGGTCCTTGTTGCTGTCCTGGCTCTCGGCTGCGACCCCACTCCCGCCGTCGATCAGAACTTCGATTCCAGCTTGGGGGCGGACTTCGTTCCCCCGCCGGCCGATGCTGGGGTTGGTGGGGCAGCGTCGACGGCGGGGGATGCGGGGGGCGGTGCGGGCGGGGGCAGTGCGGGTGCAGGCGGGTGAGACGGTTCGATGAGGCGGGCTAGTTGGCCGTCATGGCCCAGGACTGGGAGTAGTCGTCAGTCGAGCAATCCCAGATGTTGAGCTGCGCGGCGTAGTTGGTGGCGTCGGCGCCGGCGTTCGAGAGGCAGCGTCCAGCAGCCTGGTTCTTGAACATCACGCCGCCGTGGGGGACGTTGTTGACGTACCAGTTCTGGTTCGTGCCACCGTTGCAATCCCACACCTGGACGCCCGCGCCGTTGCCGTACTGTCCGGCCTGCACGTCCAGGCACTTGTTGCCGCCGCCCATCACGAACTTGATGACCCAGGTATTGGCGGCGCTGCCGGGAACCATGTGGAACTGGTGGTTGCCGTCGAAGTCCATCGCGGGGGCCAGGCTCGGCTGGTTGCCGTTGGTGTAGTTGTTCTCGCTATCGATGGCGGTGTACTGAGCGCCGTTTCCGGCCAGCAGCACGTACGCGTCGCTGCTGTGGATCATTGGGCCGCTGCTGCCCGGGCGCCAGTAGCCGCCCGAGACATGCCAGTTCTGGTTGATGCTGCCGGTGCAGTCCCACAGTCTCGGCACGGTGCCCGCGTTCGTCGACCCGCCATCGTCCAGGCAGTTGTTGCTTCCGACGTTCGTAATTGTCGCGGCGCCTGTGGCGGCATCGACGCCGAGCTTCCACTGCTGCCACACGTCGTTGCTCATGCAGTCGTAGATCTGGACCTTCGTGCCGTTGGCGGTCTGGCCGCCGGGGTTGTCGAGGCACTTGCCGGGGTTGTCCCAGAAGAAGATCTTGTAGCTGCCGTTGCCAGCGCCGCTGTCGGCGATTCCAAGCTTGTTCGTGCCGACGAACCGCCACTGGTGCACCTGGGTGCCGTTGTCGAACTTGCCGCCCGTCGGGGCGACCGTCAAACCCATCGACCCGATCATGGCGCGCATCGTGTAGATGTAGTTGGCGTCCAACTGCATCGACGCATTCAGATCGCGCCACGTGGTCACCGTGTTGGTGAACGTGTTGCCGCTCGCGTCCGTGCAGCTGGTGTAGCCGTCCGCGGTCACGCCGTCCTGGCCGGTGTGCGCGGCACAGTGCGAGTTCCAGGCGCACGACGAGCCCAGGAACGCGTTGTAGAAGGGCGGGGTGTACTGGGTGTTCACTTCGCCGATGCGCCCCGCGACGATCGACCCGCCTTGCACGGCCGGCGAGTCGCAGTAGTAGCCGAGGGGGGCCGTCAGGCTGCCGTGGTTCATCGACCCGGTGGTCATGATGTTGCCGAAGAACGTCCCCTCCATCTGGTAGTTGGACGGCGGCAAGCCCCAGCCGACGGATGGGGCGGCGCTGTCGATCCAGAGCGGGTAGTGGACGCCGTAGGAGTTGACGTGGGCCATGAGGCAGGCCGACACCAGCTCCTGGCAGTTCTGATCGCAGGCGCCGTTCTTCCAGCTGGGGGCAAAGCCCAGGCCGCCGGGGAAGGTGTAGTTGACGCCGTTTTGGTCCCTCTTGACCAGCGTGTCGCCGGCGGCCAGCGCGCACTTGGCCAGGTACGACACCGTCCGCCGCCCGTCGGACGTCGTCATGAGCCCGTTGGCGGACGAGAGCCCGTTCGCCGAGGACAGCCCGTTCGCCGACGAGAGGCCGTTCGCCGACGAGAGGCCGTTCGCCGACGACAGACCGTTGATCGACGAAAGGCCGTTCGCCGACGACAGCGAAAACTCGGTCGTGTCGGACTCCACGTTTCCGGGGCTCGTCTCGCTGCAGCCCGCCAGCAGGGCGGAGCCGGTCAGGATCAGTGGGACGGAGAGCCTCAGAAGCATTTCGGGCAGGGGACGACGGACCATGATGCTGATAGATAATGCAGTAACCAAGCCAACGGTATTTTTCTGGACAGTCGCGCAAGTGCCTGGAACCTGAGGGCTTCGCGCAAGGGGCGGCGCGCGAGGCCCCACCCCTGTTGTCGGGCATGCAACGGAGCGACGAACCCGAACAACAACTGGGGGCAACTGTCGCCCAACAATCACGGCCGTGACGCGTCGCTGAAACGCGGCCTCGATACGGTCTGCCTGCATGATGTCGACAGCCGGATTGGCGGGCGTCGGCCGCGTCGCGGTGATGCGAACCACCTGGCCCGTCGTGCGCCAGAAGCTGCTGTCGCTGATGGCGATCTCGGCATTGTGGCTGGCGGCTCCGGTCCTGGGCCTGCGCCTGTCGGGCTGGAGCGCGGCGCTCCTGGCGGTCGGCGCGGTGGCGGTCGAGGCGTGGCCGACCTTGGCGCGCCAGATCTCCGTCGCCGTCGCCGTCGCGCTACTGGCGGTGCGCGAGCCGCGTTACGCCGCCCTGCACCTGGCGCTGGTGGGCGCGGTGTGGGTTGCGCGCCGCCGCACTGCAACGCTGGCGCTGACCCTGGTCACCGGCGCCGTGGTCCTGCCGAAGGCGGCGTTCTCGCTGACCGAAGGGCGCGCGCTGGCGGACGGGTGGCTGGACCCCGCCAGCTTGGCCGCTCTCATCTTCATCACGTTCTACTGGTGGCGGGAGGCGCGCAGCGCGCGCGCGCCGGCCGGAGGGGCGACGTCGTGGGGCGACTGGTGCGCTCTGTTCTTGGTGCCGTTTCATCCGGTGTACCCGGTCGCATTCGGCCCCAACGATCTATGGCGCAGCCACCGCGTCGACACGCGGCTGGTCCTGGGGGGAGCGCTTGGGTGCGTCGCAAAAGCGGGAACGCTGGCCGGGTTACGGAGGCTGTTCCCGGGCGCGGGCTACGCCGACCTTTCGGCGGCCGCCTTGCTGGCGATGCCTGCGGCACGGCTTTGGGCGGTCGTCGGCCTCAACTACCTCGAGCTGGTCTTGCTTCTTTCGGGATTGGCCGAGGCGGGGATCCTGGTCGCGCGCCTCTATGGCTGGCCGTTGCCGTCGCCGTTTCGGTTCGCACTGCTGGCCTGGAACCCCGTCGAGCTGTGGCGGCGCTGGGGGATCTACACGCGGCGCATCTTGCTGAAGACGGTCTACTTCCCTCTGGGCGGCGGCGAGCGCCATCGCTTTCGCAACGTGATGCTGACGTTCCTGGCGAGCGCGGTGATCTTCCACAGCGGATGGCTGGGATCGCCGTACTGGACCGTCGGCGAGGCCGGCTGGCGCGATCACGCGCTCTACTTTGGTCTGCAGGGGCTGGGCGTTTGCGCCTGCCTGGCGCTGTGGCAGCGCCGCGGGAAAGATCCGCGCGCCGACCGCGCGCTCCGCTGGTCGCCGGCGCGGTTGGTCGCCACGGCCGCCACCCAGGCTTTCAGCGCCTGGGCTCATATCCTGATTCTGGTGCCGTCCGTGCCGCTAACGGGGCGGCTGCGGCTGATGGCGCGCTGTCTCGGGTTTTGAGTGTCATGTTACGGGCATGCCCAGGGACCGCGTCCGCGTCGGCGTCTCGTCTTGCCTGCTGGGCGAGAAGGTGCGCTTCGACGGCCAGCACAAGCGCGACGGGTTCGTGGTCGACCAGCTTGGCAAGCACGTCGAATGGGTCGCCGTCTGTCCCGAGCTGGAGGTCGGGATGGGCGTCCCGCGCGAGCCCGTGCGGCTGATCCGGCTTCGCGCCGCGCCCGAGCCGCGGATGGTGGGTGTCAAGAGCGGCGAGGACTGGACGGCCCGCATGCAGCGGTTCGCCGCCGCCCGCGTGCGTGCGCTGGACGAAGAAGAGCTGTCCGGGTTCGTGCTGAAAGCGAAGTCGCCCAGCTGCGGGATGACGCGCGTGAAGCTTTACGATGGTGACAAGACAGAGCGCGCGCCGGAGCCTGCCGGGGTCGGCCTGTTCGCGGCGGCGCTGATGCAGCGGTTCCCCAACCTCCCCGTCGAGGAAGAGGGGCGCCTGTGCGACGCGCGACTGCGCGAGAACTTCATCGAGCGGCTGTTCGCGTACGCGCGCCTGCGCCGCCTGTGGCAGACGCGCTGGACGCTGGCGTCGTTGATCGCGTTCCACACCGCGCACAAGATGGCGCTGCTCGCGCACTCGACGGACGGCTACCGCGCGCTCGGTCGGCTGGTCGGCATCGGCAAGTCGCTGCCGCGCGCCGAGCTGCGGGACCGTTACGAGACCGAGTTCATGAAGACGCTGGGCCGGCCGGCGACGCCTGGGCGGCACGCCAACGTCCTCATGCACATGCTGGGGCACCTCACGGACGATCTGGACGCCGGCGACCGGCACGAGGTGTTGGCGGCCATCGAGGCGCAGCGCGGCGGACAGCTGCCGCTGATCGTCCCCCTGACCCTGGTTGCGCACCACGCGCGCCGGCTGCAAACGCGCTACCTGCTGGACCAGACTTACCTTCACCCGCATGGCGACGAGATCCAGCTTCGCAATCGCGTCTGAACCGCGTGCGCTAGAATGGACGACATGACTGCCCGCGGCCGAGCCTGCCGGATTGCGCTGCTGCTGGCGGGCGCCGCCGGCTGTGGCGGCGGCGGGAACAGCACGGGGACTGGCGGGCTGACTGGCCAGGACGCCGGGAAGGACGGTTCGTTTGCCGTGTGCTCGGGAACGCCCGCCGTTCCGTTCACGCCGGGCCTGTCGGTCCTGTCGGCGTCCGGCGCGTACCGCGCGACGATTCAGGAAGCGACGGAGACGGACTCCTTGGGTAACACGACGCCCGGGGCGGGCATCGGGCACGACACGTTCACCGTCGCGGTCACGCCGGCCGCCGACGGCGGCGCTGCTGCGTCGACGGACGCGCTCACGATGGCTGTTCCGCCGATCCCCGGCGAGGTGCTGGCCGATCCGTACATGCCCGTCCACAAGCACGGCGGCGCGACCATCCCGGCGATCGCGGCGAAGGGGGAGGGCATCTTCGATGTTTCTGGGATCGACTTCTTCATGGGTGGCTACTGGGAGCTGTACCTCGACTTGCACCCGGCGGGCGTCGCGACGGCGGACCGCGTGACGTTTTCGATCTGCATCCCGACTGACTGACTTGGACCTGCACGGTGTGAATGCGGCGGCCGCGATTGCCGCCATCCAGGCCCGGGCAGCGCGGTTCCGGGCGGGCGATCGGTCGCCCGACGGGCGCAAGCTGGCCCTGGTCGTCGAGGGCGGGGCCCTGCGCGGGGTGTGCTCGGCGGGCGGCGTGGTCGCGCTGGAAGACCTGCGCATGACGGACGTCTTCGATCACGTCTACGGCACGTCCGCGGGTGTGATGAACGCCAGCTACTTCGTGGCGGGGCAGGCGCGCCTCGGCATCCGCATCTACTACGAGGACATGAACCGCCGCAGCATCGTCAACCCGTGGCGGTTCTGGAAGATCCTCGACCTCGAAAGGCTGTTTCAGCGCGCGGTCATGGGGAACAAGCGCCTGGACGTCGACGCGGTGCTGGCGGCGCGGTCCCGGCTGTTCATCGCGACGCTGGAGGTGGGCGCGGCCGCCGGGAGGCTGTTCGAGGCGCAGGCGCTGGGCACGGGCGACAAGCTGCTGGGCGCGCTGAAAGCGGCGACCGCGGCGCCGCTGCTGGTCCACGGACGGCTTTCCGTCGAGGGCTCGCGCTGCATGGACGCCGGCATCGTGAACGCGTTCCCGGTCGAGGACGCGATTGCCCACGGTTGCACGGACGTCCTGGTGATGCTGACGCGGCCGATCGGCTACCGGCGCGGGGCGGCCGGCCGGTTGTCGCGCTGGCTGTTCAACCGGATCTGCGCGGCGGGCAACCCCCAGCTCGCGCGCGCGTTCGCGATTCGCCACGAAGGCGACGCGCGGCAGCGCGACCTGGCGTTCGGCCGCGGGCCGCTGCCGCCGGGCGTGAACATCGCGACCATCTGCACCGACGACGACGAGGCTGTCGACCGCCTCACGCGCGACGCCAGGCTGCTGCGCGCCGGCGCCCTGTCGTTCGGCCGCAAGACGTTGCGCGCGTTCGGCGCCGACGCAGACGCCTGGAGCCTGTGAGTTGAAAGGACGCTACGGCGCGGCCAGGCCGGCGCAGCGCGCGTGGCTGACGGCGGGCGTCGTGTTGCTCTTGTACGCGCCCGTCGCGACGCAGGTCATGACCGCGCCCGTCGTGGCGTCCGTCGCCTGGAACGCGTTCTTGGCTGTCGGCGTCCAGTCGAGCGCCGCGCCGCCGCCCAGCGTGTAGCGCGCGATCTGGGGCGGCACGGCCGGGTCCAGATCGCCGCTGGCGACCAGGCTGTCCAGCACGTCGTCGCCGATCGCCTGCAGGTGCACCTTCACCGTCACGTGATCGGGCAGCGCCGCCAGCGTGCCGGTCCCGGGGAACTGGCGCATGAAGTGGGTCTGGTAGCTGGTCGGATCGCTGACGTTCTGGATCAAAAGGCCGGGCAGCTGGTTGCTGCGGGCCAGCTTCTGCGCCTGCCAGAACATCGTCAGCGGATTGCCGTCGCCGTCGTAGATGCAGTCGCGGATCAACCACAGGTCCGGGTCCGGCGAGGCTTCTTCCAGGGGCAGTGCGCTGGGGAACGCGCCGGCCACCTCGGGATTGCCGCTGGCATAGATGACCTGACCTGCCTGGTAGGCGGTCAGCTCGACCCAGGCGCGTCGATCCGGCGTCGCGCCGCTGGGCCAGCCGTGGCCGGACGCGCCGGCGTTGTCGATCGTCAACTGCAGCCGCCGCGTGGCGGGATTCACGCAAAGCGTTTCCTGAAGCGCGGTGTCCAGCAGCGCCTGGGCCGCCGCCCGCGGCGTACTCGACGCGGCGCCGCCGTCGGGACCGGCCGTCCCGTCGCCGGCGGCCAGATCCACCGCCGGGAAGGCGTGGTCGTGCACGCGGCGAACCTTCTCGGGGCTGGTCACCGACGCCGGTCCGCTGCTGGCCGCCATGTGGCATTGCGCGCAGCTCTCGCCGTTGGGCAGCTGCGACAGCGACGTGGCTTGCCATTCGGCGTACGTCCGCTCGACGTGCGCGCCCTGCAGGTTGGCGATGTCGTGGCAGCTTCCGCAGGCCGCGGCGGACTCGGGCGTGGTGCCGTCCAGGTAGCGCGAGTAGGAAACGTTGTGAGGCGAGCCGGGCACCGGATCGCTGAAGGGGCCGAACAGGCCGCCGTTCGTGGCCAGCTTCAGCGGGTTGTTGTGCGTGTCCGTCACGTCCGTGACCGAGTGACAGAAGTAGCAGGTCACCCCCTTCGCCGACGCCGGCAAACCGTCCAGATTCGTTCCGTCGGTCAGCTGCGCGCGGACGGCGACGGGCGCGTGGCAGTTCACGCAGAACGTGCCCAGCGCGCCGTTGCTCTCGCGCTGCGCGCGGGCGTTCATGGCCCGGAACACCGGGTCGTCGGTCGCGTAGGCGTGCATGCTCTGCGCCCACTGCTGGTACTGGGCGGGGTGACAGGTCTGGCAGGTGGCCGGATCCATCAGCGCGCTCGACTGCAGGCCGGTGGGCCCCGAAGAGCTGCCGCAGCCGGCGACGCCGGCGCCCAGCGCGAGCAGGGCGGCGGCAAACGCGCGAAACGCTCGCATGAGCCGTGAAGTATGTCTCGGCGGCAGCGCCATGTCACAATCCAACGGTGCGTGCTGGAGGTGCCGCCACGGTCGCGTTGTTGGCCGTGTTTCTGTGCGGCGCGGCGTGCACTCAGCAGCCGGCGCCGGAAAGCTGCCCGACCGCCCCGGTCGACCCGCCCTGTCCGGACGCGATCCCCAGCTTCGAGCGCGACGTTTATCCGAACGTGTTCGCGGCGGTGTGCGTCGGCTGCCATAACCCGACCGGGGAAGAGCCGAGCATGCCGCTCACGACGTACCAGCAGATCCACAGCCGGGCCGGCGCGATCTACTCGCAGGTCTTTCTGTCCTGCTTGATGCCGCCCCCCAACGCGCCGGAGCCGCTGTCAGACGGGCAGCGCCAAAAGCTGCTCGACTGGTTCGGCTGCGGCGCGCTCGATACGCCGTGAGGCAGCGCTGGCTTATGGGACGCTGACGTAGAACGCGGCGTGGCCGTGGGGTGAATCCTCGCGGGTGTCGTTGCACTCCTCGTAAAGGTGGAAGCGCACGGTCCAGTAGTGGCCCGGCGCATTGCCGGGCGCGTCGAACCGGATAGGGCCGACCTTGTACACGCCGGGGGCGATCTCCGTCGCGGGATTCTTCGGGGCGGGGACGCCGTGGGTCAGCGACAGCTGGATGTCCGGGCGGATGCCGGCGCAGCTGGCCGGCTTGCCGTCGGCAGCGCGGATGGCCGTGACCGTGAAATACGTGTCGGCGTTCTCCTTGATCGGCGTCGCGACCCAGCTGATGTAGTACTTGCAGTCGTCGTCGTACGCGGCCGAGCCGTACACGGTCGGACCGTAGTCGCCGTTGCTCGTCGTGTCCGCGCCCGCGTCCGCACCGGCGTCGCTCGTGTCGGCGGCTGCGGCGCCGGCGTCGTTCGAGAACGACACACCGCAGGTGGACTTGTTGGCGGGCACCGACGACGGATCGTCCACCTGGCAGACGCCGATGTCCTGCAGACGCTGCCCGCCGTCGCCGGCGTTGCAGTGGCTGTCCAGCGGTCCCAGCACCACGCCGACGGGAGAGTCGCCCGTCGCACCGGTCGCGCCGCCGCCGCCGTCGCTGGCCGCCTTGCCGCTGCCGTCGCAACCGGCGGCGAGCAGCGTGGCGGTCATGCCCACGGCCAAGAACGTCCAGACCACCCACGTCGACAGCGGCTTCATGGGCGGAAGGCTAAGACGGACGGCGGCCGCGGGCGCTGCATAAAATTTTCGCAGCTCGGCGCGCGCGGTTTCGCGAGCCGTTCACACGCGCGGCGGGTACTTCTTCAGTTTCAGCTGCAGCGTGCGTCGCGTGATGCCGAGGCGGCGTGCGGCTTCCGAGATGTTCTGGTTGCAGTCGGCCAGCACGCGCTGAATGTGCTCCCACTCGGCACGGGCCAGCGACGGCGCGGCGGGTTCGGCGGGGTGCACCGGCTCGCCGGTCAGCGCGGCGATCACCTGGTCGGCGTCGACCGGTTTGCTCAGGTAATCGTGCGCGCCCGCCCGCAACGCCTCGACGGCGGACGTGATGCTGCCGTAGCCGGTCAGCACGACGACGCGCGCCCCAGGGGCCGCCTGTCGCAAAGGAGCGATCAGGGACAACCCCGTCGGTCCGGGCATGCGCAGATCCACCACCGCAAACGCCGGCTTGTGCGTCTCCGCCGCGACCAGCGCCGCCGGTCCGTCGCCTGCGGTCACGACGGGATGGCCGCGGTCGCGCAGTGCGCGCGCCAGGCGCTCGCGGAAGACCTCGTCGTCGTCCACCAGCAAGATGGCGCCTGGCTCGCTCACCGGACCTCCCCGACCCGCGGCAGCCAAACGCGCGCCGTCGTGCCGCGACCGGGCGCCGAGGCGATGACCAGCTCGCCCCCGACGCGCTCGACGATGGCCCGGGCCAGGAACACGCCCAGCCCCATTCCCTGGCCCGCCGGCTTCGTCGTGAAGAACGGCTCACCCACGCGGTCCAGCACCGCCGCCGGGATGCCGGCGCCGCGATCGGCGATCTCGAACACGACGCCGTGCCGTTCCGAATCGGCGGCGACGCGCACGGCGACCGGCGCGCCCGCCGGCGAGGCCTGGCGCGCGTTGTCGACCAGGCCGCGCAGCGCCTGCGTGAACGCGTGGCGGGGCAGGGCGGCCACCGCGTCGGCGGTGGCGGCGTCGACGGACACCATGACCGCCGGGTCGGGCGCTCCGACCGGGAAGCAGTCGGCCATCAGGTCGCGAACCGACACGGCGGCGAACCGCTCGCCCGAGGGATCGCCTGCCTCGACGCGCATGCGCGACAGGATCTGGCGGCAGCGTTCGACCTCCTCGCGCATGAGGCGAGCGTCCGCCGGATCCAGCCCCGCGCGCGCGATCTGCCTTTCCAGCTCCTTCGCGACCACGGCGATGGTCGACAGCGGCGTCGCCAACTCGTGGGCGGCGCCCGCGGCCAAGGTGGCCAGCGAGGCCAGGCGGTCCTGGCGCGCCGCCAGGTTGCGGGAGGCTTCCAGCTCGGCGTCGCGGAGCGCCAGCGCGCGCCGCACGCGCAGCAGGAAGTGCACGATGAACGCCGCCGCCACCCCGAACGCGACCCACATCCCGCGCAGGTGCAGCGCCATGTGCTGGGCGTGGTCGCCGCTCATCGGCAACGGGCGGTGCTGGACGTACAGCACCGCCGACGACGCCAGCGACAGCAGAACCAGCGCCCACGTCCAGGCGGATTGCAGCGTCATCGCCGCGATGGCGATGGGCACCAGGTAAAGGAAGCTGAAGGGGTTCTCCGGTCCGCCCGTGAAGTAGAGCAGCGCCGAAAACGCCAGCACGTCGAACGCCATCGCCGCCAGCAGCCAGGCGTTCTGGGGCGGGCGGACGCGCGCCAGCAGCAGCCCGCCGATGTTCGACACCGCCTCGGCGGCGACGATGGCGACCAGCGGCGCCAGCGGGATCGCGACGCCCATTCCGAGCCGGACCACCGCAATCGTCACGGCCTGGCCCGCGATGGTCGCGAACCGCAGCCGGATCAGCCAGCTGAAGTTGATGCGGGCGGGGGAGACCGGCTCGGCCATGCCCCCGGGACTATATCCGGGTGGGCCGCTCTCGAAAGAGGTCGGGGTCCGCAGGGGGGCTGGCCAGCCGTTCGAGCGTGTCGAGCAGGACGTGGGCCTGGACCGGTTTGGGCAGCATCTCCAGACGGCCGCGGTCGCTGCGCATCGAATCCGGCCGGAAGCCGCTGGCCGTCAGCAAGATGACGGGGATGGCCGCTAAAAGCGGATCGTCGAGCTGGGCCCGCCGAAAGTCCCAGCCGTCGACGTTCGGCATCATCAGGTCCAGCAGGATGACCGAGGGCCGCAGCCCGGCGCGCAGCTTTTCCAGCGCCTCTCCCCCGTCAGCCGTCAGCGACACGGCATAGCCCTCCGTGCTCAGCAACTCGGCGAGCGCGTTCCTGACGTCGGTGTCGTCCTCGATCACCAGAACCGTGTGGGTGGGCCCTTCCACGTGGCTCAAACATTCGCCGGCCGCGCCGGTGCGTCAAGAGGTACACCACCGAAAACCGGTCAAGATCGCCTCAGCGGCTGTCGATGGGACGGGCATGAGCGTTGCGCTCGCGCGTCAGCCCCCGTACCCGGTTCGGGTCCAACAGCGCCGGTGCGGCAAGTGCGGGAAGCTCGTTTCACGAGCCGCGTATGCGTGCCGCCGCTGCGGCAAATCCCAGCGAATGCGGCCCAAGATAATGCTGCTGCTGGCGTCGGTCGGGTTGATGGTCGCCATGTTCTCGTTCGCCATCCTGAGCGCGTTCGGTGTATCGCTGCGCGCGCCCGTCGAGACGGCTTCGGCCGCCGGCGCGGCCCCGGCCGCTGCCCCAACCGGGCCCTTCGCGCCGCACTACGCCGCCGGACAGACGCCGGAGCTCAACGCCGCCGAGCTCTGGTCCGCCTACACGCGCGATCCAGTCGCCGCGGATCGCCAGTACCGCCAACATTCGATGCAGATCACCGGCACCGTCCGCGCCGTCGATCGCAACTTCGAAGGCGACATGGTCATCCGGCTCGCGACGCCCGATCCGTTCGATTCAGTGAACGCGACGCTGGCCACCCGCAACGATCCGGTGCTGGCCACGCTGGTGAAGGGGCGGGCCGTGTCGCTCCTGTGCGTCGGGCGCGGTGCCATGATGGGCGCCCCGCTGCTGGCGGGCTGCTTCGTCAGGTAGCGCGCGCGGCGACCGCCCGGCGGGCCGCGTAGGCCGCCGACACGGCGAGCAGCCGCCCGTGCAGCGCTTGCGCCGACGTTTGACCGGGCGCGGTTGACGCCCCGACGAAGCCGTAGGCCAGGACCGAGCCGGCGGCGGCGAGCTCGATCCGGAACGCCTCGTCGCCCATCCCGATCACCGCCGTCCGGCGCGGCTGTCGCGCCAGCAGGGTGCGCAGGACCGTCCGGTCGGCGTCGTCGCGGACGCGCGTTGCGATCTTCGCGATCGCGCCAGGTGCCACCGCCTGGCAGCGCGCGGCGACCGCCAGCAGGTCGGGCAGGGGCGGCGTCCGCTGGAAATCGTGGTGCGACACGATCAGCTGGGCGTTTGGCCGGCTGGTGAGGAGACCGGCGACGTCGCCCGCGATGGGGGCGTCGTCCTCGACGTCAGCCCATGAGGCGACCCGCAGGGCGTCCTGGAACAGGGTCAAGCGGGCGGTGTCAGGACCTTCGAAGCGCCCGCCCTGCGCCGCCGACCGGATCGTGATCAGGACTGGCGTGCCGCTGGATTCCAGGCGCGCGCAGGCTTCGGCCGCGTCCTGACCCAGCGCTTGGCCGTCGAAGAGATCGATGCGGGCCTCGACGAGATCGAAGGGTCGCTGCGTGAGCGGCAAGGCGGCGCAGTCGGCCAGCGTTGCAGCCCGATCGGCCACACCGACGACGAGCGGCCCGTCCGAGAGCTGCAGCATGCGAAGAAAGTACCGCGGGCCGGGGGGGCCCGCGACTGAGATCGCGACCCGTGGCGGATCAGATAGGGACGTCAGCCGGCGCCGGCTGCGCCCGCGGTCCCGACGAGGCCGCCACCCGCGCCCGCGACCCCGGGAAGGCCGCCCAGGCCGGTCACACCGCCGTGACCGCCGCCGCCTGTGGTCCCGCCGGCTCCGCCTCCACCGGCGGCGCCGCCTCCGCCGCCAGCTCCCGCGGTGCCGGTTGCTCCCGCGGTGCCGGTTGCTCCGCCTGCTCCGGCCGTTCCCGCGGCGTCGGACGCTGCGTCCGCGCTGGCGTCCGGAACGGGGCGCTTCGGCGCGATGTTCGATCCCTCGCTGTTCGTGCAACCAGCGGCGAGCAGCCCCGCGGTCATCATGAACGCGGCGATGACAGCGAGACCCCGAGCCGTTCTGCGAACCGGCCTTCGAACAGGCGTCGGGAAGCGATCAATGACCATCGAGCTCTCTCCTGGGCCGCAGTGGGCCGCCCAGCAGAGTACGCTAGCTCGGCCACCCCCAGCAAGTTCCGGGCTTACAGTTCTGGTCGGCTGGCACACACAGCCGCGTCAGGTTTCCGCCGCCTGAGCGGCGGCGCGCAACTCACGGCGCCGCGTCGGAGCCGCCGTCCAGCACGTCGTTCTGAAACGTCGCCGGCCCGGCCTTGTACACCGAATCGTCCTCACAGGACGTGACCGTCGCGGCAGCCACCAGCACTAGAGCCACAATCGCCAGGAGACGCTGCACGACTCGATCTTAGTTCAGGTCGCGTTGCATGCGCTCAAAAAGAAAAGGCGCCCGGTCCCTCGCGGGACGAGCGCCTTTTTTCGATCTAGACGGTCTGGCTACGGATAATTGGCCGTCGTGCAGACCGCCATCGCCTGCGCGTGCGGACAGTGCGTGGCGGGGATGCCACCGCCGGACGGTCCCTGTCCTTCGACGCCCCAGCAGAGGTGGTACGACTGGCAGTTGCGCTTATCCACCGATGCTCCGGCAGCCATGTACGAAGCCTCGCAGGTCGCTTCGTCAGTATATCCAGTGGCCGCTGGGCAGTTCGCGAGCAGGTTCGCGCAGAACGCAGCAGCAGTCAGGACGCTGGTGTGGTCCTGCGCCGTGACAGTGCAACTGGCCAGCGCCTGAATCCCGCCGCCCGCGCCGCCGCCCGAGGTGCCGCCACCCGAGGTGCCGCCGCCGGCGTGACCGCCACCGGAGGTGCCGCCACCGGAGGTGCCGCCACCGGAGGTGCCGCCGCCGGAGGTGCCGCCGCCTGAAGTGCCGCCACCCGCGCGACCGCCGCCGCTGGTGCCGCCGCCGGACGTACCGCCGCCCGAGGTGCCGCCACCGGACGTACCGCCGCCCGAGTTGCCGCCGCCTGCGTGACCGGCGACTGCGCTGCCGCCAGTCGAGTGGCCGCCGGAACCGCCGGTCCCGGTGGTGGTGGTCGTGCTGCTGGAACAACCGAAAGCCGCCATGGCAAGCATGAGGGCAGGCACTGCAAGCTTCTTCATCATTGTCGTCTCCTGGGGGGTAGGCAGGGTGTCAGTCGGCACCCAAGTCGGGATCAGTTCAACTTTTTAGCGGTCCGTTGCACCGCGAATGGACAGGTCGAGGGTCCGGACCTTCTCGAAGCGCTGGGCGACGTCCACCCAGTTCCACAGGTTCCAGACCGCGTCGAAGAAGCTCTTCTTATCGGGTCCGTACTGCAGGTAAAAGGCGTGCTCCCACGCGTCCAGCACCAGGATCGGAACGCCGCCCTGGGTGATGTTGCTCTGGTGATCATAGATCTGGGTGGTCACCAGCCGCTGCGCGACGGGCTCCCAGGCCAGGGCCGCCCAACCCGAGCCCATGATCGTCATCGCGGCATTGGTCAGCTGGCTCTTGAAGCCCGCGAAGCTGCCCAGGTCCTGTTTGATTTGCTCGGCCAGCGCACCCGTCGGCTCGCCGCCGGCCTTCGGTGCCAGGTTCTGCCAGAACAGCGAGTGCAGGACGTGACCGGAGGTGTGGAACGCCAGCGCCTTTTCCAGGGCGGCGATCTTCGCGAAGTCGTTCTTCTCGCGCGATTCGGCCAGCTGCTCGGTGGCCGTGTTGGCGCCGTTCACGTACGCCAGGTGATGCTTGTCGTGGTGAAGCTGCATGATCTTGCCCGACACGTGCGGCTCCAGGGCGCCGTAGTCGTAGGCCAGATCTGGGAGGGTGTACTTGGGCATGGGCGCGAATATGGCAACACTGCGTACTTACGCAAGAGCTTTGTGCCACACGCGCGCACACGGAAAGCGCGTGAAATCCATCGCCGATCTCGCCACGCCCGGCGAAATACGGCTCGCCCGTAGGGTGAGCGACTAGGGTTCCAGCAGCCGTTTTTCGCGGCGCAGGCGCTTGCGCAGGACCGCGGCGGCCCGCCGTTCGATGGTGGCCTGGGTGGGCTTTCGCCCCTTCATCGGCTCTTGCTCGCTGTGGTGCTCGACGAAGTCGCCCGGCTCGCAGCCCAGCTCGAACATCGTCACTTCGCGCTTGCCGCGCTCGCCGAGACGGAACGGAACGACGGCGGCGCCGATGCCCGCGCCGACGTAGACGGCGCCGTTCGGCGAATCGTCGGGCGCGTGATCGCGCGAGCCGTAGAGGCCGTGGACGTACTTGTGTCCGGCGACGATGCCGACCGCCAGCTCGTGAAGCCGCGCCAGCGTGACCTGTCCGCCGTGCGTGTGGCCCGACAGGACCAGCGGCACGCCGTAGCGCCACAGGCCGTCCGCCTCCTCGGCGATGTGCGAGATCCCCAGCAGCGGGATGTCCTTGCGCAGGCCCTTCACCGCCTCGTCGCGCCGCGCGTGCCCCGTGTACGCATCGTCGAGGCCGACCACCTGCAGCTGCTGCGTCCCGAGCGTGATGACGGTGTTGCGGTTGCGCAGGACCTCGGCGCCACCACGTTCCAGCGCGCGCCGGACCTCGTCGGCGCCGGACCAGTAGTCGTGGTTCCCGAGCACGGTGATGACGGGCGCCTGGAACAGGCGGATCACCTCCGTGAGCTGATCGAGATAGAGCTGGCTGTGGCAGACGAAGTCGCCCGAGATGACGATCAGATCCGGCTTCTCGGCGTTCGTCATCTCGACGGCGGTGCGCTGCACCTCGAACGGCGTGATGCGGCCGACGTGCAGATCCGTCAGGTGCGCGATCCGCAGATGACTGAGCTGCCGCCCGTAGACGGCCGGCCCCGCGAACCGCCGCAGCTGGATGCCGTAGCGGCGAGCATCACGCGACGGTCGCCAGTTCGCGTGCGCGCGGCGGGCGGCGATTCGCGCCGACCAGGTTGCCTCGTTGCGTGTCGACTCGGTTTTAGAAGGATCCGGGTCCGGGGCAGGGGACGGTGGCGCCTCGCTCAAGGTACAACTGAGTATAAGCGCCCGGTGTTCCCCCGCAGCCTCAAAAACAAGGCTCCGGAAGAGCTTGTTTCCCTACACGAGCTCGAGAAACGCCCGCGCAGCGTGGCTCAGCGTACGCGCCTTTGCATAGAGAAGGCGCACCTTCCGCTCGACGTGCAGCTCCTTGACGTTGATTTCGCGCAACGCGCCGCTCTCGACGTCCTGCCGCACGGCCATGCGTGGCAGGAACGCGACGCCGTCGCTGCTGGCGACCAGGCGGCGGATAGTCTCCAGCGTGGGCATCTCGACGTCCATCCGCAGCGGGACCTTGTGGCGGCGGAACTCGCGCAGGACCAGCTCGCGATACGGCGACACGACGTTGTGCGCGACGAAGGTCTCTTCGCCCAGCTCGGCGATGGAGACCGAGCGGCGGCGCGCGAAGCGGTGCTTGGGGGATACCACGAAGGCCAGCGCGTCGGTGTAGATGACCTTCGTGACCAGGCGGTCGTCGCCCGGATCGTAGCTGGCGACCCCCAGCTCGAGGTCACCTTCCAGCAGCTCGATCGGGATGCGGCTGGACTGGCTGCGACGCACCTGCACCTTGATCTTCGGGAACTTCTCCCGGTAGCGCTGGATGTGCGGCAGCAGATACAGCGTCGACGATTCGTTCGCGCCGATCACGAGGCGCCCGGCCGAGTTGTCGCGCAGCTCGGCCAGAGCGCTCGCCAGCTCGTTCTCGAGGTTCCGGAAACGGCGCGCGAAGTCCAGCACCGTGCGGCCGGTGTCCGTGGGCACCAGGTCCTTGGCGGCGCGATCGATCAGCTTGTCGCCGAGCTCGTTTTCCAGCCGCTGGATCGCCAGCGACACGGCCGGTTGGGTTCGGAACAGCTTCTCGGCGGCGCGAGAAAAGCTGCGCTCCGCGACGACCGTCTCGAATACTTGCAGGGCGTGCAGCTCCATGGCGGGCGACGCTGCCATAAAGAATGCTTATCGATCCAACAACTTTTATAAATTTGCCAAATTCCTAACGACAACCCAAGGTTGAGTGATGTCTTCTTCGTCTCCGACGGTCCAGCAGGTCCGCATTTTCGACACGACGCTCCGCGACGGCGAGCAGGCGCCGGGCTGCAGCATGAACATCCCCGAGAAGCTGCGGATGGCGCACAAGCTGGCGGAGCTGGGTGTGGACGTGATGGAGGCGGGGTTCCCGATTGCGTCGGTCGGCGACTTCGAGGCCGTACAGCAGGTCGGACGCGAGGTGCCGGTGCGCGTGGCCGCCCTCGCGCGCGCCACCGCGCTGGACATCGAGCGCGCGGCCAAGGCTCTGGACGGCGCGCGCGTCGCGCCGCGCATTCACGTCTTCCTGGCGACCAGCGACATCCACCTCAAGTACCAGCTGAAGAAGAACCGGCAGCAGGTGCTGGAAGAGGCGGCGGCGGCCGTGGCGCTGGCGCACAAGCACGTGGGCGACGTCGAGTTCTCTGCCGAGGACGGCGGGCGAACGCCGGCGGACTACTTGATTCAGGTCGCGCAGGCGGTCGTTGCTGCCGGCGCGTCGACGGTGAACATCCCTGACACCGTCGGGTACGGCATCCCCGAGGAGTACGGCGCGCTGATCGGTCAGGTCGCGCGGGCGCTGGGCTCTTCGGCGATCGTCAGCGTGCACTGTCACAACGATCTGGGGCTGGCGGTGGCCAACTCCCTGGCCGCCGTGCAAAACGGCGCGCGCCAGGTCGAGTGCACGATCAACGGCATCGGTGAACGCGCCGGCAACTGCTCGCTGGAAGAGATCGTGATGGTCCTGAAGACGCGCGGCGATCGGTTGCCGTACGTGACGGGCATCCGCACCGAGCAGCTCTTTCCCGCCAGCCAGCTGCTGACCGAGATCATCGGCGTCGGCGTCCAGCCGAACAAGGCGATCGTCGGGCGCAACGCCTTCGCGCACGAGGCCGGCATCCACCAGGACGGCTACCTCAAAGAGCGGACGACCTACGAGATCATCGAGCCGAAGACGGTCGGCGTTCCCGAGAGCCGGCTCGTGCTGGGAAAGCACAGCGGCCGCCACGCGCTGAAGGTCCGCGTGGGGGATCTGGGGCTGTCATTGGACAAGGAGCAGCTGGACGAGCTCTACACCCGCTTCTCGGCGCTCTCGGACACGAAGAAGGGGATCACGGACGACGAAATCCGGGGTCTGGCGCAGGACGTCGGCAAAGGTCTCCAGAAAAATAGCGTAATTTTCATTACTTAAACAAGTAGCCAAAAACTTCGTAAATAGGCTAAAGCATTAGCGGAGGGGCACCGATGTCCCGACCATGCAGTCAAAGCGCCTCACGCACGCTCTGAGTGTCATGATCTTCGCGGCGGGGGCGGGGGCCTGCGGCGGTCAAACGGCGGGTCCCGGCAGCGCCGCTCCCATCGCGATCGCGGCCGTCACCGAAAACTCGCTGATGGCGAATTCGCTGATGGCGAACTCCCTCATGGCGAATTCGTTGATGGCGAATTCCCTGGTCGCGAATGCGCTGATGGCGAATGCGCTGATGGCGAACGCCCTCATGGCGAATGCGCTGTCCCCCGACGGGGTGACCGATCCATCCACCCCGCAGTTCCTGAAGTATCTGGTGTCCTGTGCGCTGGACTCGAAGCAGAGCTTGAACCTGACGCTGGGCGGCGTGGATTATCACTTCCCCGGGTCCGTCGGCTTGGCCCCGCAGTGGGGGAGGTCGGGTGGTTCTTGTGACGGGTCCTGCCAGCGTTGGGTCAGCGCCTGCATGCTGGCGCGCATCGACGCCGCTGGTGTCGAGCGGGAGATCTCGGTTCGTGGCCTCCACCCGGCGCTTCTTCCCAGCCGCAGCGAGCTCACCACCTACACCCAGCGCGAGGCGACGTACTTCGGGAACGTGTTCATCCCCGGTCAGCCGCGGTTCGTCTGCCTGCCGCCCGGCGCGACCAGCGACGAGCGTGTCTGCGGAGATTCGTTGAGCAAATGCCCCATGACGGTGGTGGGCTCGTGCGCGAACGACTGCCTGTTCCAGGGGCCATTCGGCGAGTACGACATCTGCAGCGATAGCGGCAAACGACTGTCGGGCACCTCTTATCTCGAAAGTGCGACCGTCTTTCTGCCGAAGCCGACGATGTGATCGGAAGATCGCACAGGGGTCGTAGGAGGGTTCCTTGACCTCCCGCGACGACCCAGCTGGGCAAACCCCGGCGTCGTCGACGCGCGTCCTCGCCGGTCGTTTCCAGCTGCTGGCGCAAGCCGGCGCGGGCGGGATGGGGGCGGTCTACCGCGCCCGCGACCTGATGTCCGGGGCCACCGTCGCCGTCAAGATCCTGGCGGGCCGTGACGTTCGGCTGGCCGATCGCTTCGACCAGGAAGCGACGATCATGGCCGGGTTGGTTCACCCGGCGATCGTCCGGTACATCAGCCACGGGGTCGCCGAGAACGGCGCCCGCTACATCGTCATGGAGTGGATGGACGGCGAGGATCTGGCCAACAAGCTGGATCGCGAGCTGCCGTCGATCGACCAAACGATCGCCATCGGGCGCCGCACCGCCGAGGCGCTGGCGCACGCGCACGCCAAAGGGGTCGTTCACCGCGACATCAAGCCCGGCAACCTGTTCCTGCCGGGCGGCGACATCGAGCGCCTGAAGGTGCTGGACTTCGGCATCGCGCGGCTGACCAGCGGCGCGCGCAAGCTGACCCGTACCGGGTCCGTGATCGGGACCCCGGGCTACATGGCGCCCGAGCTGGTTCGTGGCGCGCGCGACATCAAACCCAGCGCGGACGTCTTCTCGCTGGGCTGCGTTCTGTTCCAGTGCCTCACGGGCCGGCCGGTGTTCGAGGCCGAGGCCGTCACGGCGCTGCTGGCGAAGATCCTGCTGGTCGAGCCGCCCCGCGTCCGCGACGTCGCGCCGCACATCCCGCAGGAGATCGACGACGTGCTGGCCCGGATGCTGGCCAAGGACCCCGAGCAGCGGGTTCCGGACGCGATCGCGGTGCTGGAGGCGCTGGAGGGACTGGCGCCCGCTTATGACGACGGCAACGGGCGACCGGCGCGCCTCCCGCGTGCGTCCGCCACCGTGTCGCTGACGGCCAGCGAGCGGCGCATCGCGTGCGTGGTCATCGCCGGCCCTTCTCCGACGGGCGAGAAGCTGTGGAGCGCGCCGGCGGCGGCGCCCGAAGAGGCCGGCATCGCCGGGCGCCTGCGGCGGCTGATGGCGATGGAAGAGGACCTGGTGCGCCAGTACGGCGCGCGGATTCACCCGCTGCCCGACGGGTCGGTGGTCGTGTCGCTGCCCGAGTCCGAACGGGCCACCGACCAGGCGGCGCGCGCGGCGCGTTGCGCGCTGGCCATACGTCACATCCTGCCCGACGTGCCGCTGGTGGTGTCGACCGGGCACGGGCGGTTCTCGACGTGGTCGGCGGTGGGTGACGTCATCGACAACGGGGCGCTGCTGCTGCGCGGGACCGCGCCGGGGGCCATCCGCCTGGATGACGTGGCGGCCGGGTTGCTGGACGCCCGTTTCGAGGTCTGGCGCGACGGCACGGCGGCCTACCTGCGGGCCGAGCGCGACGGATTCGGCGTGCAGCGGCAGCTGCTGGGCAAGGCCACGCCGTTCGTCGGGCGCGGCCGCGAGATGTCGATGCTGACGAACCTCTACGCCGGCACGGCCGCCGAGTCGACGGCGACGGCGGTGCTGGTGGTGGGGACGGCGGGCGTCGGGAAGTCGCGGCTGAGGCAGGAGCTGATCGATTGGGTCCAGCGGCAGCCCGAGCGCGCGGAGGTCTTCTTCGGCGGTGGCGACTCCGTGGGCGCCGGATCTCCGTTCGCCATGCTGGCCCGGATGATCCGGCGGGCAGCGGGCGTCCTCGACGGCGAGCCGCTGGAGGCGCGCCGAGAAAAACTGGCGGCCCGCATCGGACGGCACGTCCCGCGCGAGATCCGCGAGCGCGTGACCGAGTTCCTGGGCGAGATCGCCGACGTCCGGTTCGAGGACACGCAGCGCGAGGCGCTGAGGGCCGCGCGCGCCAACCCGCAGTTGATGGGCGACGGCATGCGCCGCGCGTTCGAGGACTGGCTGATGGCCGAGTGCGCGGCCCACCCGGTGCTGCTGGTCCTGGAGGACCTGCACTGGGGCGACCTCGGCACCGTGAGCTTCCTCGACAGCGCGCTGCGCAACCTGCACGACCAGCCATTCATGGTGCTGGCGCTGGCGCGGCCGGAGGTGGAAGAGCGTTTCCCCGACTTGTGGCTGGCGCGCCACCGGCAGACGATCCAGCTGGCGCCGCTGTCGCGCCGCGCGGCCGAGCAGCTGGTCAAGCAGGCGCTGACCGGTGTCGCCGACGACGTTGTCGGACGAATCGTCGAACGGGCCGACGGCAACGCCTTCTACGTCGAAGAGCTGATCCGGGCGATGGCGGCCGGGCGAGCGAATGGTCTGCCGGACTCCGTCCTGGCGATGGTCCAGGCACGCCTCGACGCTGAAGGTCCGGAAGGCAAGCGCGTGCTGCGGGCGGCTGCCGTCTTCGGCGAGCGGTTCTCGCGCGCCGGCATCGGGTCGCTGCTGGGGGCCGCGCCTGACGACGAGACGATCATCGACGCGATCGAGCGGCTGGCGAACCACGAGCTCATCGCCCGCGCGGCGCAGCCGCTGCGGCAGGACGACGTCGAATACGTGTTCGCGCACGCGCTGGTGCGCGAGGCGGCCTACGCGATGCTGACCGACGAGGATCGCCAGCTGGGGCACCGGCTGGCGGGGGCCTGGCTGGAGCAAGCCGGTGCTGGCGACGCGATGGTGCTGGCCGACCATTTCCGGCGCGGCGGCGAGCCGGCACGCGCAGTCCCGTGGTACGAGCGGGCCGCGGCGCAGGCGCTGGCCGCCAACGACCTGGGCGCCGCGATCGAGCGCGCGGAGGCGGGCATCCAGGGCGGCGCCGTCGGAGACACCATCGGCCGGCTGCGGCTGGTCCAGGCCGAGAGTCACGTCTGGCGGGGCGAGCTGGCGCAAGCCGAGGCGCGCGCGCTGGAGGCGGCGGCCGCGTTGCCCTGGGGCGGCGTGGACTGGTTCCGCGCGCGCGGGCAAGCCATCATCGCCGCCGCCAAACGGGCCAGCCTGGATGTCGTCGAGGAGCAGGTCCGACAGATTGAGGCCGTCACCAGCAGCGAGGACCCCGACGTCCGCAGCGCGCGGATCATTTGCCTGTCCTGGGCGGCCAGCTACCTCATCTTCGGCGGGCGGTACGCGGTGGCGGATCCGCTGATGGGCATGATCGGCAAGCTGGCCGACGCCGACGCGGTGCTGGACCCGCAGGCGCTGGCGCTGTTGCAACAGGTGCGCGCGGTGCGCGCTTCGTCGGCGGGCGATCTGGGGCGCTGCTTGACGGGGCTCGAGGCGGCGTTGCAAGCGTTCGAGCAGGCCGGTGACGTCCGCAATGCCTGCACGGTCCGGACAAATCTAGGCCACGTCTACTGCGAGCTGGGTGACTTCCAGCGCGCCGAGGCGGCGCTGCGGCAAGCGCTGCTCGCCAGCGAGCGTATGGGGCTGCACGAGGTCTCGGCGGGAGTCTTGCACAACCTCGGGCGCGTGCTGGGCTTTGGAAAGGAGCTGGGCGAAGCCCAGCGGCTCGAGCGGGCCGCCGTCGACGCCTTCTGCCGACAGGGCGAGCGACGGTTGGAGGGCGCGGCGCGCATCTACATGACGGACATCCTGATCGCGGCCGGCGACCTGGACGGTGCGGCGCGTGAGGCGGGCGCGGCGGTCGAGACGCTGGCCGTCGCGCCGTCGCTGCAGGTGGCCGCGCTGGCGGCGCTGGCCCGCGCGCGGCTGGCGGCGGGCGACGTGGGCGACGGCCTGGCGGCGGCACGACACGCGCACGAAGCGCTGGAGCGGCTGGGCGAGATCGAAGAGGGCGAGTCGGCGGTCCGCTGGACTTACGCCGAGGCGCTGCGGGCGGCGGGCGACGACGAGGCGGCCAATGCGGCGCTGCTGGTTGCGCGGCAGCGGCTGTTGGCCCACGCCGAGCGGATCGCGGACGTGGGGTGGCGCCAGCGGTTCCTGAACGAGGTGCCGATCAACGCGAAGATCCTTTCGCTTCCGCGCCGCACGCGGACAGGCACCACGGGATCGCACGCAGCGGCGTAAGAGTCAGCAGCCGGAGGGCTGGCGAGGGCGTGAGCGAGTTCGAGTTCGTGTTCGAGGGTGGCCCGCGTGTCGCGAATTGCGTGCCCCGAGACGGACACGAACTCGAACACGGACACGCCCACGCCCACGCTGCCGCTAGCCGCCAGCCCCTCACGAACCCTTTGAAAGTTGGCCTCTCCCGATTATGCTCCGCGACGGTTCATGGCCACCGTCGACGTTCCGCTGAAGAGGGTGAAGTTCGGACACACCGCCCGCAAAGACGGCTGGTGGGTCATGCCGCTGACGACGCTCATCGTTTTCTCGTCGTTCATCGTCTACGTGACCTGGGCGCTGCTCCAGGGCGACAACTACTGGTACGGCAACTACCTCTCGCCGCTCTATTCGCCTGAGCTGTTCGGCGGGTCGCCGCACGCGGTGTTCGGACCGTGGCGCTGGGCCTGGCTCCCCTTCGTCAAGTACTCGCCGGCGATGCTGATCCTCGTGTTCCCGCTGGCGTTCCGGATGACCTGTTACTACTACCGCGGCGCCTACTACAAAGCGTTCTGGGCCGACCCGCCTGCCTGCGCGGTCGGCGAGCCGCGCAACGAATACCGCGGCGAAGCCAAGTGGCCGCTGCTGATCCAGAACATCCACCGGTACGCGCTGTACTTCGCGCTGCTGTTCATCGTGCTTCTGTCGATCGACGTCGTGAAGGGGTTCATGTTCAACGACCCGAAGACCGGGCACACCACCTTCGGCATCGGGGTCGGCTCGCTGGTCCTGCTCATGAACGTCGTGCTGATCGGCGGCTACACGCTGGGCTGCCATTCGTTCC
>JBJMQQ010000149.1:0-6332 GCA_045802645.1 Polyangia bacterium
ATTCCGGACGCCGCCGTCTCGACGGTCAGGCGGAACACGCGCGCGGCATCGAACCGGTGGACAGCCGGCCAGCGGTTGGTTCCGTCGCCGACGTACGCGGCCACGCCGGTGCGGCGGGCGATGTCGATCAGCATGGGCACGAAGCCGTGGTCGCCGGTGCCGTGAACCGTCGGCGGCAGGCGAACGGCGTTCGCGCGGACGCCGCGATCGCTCGCCGCCTGGATGGTGGCCTCGGAAGGGCCGCGAGGAGCTCCGGTCACCGGCACGTCTGCTTCGGTCACGAGCCGGCCCGCCGGGAGCAACGCCGTCCCCGAGGCGATGGCCAGCGCCTTGCCTGAGCCTTCGAGCGCCGCGCACAGGGCCTCCACGACCCGCGCGTCGACGACGGCTGCTTCGGCAATCGTGGTGCGCGCGAAATCGTGGATGAAGGCCGTGTGAATGACGCCGTCGCAGGCGCGCGCGCCCGCAACCAGGCTGGCGGGGTCCGACAGCGCTCCGCGATGGACGTCGCCTCCGGCGTTCTCCAGGCTCGCCGCGGCGGCGTCGCTGCGCGCCAGGCCCAGAACCGAATGCCCTGCCCCGATCAGCTCACGGACGGTCGCCGAACCGATGAACCCGGTCGCGCCGGTCACGAAAATTCGCATGTGGACCTCCTCATGTGACACCAGCGTTTATGCTTCCTGGGCGGGGCGACGAACAGCCGAGACGTCATACGGGTATGCCGACTAACATCCTTGCCGAGCCGGCGCTGTCGCTGGGCGGCTTCTTGCGCGACCGCCGCGGCCGTGTGTCGCCGGAACCCGGCGCGCAGAGCCGCCGACGTACGCCCGGGCTCCGGCGTGAAGAGGTCGCCACGCGGGCCGGCGTCAGTGTCACCTGGTACACGTGGCTCGAACAGGGGCGCGGCGGCGCGCCCTCGGATGAGGTGCTGGAACGGCTGGCGCGTGCGCTGGAGCTGGACGCGACCGGGCGCGAGATGCTGTTCCTGCTGGCGCACCAGCGCCCGCCGCCGATCACGCCGACGTCACCGGCGCCGGTCCCGCCTGCGTTACAGGGGGTCCTGGATGCGTTGCCCACCAGCCCAGCGCTGGTGAAGACGCCGACCTGGGACATCGTCGCCTGGAATGCGGCGGCGACGGCGGTGCTGGCGGACTACGCCGCGTTGTCGCCGGCCGAACGAAATGTGCTCCGGCGGCTATTTGGGGCCGCCGGCGGTCATGCCGGCCGGGTCGATCGTGCGTCGTGGGAGTCGGACGCGCGCTTCGCACTCGGCGCCTTCCGGATCGCCATCGCCCGTGGCGGCGAGGCCTCCGAGGCGGCCGCCCTCGCCGCCGAGCTGCACGCAAGCAGCGCCGAGTTCCGTCGTCTGTGGGCCGAGCGCGACGTCCGCAGCGCCTGGGTGGGGGCCAAACGTTTCCGCCACCCGACGGCCGGGCTGATCAGCTTCGATTGCCAGACGTTCTCCGTCGACGCCGCCGAAGGGCTGAGCCTGGTCGTCTTCACGCCGGCTTCCCCCGCGGACGCGCAGGCTGTCGCGTCGCTGCTCGGCAGGTGAATCGATTGCGCCATAAACATTGCTGGCAGTCGTGAAATGTTGGGCATAAATGTAGGACGTCACGGAGGCGGCCCCCATGGCGAAGCGACGGATCGAAGTTCTGGTCTCGAGTGCTCTCCTCGTATTCGTTCACGGCGCGTGTTCTTTCGCGCCCAAGCTGGGTGACGGCAGCGGTGGCGGACCGGGCGCCGGCGCCGGGGGCTCGACGCCTGGCTCCGGAACGGGCACCGGGGCGAGCTCCGGGTCGGGGACGGGAGGGTCGGGTCCAGCCCTGACCGACGGCGGCGGGTTTCTGCCGCCGCCGCCGCCCAGCGTGGACGCCAACTGCGGGCAGGTGAACAATCCGCTGAAGGTGGTCCCGCCGGACGTCCTGCTCATCCAGGACCGGTCCGGCTCGATGGACAACGACGACAACGACCAGAGCTGCCGCCGCGGATGTGGGGCAGCCTCGAAATGGTCGGAGATGACGGTCGCGGTCACGCAGGTGGTGACGACCACGCAGGCGACCGTGAACTGGGGCCTGAAGTTCTTCGCCGACGGCTCGGATCCCGAAGCGTGCAACGTGTTGCCTGGCGCAACCGTTCCCGTTCTCGCCAACAACGCCGGTGCGATCACGACGGCGCTTGCACGCAGGGGCACCGCGACGAACACGCCGACCCGCGCGGCCGTACAAGCCGGGACTGCCTACCTGATGTCGCTGCAGGACACGAACCCGAAGTACATTCTCCTCGCGACGGACGGCGAGCCCAATTGCGCTGCCGGGTGCACGGGCAACGACTGCGGGGTCACGCCCAATCCGGCCGAGGAGATGGGGTCTGAAAAGGCGGTCGCCGACGCAGTCGCGGCCGGGATCAAGGTCTTCGTCGTCGGCATTGGCAACGTCGCCAGCGCCGTCGCGGTCCTGAACCAGATGGCGATCAACGGCGGGGAAGCCCAGACCGGGGCCGCGACCAGCTACTACGCCGCCACGGATCAGGCCGCCCTGCAGACGGCGCTCAATCAGATCGTCGGGAAGGTCGCCTCCTGCACGCTGCCGCTGCCCGGCAAGCCGCAAGATCCCACCAACGTCATCGTCGAGGACGAGGCGACGAAAACCCAAATTCCGCGGGACACGACCCACGCCGAGGGGTGGGACTACACAGACGCGTCGGACACGGCGATTCAGCTCTACGGAACCGCCTGTTCGAACGTCACGAACGGCACGTTTTCAAACGTGCAAATCCTGGAGGGGTGCCCGGGCACGCCGATCCAGATCGGGTTCGAACGCCCGGCGAGGTAGCCGGCAGGCGCGCACAGCGACCCTCACCGCGGCTTGAAGGGCTTCATGGCGCGGTTCGCGATCTTGTCGGCGGACTTGCGCTGGCGAGCGGCGACGTAGTCGGCTTCGGTGGCGACGTGGCGGAGCTCGCGGGCGAGCTTGTGGAAGCTGGCCAGGCGATCGGCTGGCAGCTCTTGGCGGGCAACGGCGGCGCGGACGGCGCAGTCGTGTTCGTTGTCGTGCTGGCAGTCGCGGAACCGGCAGGCGGCGGCCAGCGCTTCGATGTCTGCAAAGGTGGTGTCGAGACCGTCCTCGACTGCCCAGATCTGGACTTCTCGCATCCCCGGTGTGTCGATGATCAGGGCGCCGCCCGGAAGCAGGAACAGCTCGCGGTGGGTCGTGGTATGGCGGCCGCGGCGGTCGGCGCCGCGCACGGGTTGGGTGGATTGGGTTTCGTGGCCGAGCAACCGGTTGATCAGCGTCGACTTGCCGACGCCTGAGGAGCCGATCGCCGCGAGCGTCCGGCCGCGGGTCAGATAGGGCGCCAGCGCATCGAGGCCCTCGCCGGTATGGGCGCTGATGACGTGCACAGGCGCGCCCTTGGCGACGAGCGCGATCTCTTTCGCGCGCGCAGCGGTGTCATCGCACGCGTCGGCCTTGTTCAACAGAACGACCGGCTGAGAACCGCTGTCCCACGCGATGGTCAGGTAACGTTCCAGGCGGCGTCCGTTCAGCTCGCCGTCCAGGCCGCTCACGATGAAGGAGGTGTCGACGTTGGCGGCAACGACTTGCTCCTCGACCTTCGATCCGGCGGCCTTGCGCCGGAAGACCGTCGTCCTGGGCAACACGGCCTGGATGATGGCCGAGCCTTCGCCGACGGCCAGGTGCACCGCAACGAAGTCGCCGGTGGCGGGAAACTCCGAGCGGCGCGTGGACTGGTGGAACTTGCCGGCCACCTCGCCCCAGCCCTCGCCCGCCTCGGTCGCCAGCCGATACTTCCCTTTGTGCTGCGCGATCACCCGCGCCGGGCGGCAGCCTTCCGGCGCGTGAGCGCGAAAGACCGCCTCCCAGTGGGATTCATTCCAGCCGCACGATTGCAGATCCATGGCCGCCCCGATCGACGAGGCGGATGATACTTCGCCCGGCTACTTGATGAACAAGATCTCCTGGAACGTCGGCAGCGGCCAGAGGCTGTCGTCGACGACGGCTTCCAGGCTGTCGGCGGCTTCGCGGACCTTCAGCATGGCCGGCAGGACGGTCGTGCCGAAGTGCTTGGCCTCGGCCAGGACGTCGGCGGCGCCGTGGTGACTGGTCGCCGTCTCGAGCCCGCTCAACCCCGTCTGCAGCTTGCCGATCAGCTCCGTCACCTGCTTCAAGACAGCGGTGTCCGGCGTGAACCCCGCGGCTTTGACGGCCGTGACATTCTCGGCCAGCTGACGCTGGTAGTGCAGAGCCGCCGGCAAGATGGTGGTCTTGCCGATCTTGGCGGTCAGGTTCGCCTCGACGTTGACCGACTTGATGTAGTGCTCGAGCTGCGTCTCGAAGCGGCTGTGCACCTCGCGCGGGGACAGCACCTTGTACTTGTCGAAGAGCGCGATGACTTCCTTGCTCTGCAACACCGGCAAGGCGTCGACGGCGGTCTTGTAGTTCGGCAGGCCGCGCTTCTCGGCCTCCATGTGCCACTCGGTGGAGTAGCCGTTGCCGTCGAACACGACGGCGCCGTGCTGCTGGATGACGTCCGCCAGGACCTCTTGAATCGCGGCGTTCAGCTTCTTGCCGCTGGCCAGCGCGCCCTCGAGCTTGGTCGCGATGGCATCGCACGACTCCGCGATTGCCGTGTTGAGCGCGATCAGGGCGTCGGCGATGGACTGGCTCGACCCGACGGCGCGGAACTCGAACCGGTTACCGGTGAAGGCGAACGGGCTGGTGCGGTTGCGGTCGCCGGCGTCGCGCGGCAGCTTGGGCAGCGAGTCGACGCCGATCTCCAGCGTGCCGCCCATCTTGGACGACTTGGCGCCGCCGCTGCGGATCTGCTCGAACACGTCCGACAGCTGCTCGCCCAGGAAGATCGAGATGATCGCCGGCGGCGCTTCGTTCGCGCCCAGACGGTGATCGTTGCTGGCCGTCGCGATCGCCGCGCGCAGCAGCCCCGCGTACTTGTGGACGGCCCGGATGACCGCGCCGCAGAACACCAGGAACTGCGCGTTGTCGTGCGGGGTCTCGCCCGGATCCAGCAGGTTGCCCTGGGTCTGGTTGCCGAACGAGAAGTTCACGTGCTTGCCCGAGCCGTTCACGCCGGCGAAAGGCTTTTCGTGCAGCAGGCAGGCCAGGCCGTGCTTCTCGGCGACGCGCTTCAGCGTCACCATGATCATTTGCTGGTGGTCGGCCGCGATGTTGGCGCTCTCGAAGACCGGCGCCACCTCGAACTGGCTCGGCGCGACCTCGTTGTGGCGGGTCTTCACCGGGACGCCCAGCTTGAAGAGCTCGCGGTCGCACTCGCTCATGAACGCGATGACGCGCGCGGGGATGTCGCCGAAGTAGTGGTCCTCGAACTCCTGCCCCTTGGGCGGCTTGGCGCCGAACAGCGTGCGGTCGGCGTTCAGCAGGTCGGGGCGCGCGTAGAAGAAGTGCTTGTCGATCAGGAAGTACTCCTGCTCAGCACCTGCGTACGAGACGACCATCGACGGCTTCTCGTGGCCGAACAGCTTCAAGATGCGCGCGACCTGCGTGTTCAGCGCCTGACCAGACCGCAGCAGCGGGGTCTTCTTGTCGAGCGCCTCGCCGGTCCAGGACACGAACGCGGTGGGGATGCAGAGGGTCGTGCCGTTGGCGGTCTCCAGCAGGTACGCCGGGCTGGTCACGTCCCACGCCGTGTAGCCGCGCGCCTGGCTGGTGCCGCGGATGCCGCCGTTCGGGAAGCTCGACGCGTCGGGTTCGCCCTGCACCAGCGTCTTGCCGGCGAACTCCGTGATCGCGCCGCCCTCGCCGTCCGGCGACAGGAAGCTGTCCTGCTTGTGCGCGCTGAGGCCGGTCAGCGGGTAGAAGACGTGCGCGTAGTGCGTGGCGCCTTTCGACAGCGCCCACGCCTTCATCGCGGCGGCGACCACGTCGGCCACGCGCGGGTCCAGCGCCGAGCCCGTGTCGACGGTGCGCTTCACCGAACGAAAGATTTCCTTCGGAAGCTGCGCCTTCATCGTCGCGAGACTGAAGACGTTCGTCCCGAACAGAGTGGCCGCAGGGCTTTCCTTGTAGTCGAGCGGCGGCTCGCCGTGCTTGTAGTTCGTCGCCGCCGTGATTGCTGCTCGTCGTGCTGAATTTCCGCTCATGGTGGAACCCTTTTTAGCGCTTTCGCCGCGTCGAAGGCGAAGGGATTCCATCTCCAGGATCCATTTTTTTGTCGACGCCGCCCGACGTAAATCCAGCAGATATCGCGCATGTTTCGCGCGCGTTTCGTAACGGCCAAGGCCGGGTGTCACACCTCGGCTTGTGCGGCGATCGACTGACGAAAACGGTCGGGTG
>JBJMQQ010000150.1:0-30206 GCA_045802645.1 Polyangia bacterium
CGCTGCCCGCCTCCGTCGCCGGCTTCAGGTAGGTCAAGGCGCGCGCGCGCAGCGGACGCCGTCGAAGGCGTTTCGGGTGCCGGGGACGTCGCCGTCGCGGGCGAACGAAAAGATGTCGTCGGTGTTGGTGCCGAACGACCCCCCGCGCAGGACCTTGTAAGAGAAGTCCGTCAGCGCGACGCAGTCCACGCAGGGCGTTGCGTACGGGACGTACCAGTCGAGCGTCCACTCGGCCAGCTCGCCGGCCATGTCGAGCTGCCCCCAGCGGCCGGCCCCCGCGGGGGCCGACCCGACCGGGGCGACGTTGTCGGCACCGCTGCAGGACACGGATCCCGGTGGGTAGTTGCATCCCGAGATCGCATACACGCCGGTCGCGGGATCGGCGGACCCCCAGGGGTAGGGGCGCTGCTGGGCGCCGCCCGCCGCCGCGTATTCCCACTCGGCCTCGCTGGGCAGAAAGCCGCCGTCCCAGATGCAAAACGCGTACGCCTGCGCCCAGTCGACGCAGTTGATGGGTCGGGTATCTCCCGGCCCCGGGTCGTCGGTCCACGTCTGAAATGACGGCTCGCACGCGAGGCTGGCCTGCCATTCGGGTAGGGTGGCCGGCAAGGCGACAGCGTCCGCGTCGTTCCAGCCCGGCTCGAATTCGGCGCTCCCGCTGTCGACGAGGCCGCGGCCGCCGTTCAGGTGCGCGTGCTTGCCCGAGCCCGCCGCCGGCGTCCATCCAACGACGGTGGCCGCAACGAACGCCCGGAACCTGCCGACCGTCACGAGGTACTTGTCCAGCTGGAACCCGCTGACCGTCGCCGGGTCGCCGGCAGCGGCGTCGCTGCCGTAGGTGCGCTGGTAGCTACCCCCGGGGACATCGAGGCTCTCGCGCCGAGGATCGCCGGTGCGCGCCTCGGTTTGCCCGCCGCACCCCGGCACGGAAGCAAAGAGGGCCACGATTCCGCCCAAACCGAGGCTCCCCAGCCGTTTCATCGAAAAATCATTCTACCCGTCAGGCCCCGGGGCCCACCGTTCGCGCAGTCACCGTTAGGGGCGACTCATTGGAGCAATGTTAACAGTAGTGGCCGAGGCGTGGTGCGCCAGCACCGCGCGGCCGAGCGGTCGACGTTCCTTCCGCACCTGCTGCCCCCGAGGACGCCATGATGAAGCGCGATCTCCGTTTCTCTCGCCGCCTGTTGCTCAAATCCATGGGAGCGGGCGCGGCGTTGTTGCCGATGCTGCACGCGGATCGGACCGATGCCGCCTGTTACGTCGGCGGGATCAAGCGGCTTTACATGCTGTGTTGGACGAACGGGATGCTCAGCAGCATCAACAACTGGGCGACCGCCGGCAACGATCCCGCGAGCTGGTCGTTGGGGTCGATGGGCTTCCAAGACTCGCTCAAACCGTACATGGCCGACCTGCTGCTGCTGAAGGGCGTCGACTACAAATACATCAAGGACATGCCCGGCTCCGGCGAGCGGACCGGGCACGCGTGCTTCCCGGGCATGCTGACGGGCGCCTTCTACAAGCTGCTCTCGTCGGGCACCAGCTCCGATCTCGCGGGCGGAATCTCCGTCGACCAGTACATCGGCACGCAGCTGCAGAAGCAGGGGTACAAGGGGCTGGTCAGCCTGAACCAGGGGGCGTACGTCGTCAGCACGGGACACCTGTCCTGGTCGGCCGCCGGTCAGGTCGTGCTCCCCAACCCCGACCCGGCCAGCGTCTTCAGCCTGTACTTCAAAGGAATGTTGCCGGCGACGACCCCACCCACGATGGGGATGGGCGGCAAGAGCGGCGCCGGTGGCGCGCCGCCCGTCGACAACACGGTGGCGATCCAGAAGAGCATCCTCGACTACGTCATCGGCGACATCAACCGGTTCTCGAAGATCGTCGGCACCGACGACAAGCAGAGCATCGACGAGCACCTGACCGCCGTGCGCTCGATCGAGTCGCGCTTGCAAAACATCGGCGGGCCGCCCATGGCCGTCGACGGGGGCGCGCCCGTGTCGACGACCAACGGGAACCCGGCCGCGTGTAGCGTCCCAAGTACCGCCGGAGAGCCCACCCCGACGGCGGCCGCGAGCGTTCCGGCGATCACCAAGCTGCACATGGATCTGTCGGTCGCCGCCTTCGCGTCCGACCTGACCCGGGTGTGCGTCATGCAGGTCGGCGACCAGGGCGCGGCCAACCTGGTCATGAACTGGCTGGGGTTCTCCTCGGGCGGCCCGCTGAAGTCGGATCCCAACACGGGCGACACCAACGGCTTCCACGCCATCGCGCACGAGAACACGATGCGCAAGGTCACCTGCGACACCTGGTTCCAATCCCAGCTGGCGTACATGATCGGGCAGCTCAAGAGCATCACGGACGGAACCGGCAAGTCGATGCTCGACAGCAGCGTGGTGGTCGGGATGAACAGCATGCGGACGGGCACCCACGAGACCACCGGTGTCCCGGTCCTGATGGCGGGAAGCTGCGGCGGGTACTTCAAGACCGGCCGCAGCCTGGCGCTGCCGGCCGGCACGCCCAACAACGGTCTTCTGGTCGCCCTTTGCAACGCGATGGGCACGCCGGTGTCGACGTTTGGCGAGTCCAGCTACGGCGGTGAGCTGACCGCTCTGAAGGGTTGAACATGTCTCCACGCATCACAACCGACAGCGAACGGAGAGCGGCCATGGAAGCTCGAAAGCAAGGTCGACACCTGCGCGGCATCTGGTCGTTGACGGCGGTTCTGATCGCCACCGGCGTGAGCGCCTGCAACGGCTCGTTCGGCGGTATGGCCGCGAACACGTCGGGGGCCGGTGGGTCCGGCTCCAGCCGGGCGACAACCACCGGAGCGGGCGGCAGCGGAACGACCCCGACCGGCACGGGCAGCGGCGGCAGCGGGCCGGTCACCCAGGATGTCGGGATCGTCACGACGGGGACGGCGCCGGCCGAGAAGGCGGGCGTACTGGTGATGCGGCGCCTGACCTACCGCGAATACGACCACATGCTGGCGGATCTGCTCGGCGACACCACCGCGCCGGCCGAAGGTGGAAACGCCTGGTCGCCTGACGCGACGAACGCCGTCGGGTTCGTCGCCCCCAATAGCGTCGCAGATCTGCAGGTGTCGCTCTACAACCAGACGGCCAACACGGTCGTCGACACCGCCGTGCAGGCGCTGGCAACGGGTAAAGCGGCCGGCAAGCTGTCGACCAGCCTGCCGAGCACGTGCAAGGCTCCGTCCGGAACGTCCGCCGAGACGACCTGCGCGACGCAATTCATCACCACGTTCGGCCAGGCCGCATACCGCCGACCGGTCGCCGCCGGCGAGCAGACGGACCTCTTGAAGCTCTTCTCGACGGTGCGTGGCTTGGGCCTCAGCTTCACGGCGTCCATCGGGGCGGTGGTGAAGGGCATGCTCCAGTCGCCGAACTTCCTTTATCACTGGGAGATCGGGCCAACGCCGCCCAAGGTCGGCTCCGATGGCCTCGTGCCGCTGACGCCTTGGCAGACTGCGTCGCGGCTGGCGTCGATCTTGTGGGAGACGGAGCCGGACGACACGTTGTTGCAGGCCGCGCAGTCGGGGCAGCTGTCGACGCCGGCGCAGGTGTCGGCCCAGGTGACGCGCATGCTGGCCGACGCGCGCGCCGCCAATGGTCTGTACAACTTCCACGAGCAGTGGCTGTTCAACTTCGGCAGCCAGGGGCGCGACCTGGCGCAGCCGCTGCCGAAGTCGAACCCCATTTATACGGACTCGGTCGCGAACGGGGTCCAGACCGAGTTTTCGGACTTCGTGACGTCCGTCTACACGACCGATGGCACGCTGCAGTCGCTGTTCACGGCGCCGTACGCCTTCGTGAACCACGACCTGGCGGTCCTCTACGGTGTCTCGGGTCCGGCGACGGGCTTTGCGAAGGTCTCGCTGGACGCCAGCAAACGGGGCGGCATCTTCACCCAGACGGCCTTCCTGGCGACCCTGGCCAGCGACTTCGCCGACAACCCGGTGTACCGCGGCCTTTCGATCTACTTGAAGGTGCTATGCGGCACGATTGGATCGCCACCGGCGAACGTCCCGGCGGTCACTTTCATGGCCAACGGAACGACGCGGCAGTCGTACGACGCGCACGGCAATGCGAGCTGCGCCAAGGGCTGCCACAACCGCTTCGATCCGCCGGGGTTTGCGTTCGAGAACTACGACGGCCTTGGCCAGTACAGGACCCAGGAAGCGGGACAGGACGTCGACTCGACGGGGTCCTTCACGACGCCGGCCGGCGCGACCATCACATTCCACGACGCGCTGGACATGTCCAAGCAGCTGGCGCAAAGCACCGAGGCCCAGGCCTGCATCGATCGCCAGTGGACGCGCTACATCCTCGGCCGCGCCGAGACCGATGCAGAGGCGGGCTCGATGTCGATGGCGTACCAGAAGGCGGCGTCCACCCCGGGCTTCTCGGTGCGAGACATGCTGTCGAGCCTCCTCCAGTCCAAGGCGTTCCTCTACCGGCAACCCTCGCCCGGTGAAGCGCTGTAAGGGCCGGTCCGTTCCTACCAAGGCGGATACGGCGCGGGGTCACATCCGGCGTCCGCTGGCACCGGCGGTGGCGCTGGTGATGGGCCTGGCCGCCGGCTGTGGCGGATCGCGCCCGCCTGCCGACCCTGGAACCGGCGGCTCGGCGGCGCCCATTCCACCGGCGCCCGTCGCGCCCCCCGCGCCTGTGGCGAAGCCTCCCGGCACGGCCTGGGCCCGCTGGCCAATGCCGAACGCGCGGCTACCCGGTCTGCCGCATCCGCACGACTACGACCTCGGCACCGCCGGCGTGGTGCGGGACCGGGTGACCGGTCTCATGTGGCAACGGCGCGCGCCCAACCGGTTCTTCACGTTCGCGGATGCGGGGCGCCACTGCGCCGAGCTGCGGACCGCCGGCTACGCCGACTGGCGCGTGCCGTCCCGCATCGAGCTGGTGTCGTTGCTGGATACGACCCGCACCCAACCCTCGATCGACACACAGGCGTTCCCCGACACGGCGAGCGACTGGTTCTGGACGTCGACGCCGTCAGCCGCGGAACCAAGCGCGGCCTGGTACGTCTACTTTTACTTCGGGTATCCCAAGACCGACGACGTCGGCAGTCAGTTCTCCGTGCGATGTGTTCGCTCGGCGGACGCCGCGGCCGCGCGGTCAACGCGATACCGCATCGGGGCTCACGCGGTGCTGGACGTGGAGACGGGGCTTCATTGGCAGCGCGTCGCTTCGCCGAAGACGGTGACCTTCGACGGCGCGCGGACATCGTGCGGGCATCTCGTCGTCGACGGCGCACGCGGGTGGCGTGTCCCGACGCTGGGCGAGCTGCTGACCCTCATTGACGAACGCGCGTCGTCGCCGATGATCGATGGCAACGCTTTTCCGGACACCCCAGGGGAGCCATTCTGGTCGTCGTCCACATTCGCCAACGGACGCGAGCTGGCCTGGTATGTCCGCTTCGACCAGGGCAGCGGCCTTTACGGGCGCCTGATCGAGCCGTTCCGCGTTCGCTGCGTGCGTTGAAGGCTAGGGCGCGACCTTGGCGTTGCGCAGCACGAACACGTAGTCCTGATAGTCGCCGTTGGCGGCCTCCTCGCAGGCGAGCAGGAAGCTGTCGGCGACCGCTGCACCGGTGCCGTCCTTGAGCGGATAGACCTTGAAGCGATGGACGTTGGCCGGCGAGTTGAGCGCGTCCTGGGTGTAGTCGTAGTCACCGTATGCGGCCGTGCCGGAATCGTATTTCTGGGTCGCCTCGTCGGTGTAGACCCAGATCCCGAACGTCTGCGTACCGGGGTCGAACGTCGTGCCGCCGGACGCCAGCGGGGGCTGCACCATCCGCGCCTTGTTCGACGTCTGAGCGTCCGTCACCATCGCCATCGTGCCGACGACGTTGCGTGTCGTGGGGGCGCCCGACGGATACCAGCCGAAGGGGTCGGGGCCCATGGGCGAGAAGCGAGCGACCGGTACCAGGGTGACACTGCCGCTGCCGGCCTTCACGAACAGCGGCGCCGCGATCTCGTCGGTGCCCGACTCGACGCCCGGAAGCTGCTGGGGCGTCCCACCGCGGTTGGGGTTGGCGTTGTTCTGCGCCTTGCCGACGTTCATCTTGTACCCGAGCGTGAACAGGATCTCTCCCAGCGTCGGCTCCCACAGCGCCTGCGTGAGGATCAGCGCATAGACGGGCGTCTGGACCTGGCCCGCCGCGGTGTCCAGCGTCAGCATGGCCGACAGCACCGTCGCTCCGCTGTCCTGCGCGGGCGCAGCCGGAAGGCCGGCGCTGGCGGTTGCCAGCTGGGCGCCGACGGAGAACATCGCGCCCGCCGCCACGCTGGCCGGGAAGGTCTTCGGGCTGGTCACCTGGAACAGCGGCGCGCTGGGGGTCAGCGGGGTCCCGTGCGCGTCCTGCGTCGACGGCGTGAAGGTCGTCGAGACCTGCTCGACGGATCCAAGCGCGGCGCTGGTGACCGAAGTGGCCGTGGCGGCGCCGTTCAAGTAGTCGATGCCCAGCGTGGCGGCTCCGCTGACGCCCCGGACGCCGGTGATCACCTGCCGCGCGCCGGCCGGCGTAACCGAGAGTGCGCCCGCCGGCTCTGGCTGGCCTCCGACGCCGCCCGTGGCACGGCCGCCTGCGGTGCCGCCCGTCTGCCCCGGTGCGCCGCCGGTACCGCCGTGGCCTGATACGGTGCCGCCGGCTTGTCCTCCCGTGGACTCACCGGTCGTGCCGCCGCTGTTGCCGCCTGTCCCGGTCGCGGGGGCGCCGCCTGTGGACGTGGCGGGCTGTCCTCCGGTGCTACCCCCGCTGCCGATCGGAATGCCGCCCGTACCGGTCGCGGTGGCGCCGCCGCTGCCTCCCGACGACCCACCTCCGCCGCAGGCGAACGGAACGGCGAGCAGAGCGGCCGCCGCCGCCATCCGGCAACGCGACAGGGGCAGGTGACGGCGTTCCATCGTGCCAGGATACCGATTGCGCGCAGCCCCGCGCGACTCGCGCAAACCCCGTCAGCCGCGCCGCCGCGGGGCTCCCAAATGCAGTAGCGATCGGCCCCGTGAGCGGCGCCGATCTTCCCGCGCTGCTGAAGGAGCCCGAGGCCCACCTGCGGGCCGGCCGCCTCGACGCAGCGGACCGCCTGTGCGAGCAACTGCTGGACACGCTCCGGCGTCCCCTCAACCAAACGCGAGCGGAACCCCAACGAGCGCCCGCGCTACTTGCCGATGCCGTGCTGAACCAGGAACGTGAACATCGCGTTCTCTGCATCCGGCCAGGCGGCGGCTGGGGTCGAGAAGCCGTGTCCGGCGCCCGGGACGAAGTGCAGCGCGGTGTCGGCGCCGGCGGCGACCAGCGCGTCGTACAGCGCCTGGCTCTCGCTGGTCGGGACCGTGGTGTCGTTGGCACCCTGGACGGTGATCAACGGCGGCATGTTCTTGCGGACGTACGTGATCGGGCTCAGCTCGGTCGCCAGCGCCGTGCGGTTGGGGGTGCTGGCGGGTAGCCACTGCACGGCCCACGAGGTCTTCTTCGCCAGCAGGTCGTTCACGTTCGACGGGCCGTAGCCGTTGACGATGGCCGCAATCTGGAAATCCGTCGGGTTCGTCGCCCCGAGATCGGGCACGCCCGTCGCCATCCCGACCATCAGCGCGAGCTGTCCGCCCGCTGACGCCCCGGTGACGACGTACTTGGTTTTATCGACGTGGTAGTAGTCCAGGTGGTCCCAGAACCACTTCGCCGCCAGCAACGCGTCCTGGTCCGCGGCCGGCGCCGTGGCGCCGTTCGCGGTTCCGTCCGCCAGCCGGTACTCGACGTTGCAGACCAGGAAGCCGTGCTTCAAGAACCGGCTGAAGAAGCTGGACATGCTGGCCTTCAGCGCCGCCGGCTTGTTGTCGATCCAGCCGCCGCCGTGAAACATGATGACGCCGGGCAGGGTGACGGTGCCGTGCGGCCCGGCGTTCGTCGGGTACATGACGTCCAGCCGTTGCATCACATGCGGGCCGTACGGGATGTTTCCTTCGACGTGGTAACCGGACCCGGGCGACGAGATCCCCAGCGTCGACGTGGAATCGGACACGGGCGGCGCAATTCCGCCCGCGCCGCCCGTTGCCGCCGGTGGGCCGCCGGCCTTGCCGCCGCTCCCCGCGCCGGCGCCAGCCGCCCCGCCGGTTCCCAGCGTCCCACCGCTGCCGCTGCGGCCGGCGGCTCCCGCCCCGCCCGGGAAGCCAGCGCCGCCTCCAGCACCGCTGCTCCCGCCGGTTGATGAAGCTCCCGGCGCGCCGGCCGGTCCGCTGCTGCCGCCCGTCGATGTGGCACCGGGCGCGCCCGCCACACCGGCCGCCGACCCTCCGGTCTGTCCGGAGCCGCCGGAGCCGCTGGTCGTGGCCGGGCCCTCACCCGACGACGACGAACAGGCCGCCAGCGCCAGCAACGCCAGGGCCGCTCCGCGATGTGCGTTCACGCGTGCCCCGTTCGTCCGTTCGATCGTGCGTTCGTGCTTCGCCAGCGCCCCGTGTGGTCTCGCGGTGCCGTCCGAAGTTTCCGCCGCGCGACCATGTCCACGACCTTCTTGCGACCGCGCCGCAGCCTGGTCCAGATCGTGTTGGGCGAGACGCCCTCCATCAGCGCGATCTCCTCGCACGAGAACCCGTGCAGGTCGAACAGAATGACCGCGTTGCGCATGGGGTCGCTGAGGCCGCCCAGCAGCCCCCGCAACAGCTCGCGCCGCTCGCTGCTCTCCAGGCACGTGGCCGGCGTGGGCGCGCCGGACGGCAACTCCTCAGGAACGGGCTCCGCGGTCCTGAAGATGCGGCGGTTCCACAGCTGCATCTGGTAGTCCTTCACCTGCCGCGCGGTGATCGTGTACAGCCACCCGGCCATGTTTCGCCGATCGAAGTCGTGCAGTCGGCGCATGACGACCAGGAAGACGTTTTGCGCGACGTCGTACTTATCGGAGTTGCGCACACCCATCGCGGCCGCCCAGCGGAGGACCCCTTCGAACCACTCCGCGTAGACGGCGTCGAAGTCCGACGGCGTCGGTTGCCGCCGTTGCGGTCGGCGGCCGGCTGGGTCGTTCCGGGGAAGCGCGTCGAAGTCGGCGAGCGTGCCGCCTTCACAGGCAACCACGCTCAGGGCGGCTCGAGACAAGGACATGAATCCTCCAGGTCGAGATGACCAGTGGCCTCACAGGATAAAAGGAGCCCGGCCGGAGCCCGCTAACCGCGTCTGCGTCGGTAGGGGGGGCTGCGTTACCTGCATTTCGCCCAAAGGAATCGGGCGTAGCCGGCCATATGGAGCGCTCTTACATTTGCCGCGAGGCATGGCGGATTTCGGCGTGGTGCCGGAGACAGCGGGCCAGCAGGACGGCCCGGCCGGGTGGGACAGGGCGGGGACGGACCAGCTGTTCCGCCTGCTGGTCTCGGCCGTCTGGGACTACGCGATCATCGCGCTGGACGCGCGCGGCCGCGTCCTGACCTGGAACACCGGCGCCCGGCGACTTTACGGGTACCGCCCGGAGGAGATTGTCGGCCGCCCCGTGTCCCGCCTCTACACGCAGGAGGACCGCGACGCCCGCCACCTCGACGACGAGCTTCGGACCGCGCGCGAGGCGGGCAGCTTTCACGAAGAGGGATGGCGGGTGCGGCGGGATGGGTCCCGCTTCTGGGCCAGCGTCGCCATCACCCGGATCGACGGGGATGACGGCGAGCTGCTGGGCTTCGCGAAGATCACCCGCGACATGACCGACAAGCAGCAGGCTCAGGAGGCGGAGCTCGAGCGGCAGCGGCGTGAGCTGGAGCTGGCTCAGCTCCGCGAGCGTGAAGAGCAGCTTCACATGCTCGCCAACTCGATCCCCCAGCTCGCCTGGATCGCCGACGAGACCGGCGACATCTTCTGGTACAACCGCCGTTGGTACGAGTACACCGGCATGACCGCCGACCAGATGAAGGGGGCGGGGTGGCAGCGCGTCCACCACCCGGCGGAGCTGGCCCGCGTGGTCGATGGGTTCAACCGGGCAGTCGCGGCCGGCGAGGCGTGGGAGGACACGTTCCCGATCCGGAACCGCACGGGTGAGTGGCGCTGGTTCCTCTCCCGCGCCGTCCCGATCCGCGGCGCCGACGGTCGCATCTTTCGCTGGCTGGGCTCCAACACCGACGTGACGGAACAGGTCGAGCTGGCGCGCCAGCGGGACCGGCTGCTCAAGGACGTCGACTTCGAGCGCGCCCGCTTCGAAGCGGTCATGAACCAGATGCCGGCGGCCGTCATCGTCGGCGAGGCGCCGTCGGGCAAGCTCGTGTTCGCGAACAGCCGGATGGACGCGGTCTGGGGACACCCCCTGATCCAGAGCGAGTCGATCGACGACTACGCGCGCTGGGGAGGCTTTCACCCCGACGGCCGGCCGTACGCGCCGGACGAATGGCCGCTGGCGCGCGCCATCCAGCGTGGCGAGATCGTGGACGCCGAAGAGGTCGCCATCGATTGGCCCGACGGACAGCGCCGTTGGCTGCGCCTGAGCGCGGCGCCCGTACGGGCGGCGGACGGTCAGATCCTCGCCGGCGTCGTGCTGTGCCAGGACATCACCGACGAGAAGACCGCCCACCGGCAGCTCGCCGAGTCGGAGGCCCGCTTCCGCGCGCTGACCGAGGAGCTGGAGCGCACCGTCGCGCACCGCACCCAGGAGTTGCTGGCGGCCAACAAGGAGCTGGAGGCGTTCAGCTACTCGGTCTCGCACGACCTGCGGGCGCCGCTGCGGGCCATCGACGGCTTCAGCAAGGCGCTGGCCGAGGACTACGCGGCGCTGCTGCCCGCCGACGCGAAGGAGTTGCTGTCGGACGTGCGGCAGGCGGCGCAGCGAATGGCGGGGCTGATCGACGACCTCCTCCGGCTGTCACGCGTGACCCGCGCGCCCCTGACGCGGACCCGCGTGGATCTGACCCGCCTCGCCGAAACCGTGACGGCTGATCTGCGGCGCGGCGATCCCGAACGCGATGTCACCGTGCACATTCAGGCCGGCGTGACCGCCGAAGCGGACGAGGCGCTCATTCGCGTCGCGCTCGAGAACCTCTTCGGGAACGCCTGGAAGTTCACCGCGCGCCAGCCGCATCCGGAGATCTGGTTCGGCAGCGAGCTCGTCGACGGGACGCAGGCGTTCTTCGTGCGGGACAACGGCGCGGGCTTCGACATGGCGTATGGAGACAAGCTGTTCGTCTCGTTCCAGCGGCTGCACGCGAATTCGGAGTTTCCGGGCACCGGCATCGGGCTGGCGACCGTCCAGCGCGTGGTGCGCCGGCACGGCGGGCGGGCCTGGGCTGTCGGCGAGCCGGGGCGGGGGGCCACGTTCAGTTTCACGTTGGACGGCGGAGGTGCGACGTCATGAGCCAGGCCCTGATTCTGCTGGTCGAGGACGACCCCATGGACGTCAAGCTCACCCGCCGCGCGCTGACGAAGGCGGGGCTCCACGTGTCGCTGGAGGTCGTCGAGGACGGCGAGCAGGCCGTCGCCTACCTGCTTGGCCCCGACGACAAACGGGGACCGCTGCCGTCGCTGGTGTTGCTGGACCTGAAGCTACCGAAGATCAGCGGCCACCAGGTGCTGGAGCGAATCCGCGCGGACCCGCGCACGCGCCGGCTGCCCGTCATCGTGCTGACGTCATCGCTGGAAGAGACGGACCTCGCCCGCAGCTATGACCTGGGCGCGAACAGCTATGTGCGCAAGCCCGTCGAGTTCGACGCGTTCGTCGAGGCGGCGCGGCAGGTGGGCGCGTACTGGCTGGTGTTGAATCAGGCCCCACCGGTGGTGAATGGGCCATGAAGCCGCTGCGGGTCCTGCACGTCGAGGACGAGCCCACCGACAGCAAGCTGCTGGACCGGGAGCTGGGACGACTTGGCTATGACGTCACCAGCAGTCGCGTCCAGACCGGCCAGACGTTACGCGCGGCGCTGGAAGAGAGCGAGTGGGACATCGTCCTGTCGGACTACAGCATGCCCAGCTTCGACGCCGTGGCGGCGCTGCGCGTGCTGAAGGAGAGCGGCCGGGACATCCCGTTCATCGTCGTGTCGGGCAGCATCGGCGAAGAGACGGCCATCGAGATCCTGAAGAAGGGCGCGGCCGACTTCATCATCAAGACGAACCTGGCCCGGCTCGGCCCGGCCGTCGAGCGCGAGCTAGACGACGCGCGCACCCGGCGCGAGCGCGCCGAGGCGTTCCTGGCGCTCCAAGAAGCGGTCAAGGCGCGTGACGACTTTCTGTCGATCGCGTCGCACGAGCTGAAGACGCCGCTGGCGGCGTTGCGGTTGCAGCTGCAGAACGTGCTGCGCCGGTTGGACGCACCCGCCGCCGCGAATCCGGCCGAGCTGCGTGACAAGGTGGCCGCGGCTGATCGCAGCGCCGCGCGCCTCAGCGCGCTGGTCGAGAAGCTGCTGGAGATCACGCGGCTCACGTCGGGGAAGCTGGACCTGCGCGTCGAGCGGGTGAACCTGGGCGACGTCGTGCGCACCTCGGTCGACGGGCTGCAGCAGATCGCGAGCCGCGCCGGCTCGACGATCACGACGGCGATCGATCCCGCCGTGTGGGGAATTTGGGATCGCGAGCGGCTGCGCAGCGTCGTCGACAACCTGGTCGACAACGCCGTCAAATACGGCGCCCGGCGCCCCGTGCACGTCGCGGTCGAGGATCGCGGGGACAGCGGCCGGGTGACCGTGCGCGACGAGGGGATCGGCATCTCGGATGACGACAAGCAGCGCATCTTCGAGCGCTTCGAGCGGGCCGTCCCCGAGAAGCACTTCGGTGGGTTTGGCCTGGGTTTGTGGCTGACGCGCAAGATCGTGACGGCTCACGGCGGCAGCATTCAGGTCACCAGCCAGCCGGAAGGTGGCTCGACTTTCACGGTCGACCTGCCCAAGCAGCGGGCGGGGGATTAAGCTCCACCTCAACGTGAAATTCGACGAGGGAGATCGCGCCGACGAATCGCAAGTCGAGGACCGGCGCGGCATGCGCTTTCCAGGCGGCGGGGTCGGCATGGGCGTGGGCGGCCTGGGCGTGGTGGGCGGCATCGTCTACCTGGTGGTCCAGGTGCTGGCCAGCAACGGGAGCCCGACCGCCGCGGCGGTCGAGCGCCTGATCGAGCAGAACCAGCGCGACGTGCAGATGGGACCGCCCGTTCCGCCGGGGCAGCACCAGAACCTGAGCGGAAGCTGCGCCGGGGTCAACTCGACAAACGACGTCGCGAAGTTCGCCGTCTGCGTCGAGAGCAACGTGCAGGCGTTCTGGCGCAAGCAGCTGGCGTCTTCGGGGGAGGGGTATCGGCCGGCGCGGCTGGTGCTGTTCACGGACGCGACACCCAGCGGGTGCGGAACGGCCAGCGCCGAGACCGGCCCCTTCTATTGTCCACCGGACGGCCGGGTGTACCTGGACCTCGGCTTCTTCGACGAGCTCCAGCGGCGGTTCCACGCGCGCGGCGGCGACTTCGCCGAGGCGTACGTCATCGCGCACGAGTACGGCCACCGCGTCCAGGACCTGGTCGGCACCGAACGGCAGGTCCGGCGCGCGCAGGAAGAGCACCCCGAGGCGCGTGGGCCGCTGTCGGTGCGGACGGAGCTACAGGCCGACTGCTACGCCGGGGTCTGGGGGCACGCCGCCTACGCCGCCGGCAAGGTCAGCCACGACGAGATCGCGGAGGCGCTGGACGCCGCGGCGGCGATCGGCGACGACCGGATCCAGAAGCAGGCGCAGGGGCGCGTGAACCCGGAGACCTTCACGCACGGGAGCTCCGCCGACCGCCAGAAGTGGTTCACGACCGGCCTGCAGTCGGGCGATCCGGCTGCGTGCGACACGTTCAAGTCGTCCAGCGACGACTGAGGTCAAGCGTCGGGGGTGTCGCCTTCCTGGTGCTTGGCCCAGGCCTGGTCCAGCGCGCGCGCGAACACGTCGACGGGCTGCGCGCCCGAGATGCCGATTCGCCCGGCCAGGATGAAGAAGGGGACGCCGCCGATCCCGATCGCGCCGGCGGCCTCCTCGTCGTCGCGCACGTCTTGCGCGTAGCGATCGCTCTCCAGGACCGCGCGCGTCTCGTCGGCCGGCAGGCCGGCCTCGGCGGCCAGGCGCACCAGCACCTCGCGCTCGCCGATCGGCTCGCTTTCGGTCATGTAGCCCCGGAACAGCCGCTGGCGGACGGCGGGCTCCAGGCCGCGCTCGGCCGCGAAGTGCAGCAGCCGGTGCGCGTCGAAGGTGTTCCCGCCGCGCGCCTGCAAGAGGCGCAACGTCAGCCCGTCCTCGGCAGCGGTGTCGATGACCCGCTGGACCATCGCTTCCGCTTGCTCGCGCGTGCGGCCGTACTTCTCGGCCAGGTGCCCGGCATGGTCGCCCGCATAGACGCGCGGCGCCGAGGGGTCCAGCTCGAACGAGTGCCAGACGACCTCGACCTGCTCGCGGTGCGGAAAACGCTCCAGCGCCCGCTCGAGCCGCCGGTTCCCGATGGCGCACCAGGGGCAGACGATGTCGGACCAGACGTCGATGCGAAGGTTTTTCATGCGCCTCCTGCTGATGCCCGTCGCGCCCAGCGGTCGCAGGTTGCCTGCCCCGATCGACATGGCCAGATTATGGAGATGACATCCGAAGACGCGGCGCAGCCCACACCGCCGAAGCCGAGGTCCTTGTTGTGGCTGGCGCTCTTCGCCGGCGCCACGGCCGTGGCGGCCGGGCTGGGAGCCGGGGCGACACGCCGGGGACGCGGCGCCTGGTATCGCGCGCTGTCGAAGCCCGCCGGGCAGCCGCCGGCCCAGGTCTTCGGTCCGGTGTGGACGGCGCTTTACGGCCTGATGTCCGTTTCGGCCTATCGGGTGTTCCGGACGCCGCCGTCGCCCGCGCGTACGCGGGCCTTGCGCCTGTGGTGGGGCCAGCTGGCGCTGAACGGGGCCTGGTCGCCGCTGTTCTTCGGCGCGCACCGCGCACGGCTGGCGCTGGCCGACCTGGTCGGGCTGACGGTGGCGGTGGCCGACTACACGCGCACGGCTGGCAAGGTCGATCGCCCGGCGGCCTGGCTGATGACCCCATACCTGGGATGGCTCGGGTACGCGGGCTGGCTGAATCTGGGAATCGTCCGCAAGAACCCGCGGCTGGCCGGCTGATTGGCCACGATCCTGCCGTCGCGGAAGTGACGTTCGCGGTCACCGCGTGTAGCCTCCCATCGTGCTGGCGCAGGACGAACAGGTCGACTCGGCGGGAGCCCCGATCCCGGTCGAGGAAGAGCGCCTGCTCGCGCGCGTGCTGGCCAGCCTGGCGGCCGCGCGCGCGCCGGGTGCGCCGGGCGCCGCGCGCGTCTCCCGGGGAGCGTACGGCGACGAGATGGTCGCGCTGCGTGACGAGATCAGCGAGGCCCGCCTCGAGGACGTGCCGGCGCTGGTCGCGCAGATGGAGCGGGTGCAGGGCGTCGCGCTGACGCGCGCGGATCTGCAGACCATCCTGGTCGACCCCGCCGCGCCGTACTTCGGGCACCTGCGCGTCCGCGAGCAGGTGCCCGGGCGCGGCACCGTCGAGCGCGACATCCTGATTGGCCGCGCGACGTTCGTCGACGCCAAGAACCGCGTCCAGATCGTCGACTGGCGCAACGCGCCCGTGAGCCAGCTCTACTACCGCTACGCCGAGGGGAGCGATTACGAAGAGACGTTCGGCGACCGCGAGGTGATGGGTGAGGTCCTGGCGCGCCGCACGTTGACGATCGAGGGCGGCGTGCTGCTGCGCGTGGCCTCCCCGCAGGGGATCTGGGCGCGCGCGAAGGACGGCGGCTGGGTGCGCACGGACGTCCCGGTTCACGAGCTGGCCGGCGGTCAAGAAGCAGCGACGCGCGTGCCCCGCGGAACGCTGGGCGCCGCGCCCGCCGGACGTCAGGCGCTGGATCGCCACCTGCCCGAGATAGCGGCCCTGATCGATCCGAAGCAGTTCGAGCTCATCACGGCGCTGGACGCCGGCGTGGTCGTCATCCAGGGTGGCGCCGGCAGCGGCAAGACCACCGTCGGTCTGCACCGGCTGGCGTACCTGGCGTTCACTTACCCGAACCGCTTCGCGCCGCGCAAGCTGGCGGTCGTCACCTCCGGGGCGGCGCTGGCGGCTTACATCAGCCAGCTGCTCCCGGCGCTGGGCGTGTCCGGTGTCCGCGTCGGCACCTTCGCCGAGCTGGCCGAGCGTGAGCTGCGCGCCGAGCTGCCCTGGCTGCGCGCCGAGGTCGTCGAGCAGACCATCGCCGCCGTCACGCGCGTCAAGAGCCACCCCGCGCTGCTGCACGAGCTGGAACGGGCGGCGCGCGCGTATCGCGGCAAGCTCAAGTCGCGCGCGGCGGTCGAGATCTGGGGCGATCTGCTCACAGACCGCGGGCGTCTGCTGGCTCTGTTGACGGGCGCCGCCGAGATGCCGATCTCGGAGCGCGACGTCGTCGACGCGCACCGGATCATGACGGACCGGGTCGCCGCCGTGATGGCCCGCGATCCGCGCGAGGGCGTCGCGCAGAAGCCGGCCCCCCGCAAGAAATCCAAGCGCGCCGCGGCCGAGCCGGATCCCGACACGCACTGGACGGCCATCGGGCTCGAGCAGAAACCCGGGCAGCGCACCGTCGACGACGACTTGCCGGAAGGTGTTCGGCGCGTCGAAGCGCTGGACCTCTACGACGACGACGAGAACGTGCGTGGCGAGACCGGGATCGACGGCCTGCGCACCGAGGACGACGTCGCGACCCTGGACCTCGACGACGTCGCCATCTTGCTGCGCGCCAACCAGCTGGTGCGCGGCGCCCATCACCCGTTCGCGCACCTCTTCGTCGACGAGGCGCAGGATCTTTCGCCGACCAAGCTGTCCGTGCTGATCGGCCACGTCCCGAAGGCGTCGATCACGCTGGCGGGCGACACGTCGCAGCGGCTGTTCCTGGACAACGGCTTCGGTGACTGGCGCGCCGTTCTGGGGCACCTGGGCCTGGCGCACGTGGCCGTCGACCCGCTGCGGATCGCGTACCGGTCGACGCGCGAGATCATGACGGTCGCGCGCGCCGTGATGGGGCCGCTGGCCGACCCGGATCCGCCCGCGGCGCCGCGCACGGGCGCGCCCGTCGAGACGTTCCACTTTCCGGGAGTGGGGGCGGGGGTCGGCTTTCTCGCCGAGGCGTTGCGCGACCTGGCCGGACGCGAGCCGCGCGCCACCGTGGCGCTCATCGCGCGCCACCCCGAGCAAGCGGATCGGTACTTCGAGGGTCTGCGGCGCGCCGAGGTGCCCGCCTTGCGGCGCGTTCGCGCGCAGGACTTCGGGTTCCGCCCCGGCGTCGAAGTCACCGACGTCCGCCAGGTGAAGGGGCTGGAGTTCGACTACGTGGTCATGCTGGACGCCAACGCCAGCAGCTACGGGCGCGACGACGAGTCACGCCATCTCTTCCACATCGGCGTCACACGCGCCGCGTATCAGCTCTGGATCCTGGTGACGGGCGACGCGAGCCCGATCTTGCCGCCGTCCGCCTGAGCGCGGCGACAGCCCCGATCAACGTTCCGGGTCGGGGCGCCGGCGCAGGGGCGTGCGGCGGGTGAGCGCGGTTTTCCGGGTCAGCGTCTTGCCCGGACGAAGCGGCGCCCGTCGCAACGTCGACGTCGGTGTATCCGTCGTGTCGGTCGCGGGATCGGCTGGCGGTGACACCGCCGGCCTGGTGGCGGCCGGCCGGGGCGCCGTGCGCATCAGTCCGTCGAGAGCGATCGCCAGCTCGGACGTGAGCGTCACGGCCGCGGGCGCCGTTCGCGACACGAGGCCGGCGGCGTTGTCGGTGCCGGGCTCCGGCGAAGAGAGCACCATCTTGAATCCTGGGCAGTGAACGACGTAGCAGTCGCCACCGCCGGCCGACATGGCCGGCCCGGACGTCACGCGCACGCCCGGCAGCCGCCCCAGCGCGCGCGCCAGCTCCGCCAGCGCGGCCCGCCGCAAGGTGACGCGCACGCTCAGGATGCCGCCGCTGGCGCCGCCCGTCAGGCCGGCCCACGCGAACGTGTAACCGGCTACGGTCGCGAAAGCGACGTCGTTGCCGACCCGGCCCCCGGGGACGGTGCCCAAAGACCAACTCATCCAAGCACTATACGCGTGTTCAGGTCGCCCGTAAAGATCACGTCAGGGTCTTTCGTCTCTGTTGAATCACCCGAGCAGGAGGATCTTCCCGTTCACGCCGCGCTCGGCCGTCTCATGGGCGGCCGCCGCCTCGGCCAGCGGGAATCGGCGCGCGATGGGGATCTGCAGCTTGCCGTCGGCGACGGCCTGGGCCAGCTCACCCAGCCGCTTGGTATCGGCGTGAGTCATGAACGCCTTGACCACGAACCCCTTCTCCTTGGCCCCGGCGGGCTCGCCCAGCACGCTTCCCAGCTTGCCGCCCGGCTTCAACCTGGCGAGCAGCTTCTGGATTGTCTCACCCGACACGGTGTCCGCGATCCCGTCCAGCGCCGGCAGCTTGGCGATCGCGGCGTCGTCGTCGATGATCGCCACGCCGTCGGCACCCAGCGACTCGGCCTCGGCCCGGTATTTGGCGCGTACGCCCGCCAGGACCTTGGCGCCGCGCGCTTTGGCCGCGAATACCGCCGCGCGTCCGACGCCACCGGTCGCGCCGGTGACCAGGATCGTTTCGCCCGGGCGTGCATCCGTCGCTTCCTCGGCCAGCTGCGCGCCGGTCAGGACCACCAGCGGCAGCGCCCCGGCGTCGGCCAGGTCGAGCGCGGCGGGGAGCGGCGCCCACGAATCCACCGGCGCCACGACCAGCTCGGCGTAAGCGCCGCCCGGCACGCGCCCGAGGACGCGATCGCCGGCCTTGAATCCGCTCACGCCCGGGCCCACGGCGGTGACGGTCCCCGAGACGTCGCGCCCCAGAATCGCGGGCAACGTCAGCGGCATGTACGCGCGGATGGCGCCGCTCCGCTGTTTCCAGTCGACCGGGTTCAGGCTGGCGCCGGACATGCGCACCAGGAGCTGGTTCGGACCGGCCGACGGGTCGGCAACCGTCTGCAGGTGAAGGGCGGAAGGTGGGCCGTACTCGGTCAGGACGATTGCGCGCATCGGGGATCCTCTCGGCAGCCTTCCCATATAGGGCCGTGCCGCGCGATTGGGAAGTGGCCTGCGGGGCAGGCGACGCTGGAATGCGGGGATGACGCAGGGGAGTCGCTGTCAGGGACCGGGCAAGACCCCGTGAATGCCGACGGGCGCCCCGCCAATCGCGCAGTCGTCGACGTAAAGCACGTTCGCGCTGGGGGTCAGGTCCTGCCCCACGCTCGTGACGGCCCACTGGATCCACGGGCTGGGCCCCGTCGCGCCGGCGAGGTCGATGACTTCGAGATCTCCCAGCCAGATGGTCAGCCTTCCGGTCGCGTCGGTCGCGTTGCGGTAGCGGGTCTCCAGCAGGAACCAGCCGTCGACGGGCACGATCGGCGGGTCGACGAGCATCGGCAGGTTCGACGCCGTCCGGTGGTCGAACACGCGGAACGACATCTCGCCGGAGGGGAGCGTGTAGAGGTCGAGATCGAAGAGCTCCCCCTCGGTGGATGGGTCCGCGGGGTCCGTCCGACGGCGGAACTTCTGGATGACCCAGTAGTTGTTCACGGTGGTGCTGTGTGGCAGGTAGTACCAGGCGCTGTAGAAGGCGTCGGCCGGAAGGTTGTCTTTCAACGACATCGACGCCGATTCCAGGGCGTTGTCCGCGCCGGCGTCGATCGTGAGTACGGCGGAATAGAGGCTGTTGTTGTGCGTGCGGGCGTTCGAAACCACGATCGTATTGGGGGGCATCGGCGCCGCGCCGACCGCGCCGCCGAACCGGCTCGCGGTCCACTCGTCGAAGTCGTTCGTTTCGAACCGAGCGGTCCAGAGCAGATCCGAGCCGACGTCCAGCCGAGGGCCGCAACCGACGGCGCCCAGCGCGGCGATCCACAGCCCCAGTGCCAGCGCCCGTCGCTTCATCAGTGGCCTTGCAGCGAGAGACCGGCCGCGGCGCCGATCCAGAACCGCGCCGTGTGCCCGGCCGTCCCGGTGGGGAACGCGAAGACATCGGGCGGGTCCGGGACCAGCTCGCCTCGCGCGACGAGAAAACCGCCGGTTCGCCCGCCGATCCGGACGCCCAGGGCAGCGGCCACGCCCAGCTCGATCGAGACCGCCGTCGACGGTGAGACGATGTCGCGGCCGCGTGCGACGAGCGGGCCGGCGGCGAGCCCCAGCTCGGCGTAAGGTTCGACGCGCTCGCGCCCCAGCCGCGCGCGAACGCCGACCGTCACGGGCGCGCGCCACTGTCGCAGGCGAACGGTGCCCGCGCTGGCATCGGCCGGCAGATCGGCTGCGACCGCGACCACGGCCGCCAGGACGCCGCGGCCGACGGCAAGGCCGACCAGGCCGGCTGGCGCGACCGCGACGCTTCCCGAGCCCAGGCCGACATCGAACGCCGGGCCAACCTGCACGTCGACCAGCGGGGGTGCCGGCGACTCCGGCTGGATCGGCGGCGCCGGCTGGATCGGCGGCGCCGGCGCCGGAGCGGGCGGCGCGGGCGGCGGTGCTGCGGCGGCGACGGTGTCGGCGGGATCGATCGCCAGCGCGATGAACAGCGCCGCGACGCGCGCCCGGTCGGCGCAGTCGCGCGCCTCGTCGCGGTAGACGCGGAGGCGACCCGCCGCCGTCACCCGGTAGCTGGCGCCCAGATCGGCGACGTCGATGGCCGGCCCCGCACCCTTGACCTCACGCAGCCGCGCCTCGAATCGGTCTCGCGGGACCAGGGTCCCCAGCTCGGCCCAGACGGCCGTCTGGTCGGGGCAAAGGCCCTCGGCGGTCATGACCGGGGAGGCGGCTGGCCCGCCTGTTTGGCCCCACGCGGCATCGGCCAGGCCAATCGACGCGATCGCGGCGATGCGGGCGGCCAACCGGAGCAGGGTGGACACAAAGGCGAAGATATCCGAATTGACGGTTCGCGCATCCGGCTACAATCGATTCTGTGAAGGTCCCGGGCGCACCGGTCCCTAACGAAGACGGAATGGCCCGTTTGCTGTCTTCGACAGAGGCAATGGCCGCGTCCTCCGGGGCGCAGCCTGCCGTCGGGCTGGCCGCTGGCCCGGGCCTGGGGACGGACTTTCGGTCGTTCTACGACGCCTGGTTCGACGACGTCGCCCGCTGGGTGCGCGCGCTGGGCGGTCTCGACGCCGACCGTGAGGACATCGTCCAGGAGGTGTTCCTGGTCGTCCGCCGCCGGTTGCGGCACTTCGACGGCGCGAATCCGGCCGGGTGGCTCTACCAGATCACGCGACGTCAGGTCCGTGACTTCCGCCGGCGGACCTGGGTGAAGCACATCTTCAACCGGCGCCGCGTCGATGATCCCGACGTGCTGCCGCACGCGACCGGCGAGCCGGCCGCCGCGCTGGAGGCCAAGGAGAAGCAGCGGATCCTGTACGGGCTGCTGGCGAAGATTCCAGAGGACCGCCGCTGCGCGTTCGTCTTGTTCGAGATCGAGGGGCTCTCCGGCGAGGAGATCGCGCGGATCCAGGCGGTTCCGGTGAACACGGTGTGGTCACGGCTGTATCACGCGCGACGCGAGTTCTTTGCGCTGGCGGCCAGATATCAAGCGCGCGAAAAAGACGCGCACCAAAAGGGGACAGAGCGGACATGAGCGGCGAACCGAGGGACGGGGAGGGGACTGGGGAGGGAACTGGCGCGCCGCCGCGGCGGCTGGTCGACGGGCGCGGTGGTGACCAGCAGGCGTGGGCGATGGAGCTCTTGCGCGCGGCCGAGCCTTACCAGGCGCCGGCGGGTCGCAAGCAGCGGATCCGGCTGAGCCTGGGGCACGTCCCGCGTCGCGCACCCGCGGTGCTGCGGCCGCTGGTCGCCGGGTTGGTGCTCATGAGCTTGGGCGCGATCGCCACCGCGGCCCTGCGCCCGGCGCTGCCGCGCTGGGTCTCTCGCGCCGTCCAGCGGGTGGTCGACGTCGTCCGTCCGGCCAGGTCGCGCGTGTCGTCGGGTGAGGCGCGCCGCGCGCCGCATGCGGTCCATCTCGCGTCGGCCAGCGACGTCGCCCCCGAACCGGCCCCGCCGCCGCCCCTGGCCCCTGTCCCGGTGCCCGCGTCCGCGCCGGCGCGACCGGCGGCCGAGCCGGCGGTTTCCCATGTCCGGCGCCCCGCGCGTGCCGAGAGCAGGGAAGAAGAGACAGCCCTGCTGCTGGAGGCGATGCGCGCGCTGCGACGCCAGCGCGATCCGGCGCGGGCCCGCCTGCTGCTGGACCGCTACCTGCAGCAGCACCCGAACGGCGCCCTGGCCGAGGAGGCGCTGGCCATGTCGATCGAGGCCGCCGTCGCCGCGCATGACGGTGAGGCGCCCGGCCTCGCGCGGCGCTACCTGCGCAGCTACCCCGCGGGGCCGTTCCGGTCCGTCGCCCAGCAGGCGCTGACCGCGACGCCTCAGAACTGACTGGCGCCGGGGGCCGGGCCCGTGGCGCGGGCGGAGGCGTCGACGGTGACGTCGAATCCAGGCGAGACGTACGACTCGCCGAGTTGCTGGCACCGGACGATGAGGGCGCCCGCGGTCTGTCGACCGTAGCGCCAGATCGTGTACCCGGACGTGCCGGCCGCGACGTGACAGCCGCCCGCTGATCCCTCCGGCGCGCAGGGGGCGTCGACGACGGGCCCGGCCTGCTGCGCCGCGCAGGCCCCCGCCGGGTCGGGGTAGTCGGGGTCGAACTGGATGCAGGTCGCGCCCGCGTCGGCCGCGCCCGCGCAGCTGAAGGTCGGCGCGGCGTCGTGCGGCTGGTCGGCCGCGCCCGCGTCGACGCGCGCGAACATCCCGTTCGGCGCACCATCCGCATCCGCCTGGCCACCCGGACCGGCGGGCGCTCGCGTCGACCCGCCCGACCCGCACGCGCCCAGGCCCGCCACGGCGAACGCGAAGATCTTCGCGAAGTAGAAGCGGCGCACGCGGCGTCAACTTTAGCCTGTCGCCGTCGCCTCGCGCTGCCCAAAGTGTCACGTGAGGGTCATGGACACCGGGAGCGGGTTCGTCTTAGCTGGACGGATGGAGGCGAAGGGCGAGGGCGCGGATGCCGAGCAGCTGCGCCGCCTCGGCTACACGCAGGAGCTGCGCCGCCGGATGGGCGCGTTCTCGAACTTCGCCATCGCGTTCTCGACGATCTGCATCCTGGCGGGCGGCATCACGTCGCTGCAGCTCGGGATCTCGGCGGTGGGGGGCGCGGCCGCGGGCGTCGTCTGGCCGATCGGCGTCGCGTTCTCGCTGGTCGTGGCGCTGTGCATGGCGCAGGTCGCCTCCGCGTTTCCGACCGCCGGCGGGCTTTACCACTGGAGCGCCATCCTGGGCGGCAACGGCTGGGGATGGGCGACCGCCTGGTTGAACCTGGGCGGCTTGGTCTTCGTCACCGCGGCCGTCAACGTTGGAACCTACCAGCTGTTCGTCGGCTTCGTGGGCCCGCTGCTGGGGATCGATGCCTCGGGGCTTGGGCTGGGGCACCAGGTCGCCGGCGTCGCCGCGATCTCCCTGTCGCACGCCCTGCTCAATCACTTCGGCATCCGGTTGACGACGCTGCTGACCGACTTCAGCGGCCGGTTGATCCTGGTGGTGGCGCTGGTGCTGACCGTCGCGATGGTGCACGGCGCGCCGGGGCTGCACTTCGACAGATTGATCACGTTCGCCGACTACGGCGGGGCGGCGGGTGGTAGCGTCTGGCCGGCCGCGCGCGGCGTACCGGTGATGACGCTGCTGGCGCTGATGTGGCCGATCTACACCGTGACCGGGTTCGACGCCTCGGCCCACACCGCCGAGGAGACGGTGCGCGCCGCCCACAACGTCCCGCGCGGGATGTTGCGGTCGGTGGTCCTGTCGGGCGTCCTCGGGTGGGTGATGGTGGCGTCCTTCGTGCTGGCGATGCCCGACGCCGCGACCGGCGCCCGGCAAGGCGGCGACGTGTTCGCGTGGCTGATGCGGCAGGTGTTACCCGGCGCGGCGGGGCGAGCGTTGTGGGTCGCCATCGTCGCCGCCAATTACCTGTGTGGGTTGGCGTGCATGACGTCGACGTCGCGGATGATGTACGCCTTCGCGCGCGACGGCGGCCTGCCGGGCTCGCGCGTCCTGCGGCGCGTGTCGCCCCGCTGGCAGACGCCGGTGCCGGCCATCTGGACCACCGCGGTGCTGGCGCTGGCGTCGACGGTGTACGCCCCCGCGTACTCGACCCTCACGGCGGCGTGCGTGATCTTTCTCTATCTGTCGTACGTCATGCCCACCGCCGCAGGGATGCGCGCCCACGGCCGGACCTGGACGACCTTCGGTCCGTTCAACCTGGGCGGCACCGCGTACCGCGCCCTCGGCGCCGTCGCGCTGGGCGGCACGGCGGTGCTGGTCTGGATCGGCGTGCAGCCGCCCAACGAGAAGGCCCTGGCCGTCACCGTCGTTACCGTCGCGCTGCTGCTCGGAGCGTGGTGGCTGGGAATCAGGCGTGTCTTTCGGGGCCCGCCAAAATGAACCAGCCGGCGATCGTGCGCGTCGGGACGGCCGGGTGGGACTATCCGGACTGGCGCGGGGTGGTGTATCCGGCGAAGAAGTCCAAGGGGTTCGACGGTCTCGAGTATCTGTCGCGCTTCTTCGACACGGTGGAGGTGAACGCCAGCTTCTATCGCCCCGCTGACCCGAAGGCGGCGGCGGGCTGGGTGCGCAAGGTGGCCGGCAACCCGCGCTTCCGGTTCACGGCCAAGCTGTGGAGGCGCTTCACGCACGAACGGTCCAGCGCCTGGACGGCGGACGACGTGCGGATCGCGCGCGCGGCGCTGGACGTGCTGCAAGACGCCGGTTGCCTGGGCGCCGTGCTGCTGCAGTTTCCGTGGTCGTTCAAGCGCGACGAGGCCGCCGCCGAGTGGCTGCGGGATCTGCTGGCGGCGTTCTCCGCCTTTCCGCTGGTCGTCGAGGTCCGCCACGCGTCGTGGACCGAGGGCGATCTGCTGGCGGAGCTGACCGACCGCGGCGTCGGTATCGTCAACGTCGACCAGCCGATGTTCCGGCGGTCGATCGCTCCGGCCGCGCACGCGACCGCGGCGATCGGTTACGTGCGCCTGCACGGGCGCAACTACCGCGACTGGTTCCGCCAGAAGGCGACCCGCGACGAACGGTACGACTACCTCTACACGCCCGCGGAGCTGGCCCCGTGGGTGGCGCGCATCCAGGAGATCGCGTCCCGCCCGTCGACGCGCGAGGTTTACGCGATGACGAACAACCACGTCATCGGCAAGGCCCCCGCCAACGGCGCCATGATCGAGTCCATGCTGAGCGGCCGGAAGGTGCGCGTGCCGCCCGGCCTTTACGCGCGGTATCGCGCCGAGCTGGAGCCCTTCGCCGTTCCGGACGGCGGCGAGGCCGGCGGCGCCGGCGAGCTGTTCGCGCGAGGTCCAGGACGCGACCGTGCGGATTGAGCTGCGCAAGATCTCCGACCAGCAGCACGAGCTGGTGTTGATTCGCGACGGCGGCTTGCGCGAGGCGCTGACGTGCGACACACGGAGCACCTTGGTGCACGATCTGCTGCACTACGCCGCCGAACAGGAGGCCGGCGTCCAGTCCGGGTTCTGGGGAACCCTGGCGTCCGGGCGCACGCTGGCCGACATGAACGATCGCACCGGCGCGGCGCTGGGCGCCGCCCACCCCGGCGTGATGGCGATCGAACGGATCGTGGGGCCACTTTCGGCTGCGACGAAAGGCGCGGCGCCCGAGGAGCTCGCGTCGCGGCTGCGGGCATACCTGGCCGAAACTGGAGAGGCCGCGCCCCAGTGGCTGACGCCCGCTTTCGTCGCTGCCGTTCAGGAACGCCTGCGCCAGTTGCTGGGCGCCTGGCGCGCGGTGCCCTACGGGCAGACGCTGCACCTCGCCTGGTGACTGGGCGAGCTACTCCCAGGGCCAGGTCTCGTATTCCTCGCTGCAGGTGACCCAGATGAAGCCCTGGATGTCGATGAGGTCGCGCGGGTGCCACGGCTCGAGCTCGCGCCAGAGCCAGGCGACGGCGCGCATGACGGCCGCATACGTGGCGGCGTTCGGGCGCGACGCGTAGTCCAGCGGAAACCCGAGCCGCTCGGCGGCGCGCTTCATCAGGTTCGGCTTCACGATCAGGTGACGACGCGGGTGGGCGGCGAACGGGATCAACGTGACGACCGGCCACTTGGCGAGGCGGGTCTGCCGCTGCGGGACGTCGTCCAGGACGGCGGTGAACGTTTCCAGGCGCTCGCCGAACGTGCCGGCCCCGTGCAGCAGGTCGTAAAAGCCGCGGGCCAGCAGGCGCGCGCCGACCCGGTCCTCCAGCGCCTCGCGCAGCGCCATCCACTCGTATAGCGCCAGCATGTTCAGATGCGACCGCGCGTACCACCGAGCGATTCGGCCGCCGATCTCACGGTACTCGCGGGCCTCCAGCAGCAGCGACCAGGTCGCGCGATCCAGCGCGTGCTGCCAGGCGACGTGCGCCTCCCATTTGTACCCGCGCTCCCATTCCAGGTACGTCGGGTCCACGAACGCGCGCGGGAAAATCTCCCGGAACCGGCGCTTGGCGGCGCGCAACCCGGCGGTCGACGGGGACGGGGCAAGCTCCAGCGCGCGCGCCATCTCAAGGATCAACCTAGGGCCTCTCTCCCACCCGCCAAGCTCGGCCGTCAGGCGGAAAGCGGCGTATTCTCGTCGGCAAATGCCCGGGCACTATTTCGAGGACTTCACGGTGGGACAGACGTTTCGCGGGGGGCCGTTGCCGCCGGTGACGGCGGAGCAGATCAAGGCGTTCGCGCGCGAGTACGACCCGCAGCCGTTCCACACCGACGAGGAAGCGGCCAAGTCGACGTTCTTCAAGGGACTGGCCGCCAGCGGGTGGCACACGGCGGCGCTGACGATGCGGATGTTCGTCGACAGCGACGTCAAACCGGTGGGCGGCTACGTCGGAGCCGGCGGCGAGGAGCTGCGCTGGCCGCGCCCGACACGCCCCGGGGACGCGCTCCGGATCGAGATCGAGGTGATGGAGCTGCGGCCGTCGAAGTCGCGCCCCGAGCTGGGCATCGTGAAGATGCAGCTCACCACGTTCAACCAGCGCGACGAGGTCGTGCAGATCGCGCGGCCCGTGATGATGGTCCCGCGGCGGGGCTAGAACGCCTTCGACTGCCCGCCGTCGATCGGAATGCACGCGCCGGTGATCCAGCCGGCGCGTGGCGAGCAGAGAAAAGCCACCACGTCCGCGATCTCCTCCGGCCGACCAAAGCGGCCGAAGGGGATCTCGCGCTGAACGAAGGCGGCGATGCCTTCTGGATCGGCCTGCTGGCGGCGTTCCCAGCCGCCGCCCGGGAACAGCACCGAGCCTGGGGCGACGCTGACGACCCGGATGTTTTCGCGCGCCAGATCGCGCGCCATGGCCTTGCCCAGGCTGATCTCGGCGGCCTTGGCGACGTTGTAGCTGGGGCCGCCGCCGGCTTCGCGCCCCCAGATGGACGCCACCAGCACGATGACGCCGCCACCCCGGGCGGACAGATGCGGTCGGGCCGCCATCGAAACGCGCAGCGCGGGAAAGAAGTTTCGCTCCATCACCGTCCGGAAGTCGGCCTCGTCGGCGGCGGCAAAGGCTCGCGCGCCCGAGCCGCCCACGTTGTTGACCACGACGTCGATGCCGCCGAAGGTCGTTCGCGCCGTCTCGATCAGCGCGGCCACTCCCTCGGCCGTGGTCACGTCGGCGACGACGCCCGTCGCATCGCCGCCGGAGCCGGCGCGCTGGCGAGCTTCACCGACGGCCGCGTCCAGCGCCTCGCGCCCGCGCGCGCACAGAACGACGCGGCAACCCTCGGCGGCCAGCCCCAGCGCGATCGCGCGCCCGATTCCGCGGCTGGCGCCGGTAACCAAGGCGACCTTCCCCGACAGCCCCAGCTCCATCGGTCGCGTCAGCGGGCGGCGGCGGACAAGGTCGTGCCGACGATCTGCCGGGCTTCTTCCAGGATCGACTGCAGGTGCGCCTCGCTCTTCAGGCTCTCCGCGTAGATCTTGTAGACGTCCTCGGTGCCCGACGGGCGCGCCGCGAACCAGCCGCTGGCCGCCGACACCTTGAGGCCGCCAATCGGAGCGTCGTTTCCGGGCGCGCGGGTCAGCTTGGCGACGATGGGCTCGCCGGCCAGCGTCGAGGCCTTCACCGCCTCGGGCGCCAGCTTCTTCAGCGCCGTCTTTTCGGCCGGCGTGGCCGGCGCGTCGACGCGCGTGTAGTAGGGTGTTCCGAAACGGGCCGCCAGCTCCTGAAAATGCTGCCCCGGATCCTTGCCCGTGACCGCGGTGATCTCGGCGGCCAGCAGGTCCAGGATCAGGCCGTCCTTGTCGGTCGTGAACGCGCGACCGTCGTGACGCAGGAAGCTGCCGCCCGCGCTTTCTTCGCCGCCGAATCCCAGGCTGCCGTCGAGGAGACCCGGGACGAACCACTTGAACCCCACCGGCACCTCGTGCAAGCGCCGGCCCAGCGCGCCGACCACCTTGTCGATCAGCGTGCTCGACACCAGCGTCTTGCCGACGGCGGCGCCCGCGTGCCAGGCCGGGCGGTGCGCGAACAGGTACGAGATCGCGACGGCCAGATAGTGATTGGGGTTCATCAGCCCCGCCGGCGTGACGATGCCGTGCCGGTCGGCGTCGGTGTCGTTGCCGAACGCCACCGCGTACCGGTCCTTCATCCGCAGCAGGTTCGCCATCGCGTACGGGCTGGAGCAGTCCATGCGGATCTTGCCGTCGTGATCCAGCGGCATGAACGCGAACCGCGGGTCCACCGTCTGGTTGACGACCGTCAGGTCCAGCCCGAACCGCTCGGCGATGCGCGACCAGTAGTGCACGCTGGCGCCGCCCATCGGGTCGACGCCCAGCTTCAGCCCCGACTTGGCGATGGCGGGCAGGTCGATCACCTCCGGCAGATCGTCCAGGTAGGCGAGCAGGAAGTCGTACTCACGCACGTTGATCGAGCGGCGCGCCGTCTCGTACGGCAGCCGCTTGACGCCCTTCAGCTCGCCGCTGGCGCCCGCCTGCCGCAGCAGCTCGTTCGCGCGCGCCTGGACGGCATCGGTCACGTCGGTGTCGGCGGGGCCGCCGTGGGGCGGGTTGTACTTGAAGCCGCCGTCGCGCGGCGGATTGTGCGACGGCGTGACGACGATGCCGTCGGCCAGCCCGTCCGCCTGCGCGCGACCGCGGTTGTAGGAGACGATGGTCGCCGAAAGCGCCGGGGTGGGCGTGTAGGCGTCGTCGCGCTGCACGCGTGTGTCGACGCCGTTGGCCGCCAGCACCTCGACGGCGGTGCGCAGGGCAGGGCCGGACGCGGCGTGGGTGTCCGCGCCCAGGAACAACGGCCCCGTGATGCCGGCCCGCGCCCGGTGCTCGCAGACCGCCTGCGTGACCGCCAGGATGTGCGCCTCGTTGAACGTGCCGTCCTCGGGCGCGCCGCGGTGGCCGCTGGTCCCGAAGCTGACCAGCTGCAGCGGGTCGGCCGGGTCGGGACGCTTGTCGTAGTAGGCGGCGATCAGCCGGTCGACGTCGATCAGGATTTCGGACGGGGCCGGTTTGCCGGCCAGCGGTGAAAGCGGCATGGCCTCAACTTACCCGCGAAGACGGCGCGATTCACGTCTTCTTGAGCGAGGCGGTCTCCAACCACCAGGGGTTCTGGTTCGTTCCGTCGAAGGCGCCCGAGGTCTTGTACTTCTCGAATTCGCCGGCCCCGGCCACCGGGGCGGTCTTGGCGAGCAGCGCCTGGCGATCTCCGTCGGACATGGGCTTCCACCGATAGGCGGCGTCCAGCCCCTGCATCAGGATCCCCAGCGTGTCGCAGCCGGTGATGACCACCGATGTCGGCTGGCTCATCGCGAACTGCAGGCACTCCGTCGGCGTGACGGCGCGGCTGGCCAGCGGCGCGCTCTTGAAGAAGAGCCCGGAGCCAAGCGGCTTCATCCCCAGCGCGCCGATGTGGCGCTTGTGCAGCTGCGGCAGAACCTTGTTCGTGAAGCTGTCGTAGTGGGCGTCCATCACGTTCACGGGCATCTGCACCGTGTCGAACGTGAAGCCGTGCGCGTCGGCGGTGGCCAGCATCTTGAGGTGGATCTCCGGGCTCTTGTGCCCCGTGAAGCCGATGAAGCGGATCTTGCCCGCCTTGCGCGCGGCGACCAGCGCTTCGATCGCGCCGTCGGGACCGAAGACGCGCGCCGGGTCGCTCATGCGGATGACCTCGTGGA
>JBJMQQ010000151.1:0-17767 GCA_045802645.1 Polyangia bacterium
CCGCGACGACCCCGCCTGCCGCGGGCAAGAGCGCGCCGGCGGCGAAGGCCACCGCAGCGACGACCACGCCGCCGCCGCCCGCGAAGGCGACGACCCCGCCCCCGGCCGCTGCGGCGCCGGCCCCGGCCACCACGCCGCCGCCTGCCAAGGCGGCCACTACGCCACCTCCCGCTCCCAAGAAGTAACGGCTCCGGCTCCTCGTCCGGTCCGGGCTCTCGAGCCGACGCGGACGAGGAAGCTGACGGATCGGACTAGGCGCGCTGTTCGACGGGCGTGTAGTGCGTGAGCGCCGGGCCGGTATAGATCTGCCGCGGGCGGAAGATCTTCGTCGTCGGATCCTCCGTCATCTCTTTCCAGTGCGCGATCCACCCGGGGGTTCGACCAATCGCGAACATGACGGTGAACATGTTCGTCGGGATCCCCAGCGCCCGATAGATGATGCCGCTGTAGAAGTCGACGTTCGGATACAGCTTGCGCTCGATGAAGTACGGATCGTTCAGCGCCGCCTCTTCCAGCGTCTTGGCGATGTCCAGCAGCGGGTCCGGCTGCTTCATCTTGCTCATGACCTTGTCGGCAGCGACCTTGATGATCTTCGCGCGCGGGTCGTAGTTCTTGTAGACGCGGTGGCCGAAGCCCATCAGGCGGAACCCCGAGTCCTTCTTCTTGGCCAGCTCGACGAACTTCTTGGGCCCGCCGCCGTCGCTCTTGATGGCCTCGAGCATCGACAGGACCTCTTCGTTCGCTCCCCCGTGCAACGGCCCCCACAGCGCGCAGATGCCGGCCGCGACCGACGCGAACAGGTTGGCCTGCGAGCTGCCCACCTGGCGCACGGTCGACGTGCTGCAGTTCTGCTCGTGATCCGCGTGCAGGATCAGCAGCAGGTTCAGGACCTTCACGATGTCCTCGTCGATCTCGTACGGCTCCGCCGGGACCGAGAACATCATGTTCAGGAAGTTCGCGCAGTAGCTGAGGTTGTTGCGCGGGTAGACGAACGGCTGCCCGATCGACTTCTTGTACGTGAACGCGGCGATGGTCCGCATCTTCGAGACCAGCCGGGCGATGGTCGCCTCTTGCTCGTCGTGATTCTTCACGTCCAGCGCTTGCGGGTAGAAGCTCGACAGCGACAGCACCATCGCCGACAGGATCGCCATCGGGTGAGCGGTCCCCGGGTACCCGTCGTAGAAACGCTTCATGTCCTCATGAAGCATCGAGTGGCGGGTCAGCGCCTCCGAGAACTTGGACAGCTCGGTCTTGTTCGGCAGGTGACCGTAGATCAGCAGGTACGAGACCTCGACGAACGTCGACTTCTCCGCCAGCTCCTCGATCGGGATCCCGCGGTAGCGCAGGATGCCGCGCTCACCGTCCAGGAATGTGATCGCGCTCTTGGTCGAGGCGGTGTTCATGTACGCCGGGTCCAGCGTCACCAGCCCGGTCTGGGCGCGCAGCTTGCCGATGTCGAGCCCGTGCTCGTTCTCGGTGCCCACGACCACGGGGAGCTCGAGGGTCTTGTCGTTCAGCTTCAGCTCCGCGTGGAGCTCAACTTGTTTCGCTTGGTCGGCCACGGTCTCCTCCTCGGGTCGGCGCGAGCATAACCTATATACTCCGGCCGTGAACCTCCTATCCGTGCTACTCGGGGTCTCACTTCTCGTCGACGCCGGTGTCGGCGGCGGAGGAGCCCCCGCGCCGGCAAACGTGACCGCGTCCTCGCCCTTGCCGGCCGTGCTGACACGCATCGACGAGCTGCAACGGCGACGCGATGACCATGCCGCGTTCGCCGAAGAGCAACGGCTGGCGGACGCCGCCGTCTCCCGCGCCCCTGCCGATTACGCCGCGCTCTGGCGGGCCGCCCGGGTTTACTTCTGGGCCAGCGACGACCCGGGCTTACCGCACGATCAGCGATCGCGGCTGGGCAAGACGGGCTGGGATCTGGCCGAGCGGGCCATCGCCGCCAACCCCAACGACGTGGCGGGCTACTACTGGGCCGCCGTCTGCATGGGCAACTACGCGCTGGGGCTGGGGGTGGTCCGGGCCCTGTCGCAGGGGCTGGAGGGGAAGTTTCGCGATCGGCTGGGACACGCCACCGCGCTCAACGAGGGGTACGAATGGGGCGGCGTCGAGACCGCCTGGGGGCGATTCTTCGAGAAGCTCCCCTGGCCCAAACGCGATCGCAAAGCCGCCGAGGAGCACCTGCGCCGGGCCATCATGATCAACCCGAACGCGCTGCGCGCCCGCGCGTACCTGGCCGGCGTCTACCTGGATTCCGGCCGATTGGCGGACGCCCGGCCGCTGCTGGATCAAGTGGCCGCCGCGCCCGGCGATCGTTACGACCCGCCCGAGGAACGCCGCGCCAAGGCCATCGCGATCGGGTTCGCCAGGGACCTCGACGCCAAGCTCAAGTGAGCGTGGTGGTCGTGATCGCCGCCGCGGGCTGCGGGTAGAAGAAGTAGTTCGCGATGGCCGGCGCGCCGCCGTAGTCGTCGGCGTACGTGCCCGGATCGAAGCCGGCCGGCGGCTCGGCAATCTCGCCGAAGTCCAGGTGGCGAATGCCCCGCTCGGCCAGCACGGCGACCAACCGCTGCATCCGCGGCAGCAGCGAGGGCGCGAACACGCCGGCGCGCGGCGACTCGGTCAGCAGCACCTCGTCCGCCTCCAGGCGCGCGGTCAGCGTGACCTCTTGAACGGCGGCGAAGCCGGCCACGGTCGAAAGCGCGAGCCGCAAGTAGACGTCCGTCAGCGGGCCGTCCGCCAGTGCCGCGCGCAGCGCCGTGAGCCCGGCGGGCGTGGCCGCTTCCTCGCGCAGCTCGGCCAGCGACGGCGTGCGACCGACGCAGAGCACGTAGACGTAGTCGCACGTTTCGGTGGGACCGCCCGGGCGGTAGACGGCGGCTGCGCTCAGGCGCGCCGACGCCAGCGCCGCCAGCGCGTGCCCTTCGGCGGACGGCACACCCGCGTCGAAGGCGGCGGCCTCGTCCCGCTCATCCCAACGTCGGGTCGGGTAAAGGCGCGCCAGCGCGGCGTCGACGGCCGCGAACATGTCGTGCTTGCGGGTGTCGCAGCCCCCCTTCCCTTTGCAGTTCGTACAACCACTCACGGACCTGTCCTCGGGGCCGCCAAGGCCGCGGCGCGTGCCTCGGCGATGATCTTCGGGTGCTCGGCGGGGTCGGCCCAGCGGGCCTGCCCCTCGGCCGGCAGGAGGTCGATCGGGTCGACGTAGTAGTAGAGCTCGCCCGGGTGGACGGCCGGCGCCGTATAGACGGACACACCCGTCGTGCGGTCGTAGTGCTCGTACGAGTGCGCGTCGCGCTTGCCGCCGCCGCCGGGCGCGTCGACGACGACGGATGGCGTGTTGAACCCGGCCGTCCCGCCGCGGATTGCCTTCTCGATGCGCAACCCCGTGTCCAGCGTCGTGCGCAGGTCCTCGACCCCTTTCACGAGGTCGTGCATGTAGATGTAGTACGGGTGCACGTTCACGTAGCCCAGGCGGCGCACCAGCAGCATCATCGTGTCCGCGTCGTCGTTCACGCGGCGCTGCAGCACCGTCTGGTTGCGAACCGTGATGCCCCGCTCGCACACCCGGTCCAGCGCCCGCTGCGTGATCTGGGTGATCTCGCGCGGGTGATTGAAGTGCGTGTGCAGCACCACCTCCTTGTGCAGGCGGCGCCCCTTCTCGACGACGCCGGTCAGCGCGTCCAGCCACGCGTCGTCGGTGAGCAGCTTCTGCGGCATCACCGCCGGCCCCTTGGTCGCGTAGCGCATCCGCCGCACGTGGTCGATCGCCAGAAGCGACTCGCCGATGTGGGTGATCTGCTCGGGGCGCAGCTGGTAAGCGTCGCCGCCCGAGATGACGATGTCTTCCAGCTCGGGGCGCGAGCGGATGTACGCGAAGGCGCGCTCCCACCGCTCGGCGTTGACGCGCAGCTGGAACTTCGAGACCTCCTCGGTGTCGATGCCGACCGCGTAGCTGCGCGTGCAAAACCGGCAGTACACCGGACAGGTATCGAGGGCCAGGAACAGCGCCTTGTCGACGTAGCGGTGGGTCAGGCCGGGCACCGGCATGTCGGCCCGCTCATGCAGCGAATCCAGGTCCAGGCGCGGGTGATCGGGCAAGAGGCGCGACCCCAGCGGCACGAACTGCGTCCGCAGCGGATCCTCGTAGGGGTTGCTCCAGTCGATGAGCGCCAGCAGATACGGCGAGACCCGCATCGACATTGGCGCGCGCTCGAACCCGCGCTGCGCGTCCGCGATGAAGTCCTCCGAGACCAGGCCCGAGATCGCCGCCAGCAGCTTCGGGACGTTCGTCACCGAATGCTTGGCCTGCCACTTGTGGTCCAGGAACTCGGCTTCGGAGATCTGCGCGTAGGCCGGGATGACCCGCCAGAACTCGCCCCCCAGGAGGTCGCGGTGCGCCAGCGACCCCGGGTCGACCGGTGGCTTCAGCGCCGGTGGCGGCGCCACATCCACCTGAGCCAGTTCAACCGGGGGGGCCATCTCGGTTTTGATCGTAGCGCCTGATCACACTCACGAGCAACGGGCGCGTCGGTCCCGACCGCAACGCCAGCACCAGGCCCCCGCGCGGAGACCCGGAAAGCCCGGCGGCATCGGGCGCCTCGTCCACGGTCCCGAACACCGCCACCTCGTCGCCGACGTGTAGGCCTTCGGCGTTCAGCAGACGACCTGCCTCGGCCAGCACCAGGACGGGCGCCCCTTTTGCGACGAGCAGGAAGTCGCGTCCTTCATCGGACAACCAGTGCCCGTCGGCGTCGTCGATGACCTCGGCCCGCCAGAGCGCGCCCCCCCGGTCGCCCGGCAACGGCGCGACGACGCCGCCGAGCTGAACCACTTCGCCGACCGCCACGGCGCCGAGCTCGGCTGCGGGGCTTCCGAGTACGCGCAGGTTCCGGCGCGCGACGCGCATTGCCGACGAAGCGACGCGCCCGCCTATCGGCAACCAGTCGGTGCCGACGACCGCGGCCAGGCTGCGCCAGGAGCCGAACCGATCCAGCCCGCGCGCCAGCGGCCCGTCCGGATCGCGCGCCACGATGTCGAACAGCAGCGCGCGCGCCCGGTCCAGCGCCGCCCGGTCGGGCATGCGGGAGCGCAGGCTGCCCCCTCGACTACCCGCGGTAGACGACGATGCCGCGGGTGGGGTCGTAGGGCGTCAACGCAACCGTCACCTTGTCGCCCAGAACGACGCGAATGCGGTGTTTGCGCAGCTTGCCCCCGAGGTGCGCCAAGACCTGATGGCCGTTTTCGAGCTCAATGCGAAAATTTCCAGCAGGCAGCACCTCGATGACGCGCCCCTGAAATTCTATATGCTCTTCTCGACCCATCGGCGGCGGTGACCTTAGTCGCTCCGAAGGATACGGTCAATGACAGCGTCCCTGAATTCCTCCGCGACGGAGAAAGCCCTCACCCGCTACGCCGAAGATCCCCGGCTGCTGAGCGGCGGGCACGCCGTGCGCCTTCTGCGCAACGGCGCCCAGGCCTTCCCTGGGTGGCTGGACGCCATCGACCACGCCCGCCACCGCGTCTCGATGGAGATGTACATCTTCAGCGACGACGTCATCGGCCGTCGCTTCGCCGAGGCCCTCTCGCGGGCCGCCCAGCGCGGCGTTCAGGTCCGACTGCTCTACGATTTCGTCGGCTGCCGCGAGACGCCGGCGGCGTTCTTCCAGCGGATGCGCGGCTTCGGGGTCCACGTCGTCGGTTACCACAAGTACCGGTTCTGGCGGCCGCGGCTCTGGGCGCTCATCCGCCGCAATCACCGCAAGACACTGGTCTGCGACGGCGAGCTCGCGTTCACCGGCGGCATCAACATCTCCGACGAATGGATGAGCCAGGCCGAGGGGGGCGGCGGCTGGCTGGACGCCGCCATCGAGCTGCGCGGGCCCGGCGTGGCCCGCATCGAGGGGACGTTCCTGCGGATCTGGAACAGGCGCGCCCCCAAGCGGATGCGTCTGGATCCCGCCGACCTGCCCCGTCCGGCGGCGGCCGGCACCGTCCCACTGGCCGTCATCGCAAATGGCGAGCGCCGGGATCGGTTCGCCATCCGCCGGGCGGCGCTGCACGCGTTGCGCGAGAGTCGCGCGCGCGTCTTGCTGGCCAACCCCTACTTCGTTCCGGACCGGGGCGTCATGCGCGCGCTGCTGATGGCCGCCGGGCGCGGGGTCGACGTGCGGCTGCTGGTGCCGCACTCCAGCGACGCGCCGCTGCTGGACTTCGCGACCCGGGCGATGTTCCCGGCGCTGCTCGCCGCCGGCGCGCGCATCTTCCGCAGCCCCGTGGTGACGCACACGAAGGCGCTGATGGTCGACGACGTCTTCGTCTCCCTCGGCAGCTACAACTTCGATCACCGCTCGCTGGCGTACAACCTCGAGCTGGTGGTCAACGTCATCGATCCGACCTACGCCATGGAGGTCGCCACGATGCTGATCTCCGACATGGCCGCCAGCCAGGAGGTGCACGCCGCCGAGTTCGAGCGGCGCGGCTGGATGGCCCGCCTCGTCGAACGGATCGCCTACGGGCTCCGCCGCTGGCTGTAGCGCCCGCGGGTTACTTCTTCTTGGGGGGCTTCTTGGCGGCCGGCGCCTTCGGCACGGCCGGCTTGGCCGGCTTCACGGCCTTGGCGGCATCGGGCTCGGCAGAGACCGCGCCAGGCTCCGCCGGCGCCGCGCCAGCGGCTGCCCCCTTGCGCCGCCAGAGGCCCAGGACGTTGCCGTCCGGGTCGGCGAAGAGCGCGATCTCACCGCCGCCTGCGAACGGCTGGCTGCGGACCAGAACGCGGCCGCCCGCGGCCTCGACCTCGCCCAGCGTCTTTTCGAGATCCTCGACGCTGAGGTAGGCGATTGGGCCGGGCGATTGGACCAGGTCGGCGCGCACCCACCCCCCGCTGGGACCGCCGGCTCCGTTCAGCTTCATGTAGCTTCCGGCGCCGTTTTGCTCGGTCTGCCAGTCGAAGAGCCGCGCGTAGAACTCCGCGGTCCGCGTTAAATTCGCGCTTTTGAACTCGATGTGGACGATCTCGACGGGCACGGCGCGACCCTAGCGGACAGCGGCGGGAGAGGTCAATGTACCGTGGTGGCGGCCAGCCGGCCGACGTTCGGAACCACCACCAGCACGGGGACCCGGGCGGCCCGGATCAAACGCTCGTTTTCGTACCCGAAGAACAGGCGATGCTGCACGGCCCGGTTCTCGGTCCCCAGCACCACCAGGTCGTAATCGCCCCTTTCCACGGCCTGGGCGACGGGGCTGGTGCGCGGGTCGAACGCCAGGTGCATCACGCTGGGCTTGACCGGCGACGCCCGGAACACGACCGAGATGCGGGCCAGCTCTTCTTGCCCCGACGCGGGCGCCTCGGTCGGCATGTGGGTCCCGCTCATGTCGGCGTACGCGGCGGCGTGCGGGCGGCGTTCGGTCATGACCGCCAGCATCAACTGAGCGCCGGTCGCCTCGGCGTAGCGCAGCGCCAGCTCGACCGCCAGGCGGGACCCGATGCTGCCGTCGACGGGGACCAACAGCCGCCGGTACTCGCGCGGGGCCGTCGAGGCGGCCTTCATGATCGCGACGTGGCAGGGAGCCTCGGAGACGACCTGCTCGACGATGGCGCCGCCGATGGACGACCCCTCGCTGGACCCGATGACGATCAGGTCCGAACCGCGCGCCTGCTCGCAGATGGCGCGCCCGATGGCCGGCCCGCGCGCCTTGCTGACCGAGGGCGCCTGCCCGTCCGCCATCTCGCGCATCGCCTCGATCTGGTCGCTGATCCGGGCGGGCGCCCGACTCGCGAACGACAGGAACGTCCGCTGCCACCACGAGTGCTCGGGCTCGACGTGCACGATCTTGACGGAGCTGTCGCTCTTTTGCGCGAGGCCGAACGCCAGCGGCGCCGCGGCCAGCGCGTTCGGACCGCCGCCCGCCGCGAGCACGACCCGCAGGTGGTTGGGATCGAACGCGCCCGTCGATTCGGACTCCAGGATGCGGCGGGCTTCCTCTTCCGTCATGCGCACCCTGGGCATCGTCAGCCGCAAGCCGACCGGGGCCAGGAACGACGTGACGATCGCCATCATGACGATGATCGAGAACATCTGGGGCGTGAGGATCCCCAGCGACAGACCGATCGTGGCGACGACGATCTCCATCGCGCCGCGGGCGTTCATGGCCACGGCGATCGACGCTGCCTCCCAGAACCGCAGCCCGCCCCAGTAAGCGCCCAGCGAGCAGCCCACCAGCTTGCCGAGGCAGGCGACCAGGATGACCACGCCCAGCATGTGGCCGCCGCTGAGCTCCCAGAGGTTCACGCGCAGGCCGACGGTGCCGAAGAAGATGGGCGCCAGCACGCTGAACGTGAACGACTCGAGGCGGGCCACCGTCTCGCGCCGCAGCCGTGGCACCTGGTGCAGCACGATCCCCGCGACGAAGGCGCCGAAGACCGGGTGAACGCCGATCTTCTCTGTCAGCGCCCCGCACAGGAACGTCACCACGATCACCAGCACCAGATCGGAGTCACTGGTCTTGAACTTCTCGGTGACGATCGGCACCAGCCGCTTCAGCAGCGGGTAAAGGATGAACGCGGCGCCCAGGATGAACGCGCCCAGGTACACGACCGTCAGCCCCAGATCGCCGACCCGGACGGCGCCGTGCGAGGCGGCGCCCGCGATGAGCGACAGGATCAGCCACCCGACGGTGTCGTCGACGACCCCCGCCGAGAGGATGACGAGCCCGATGTTGCGCTTGGTCAGGTCCAGATCGACCAGGATCTTGGCGATCACCGGCATCGCCGAGATGGACATGGCGGTCGCGAGGAAGAGCGCGAACAGCGTGCGATGGCTGACGCTGGTGAGGTAGCTGGGCGGCACGATGTACCCCAGGCCGAACCCCAACCCGAACGGCAACACCATCCCCATCACCGACGCGATGAACGCGGCGCGCCCCAGGTTGCGCAGCAGTCGGATGTCGGTCTCGAGGCCTGTCAGCAACAGCAGCAGCGTCATCCCGACGCTGGAGAACGCGTCCATCAGGTGGAACTGCTCGACGTGGGCGGGGAAGACGACCGCGAAGGCGTTGGGGAAGTAGTGCCCGAACAGGGTCGGCCCCAGCGCGATGCCGCCGCTCAGCTCGCCGACGACGGCCGGAAGCCCCACGCGCTTGGCGATTTCGGCCGCGATGCGCGCGACCACGACCAGCAACGCCAGCTGAATCAGCAGCAGGAAGACGGTGTGGCCGCTCAGGCCGGGGATGGCGATACGCAAGCCGCGCGAACCTAGCACGGCCATACCGACGGATTGGTTTATGCTCGCCGCCGGTGACCCCCACCCAGACGAGCGACCGCGTCCGCCGGCGGGTTTTGCTGCGGATCGTTCCGTATCTGCTGTTGCTGTATTTCGTGGCCTATCTCGATCGCGTGAACATCAGCTACGCGGCCCTCGAGATGCGCCGCGCCCTGCCGCTCACCGACACCCAGTACGGTTTTGGCGCCGGCATCTTCTTCTGGGGCTACTTCCTGTTCGAGATCCCCGGCACGTTGCTGGTCGAGACCTGGAGCGCCCGCGGCTGGATCGCGCGGATCCTGATCGGCTGGGGGCTGGTCGCGTGCGGCATGGCGTTCATCCACACGCCGCGCCAGTTCTTCTGGCTGCGGTTCCTGCTGGGGGCGGCCGAGGCGGGGTTCTTCCCGGGCGTTGTCGTCTATCTGTCTCACTGGTTCCGCGCCGAGGATCGGGCGCGCGCCTTCGCGCTGTTCATGCTCGCCGTTCCGATGTCGAACATCATCGGCGCGCCCGTCTCGGGGTTGCTGCTGGGGGTGCACTGGCACGGCATCGCCGGCTGGCGCTGGCTGTTCCTGCTCGAAGGCTTGCCGGCCATCGTGCTGGGGGTCGTCACGATCTTCTTCCTGACCGACCGGCCGGCCCAGGCGCGCTGGCTCAGCGACGCCGACCGGGCTTTTCTCGAGGCCGAGCTGGCGCGCGAGGCCGCCACCACCCCGCCGGTGCGCGGCTGGGGCGCCGGCATCCGGGCGGTCGCACGCCGCGAGATCCTGTTGCTGGTCCTGGCCTACTTCGGGATCGTGACGACGTCCTACGGGTTCAGCCTGTGGATGCCCACGGTCGTGAAGGGGCTGACCGGCCTGTCGAACTTCCAGGTGTCGCTGGTCGCCACCCTACCGTACCTGGCGGGCGGCATCTGGACGGCGGTGTCGGGCTGGTCGTCGGACCGGACCGGCGAGCGGCGCTTTCACACCGTCGTCCCCATGCTGGCCGCGTCGCTGGGGCTGGTCATCGGGGTGACGCTGCACGCGCCCGCCTGGGGTCTTCTGAGCCTGGCGCTGGTGGGAAGCGGCATCTACGGCTTCATGCCGTCCTTCTGGGCGATGCCGCGCTGGTTCACGTCCGGAGCGGCGGGCGCGGCCACGGTGGGCCTCATCAACTCGGTCGGCTGTCTGGGCGGGTTCGTAGGCCCGTACCTGATGGGACGCCTCAAGACCGGCCCGGCTTCGTTCGGTCCGGGGCTGGAGGCGCTGGCCGCCACCGCTGCCTTTGCGGCGACGATGGTGTTTTTGGTGCGCCCGCCTCGCCGGATTGCAGTATGAGAGTCAGACTTCAGCGACGACAACGGAGAGGAAGACGATGGCCAGCCCAAGGACCCGCATGCACCAAGCCAACGACGCCGGACAGAGCGTCTGGTACGACAACATGCGGCGCGGCCTGCTGCGCTCGGGCGCCCTGGCCGGTCTCATCGAAAAGGGGCTGCGGGGGCTGACCTCGAACCCGACGATCTTCGAACGCGCCATCGTCGCCTCGACCGACTACGAACAGCCGCTGCGCAAGCTCGCGACGGAGGGGCGCAGCGCGGCGGAGATCTATGAGTCGCTCGCGATCGAGGACATCCGCGGCGCCTGCGACCTGTTCCTGCCGGTGTTCGAGGCGAGCCACGGCGTCGACGGCCGCGTCTCGCTGGAGCTGCTGCCCGAGCTGGCGACCGACAGCGAGCGCTCGGTCGCCGAAGGCGTCCGGCTGGCGAAGCTGGTGGCCCGCCCGAACGTCATGATCAAGGTCCCGGCGACGCCGGAGGGAATCCCGGCCGTCCGGCGGCTGACGGCCGAGGGCATCAGCGTGAACATCACGCTGATCTTCTCGCTGCTGCAGTACGAAGAGGTGGTCGAGGCGTACCTGGCCGGCCTCGAGGATCGCAAGGCGCGCGGCGGCTCGTTCGAGAACATGGCCTCCGTCGCCAGCTTCTTCGTCTCGCGCGTCGACACGTCGTGCGACAAGCTGCTGGACGACAAGGCGGGCCAGAGTCCGGCGGACGCGGCGCGCGCGCGGGCGCTGCGCGGCAAGATCGCCATCGCCAACGCCAAGCTGGCGTACGAGATCTACCTGAAGACGATCGCGTCGCCGCGCTGGAAGGCGCTGGCGGCGGCCGGCGCGCGGCCGCAGCGGTTGCTCTGGGCGTCGACGGGGACCAAGGACCCGCAGTACCCCGACACGTACTACGTCGACGCGCTGATGGGCGCGGACACGGTCGACACGATGCCGCCCGCGACGCTGGACGCGTTCCTGGATCACGGGGACACGACGGCGCGCTTGGGCGAAGGGTTCGATGAGGCGCGCAAGCACATCGCGGAGCTGGGCGCGCTGGGCATCGATCTGTCTCGCGTCTGCCACGTGCTGCTGGCCGACGGCGTGAAGTCGTTCTCTGGTTCGATGATCGCGCTGGTCGACGCCATCGACGCGCGCCGGGCCGCGATCGCGGAGATGGCCGCGAACCGGCAGCAGGCGTTCCTGCCCGAGGCGCTGCGGCTGGCCAGCGACGCCGAGGTGGCGCGCCTGGCGGGCGCCAAGGCGCTCGAGCGCCTGTGGAAGAGCGACGCCACGCTCTTCTCGACGAACCCCGAGCACGAAAAGTCGGTCAAGAGTCGCCTCGGCTGGCTGCGGTCGCCGGCCACCATGCGCGCCAAGGTGGGCGAGCTGACGGCCTTCGCCGACGAGGTCGGAGCCGAGGGATATACCGACGCCGTCCTGCTGGGGATGGGCGGCAGCTCGCTCGCCCCCGAGGTGCTGGCCCTCACGTGGCCGGCGCAGCCGCGCGCCCTGCGCCTGCACGTCCTCGACAACACCGACCCGGCCGCCGTCGCCCGCGTCGACCAGCAGATCACGGGCAAGAAGGTGCTCTTCATCGTGGCGTCGAAGTCGGGCGGCACGATCGAGATCCAGTCCTTCGAGCGTCACTTCTGGAAAAAGACGCTGGACGCCTGCGGCGGTGACGTCGCGAAGGCGGGCCGATCCTTCGTCGCGATCACCGACCCGGCGACGCGCCTTGGCCAGATGGCCGAGGACAAGAAGTACCGGCGCGCGTTCATCAACCCGGCCGACATCGGCGGACGCTACTCCGCCCTCTCCTACTTCGGGCTGGTCCCCGCCGCGCTCCTGCACGCGCCGCTGGACAAGATGCTGGAGGCCGCCGAGTCGTTCGCGCAGGCGTCCGGCTCCGTCGTGCCGCCCGAGGAGAGCCCCGGGTTGCGGCTGGGCGCGATCCTGGGCGCGGCCTGCAAGGCCGGTCGCGACAAGCTGACGCTGATCATGTCGCCCGAAATCGCCTCACTGGGCTCGTGGGTCGAGCAGCTGGTCGCCGAGTCGACCGGCAAAGAGGGCAAGGGGATCGTCCCCGTCGATCTCGAGCCGCTGGGCGCGCCGGAGGTCTACGCCGGCGATCGCCTGTTCGTGTACGTGCGCCTGGGCGCGGGCGACGCGCGTCAGGAGGCGGCCGTCGAGGCCCTGCAGCGCGCGGGACAGCCCGTCGTGCGGATCGACCTGGAGGGGCGCGAGGCGCTGGGGCGGGAGTTCTTCCGCTGGGAGGTCGCCACTGCGATCGCCGGCGCGACTCTGGGCGTGAACCCGTTCGACGAGCCCAACGTGACCGAGGCCAAGGTGGCGACGGGCGCGCTGCTGGAGACGTTCGGCAAAGAGGGCAAGCTGCCTGCGCCGGAGGCGACCGTCGGTGTCGACGACATCGACCGGATCGCGGCGCACCTGGCGTCTGCCGGGGCCGGCGACTACGTGGCGCTGTGCGCGTACTTCGTGCGCACCGACGCGCGCGACGCGGCGTTGACGCGGCTGCGGCTACTGTGCCGGGACCGGTCGCACAACGCGACGACGCTGGGGTACGGGCCCCGCTTCCTGCACTCGACGGGGCAGCTTCACAAGGGCGGCCCGAACACGGGCGTGTTCCTGCAGTTGACCGCTGACGCGACCCAGGACCTGCCGATCCCGGGCGAGGGCTACACCTTCGCGACGCTGCGGAACGCGCAGGCGCTGGGCGATCTGCAGGTCCTGTTGCGGCGCAAGCGGCGCGCGTTGCGCGTGGACCTGGGCACCGACGTCGAAGGTGGCCTTGGCCGCCTGGTCGAGGCGCTGACCGCGCGCCTCGCGGCCCGCAAGTAGCCGATGGATTCCGCTGCCCCCCCGGCGCTGCCCAACCCGCTGCGTGAGGGACTGGTCGAGGAGCGCATCCCCGAGCCGGCCGTCATGGTCATCTTCGGCGCGTCGGGCGATCTGGCGCGCCGCAAGCTGCTTCCGGCGCTGTACAGCCTGACGCGCGATCGGCTGCTGCCCTCGCGGTTCGCCGTGCTGGGCTTCGGCCGGCATGCCCTGGAAGAGGACGCCTTCCGCGAGGAGATGCGGCGAGGCTGCGAGGAGTTCGCGCGGCGCCGGCCGCTGGACGCGGCGGTGTGGGGCGCCTTCGCGCGCAACGTCTTTTACCAGCAGGGGGCGTACGACGATCCGGCCGCGTTCCAGCGCTTGAAGGTTCGTCTGGACGAGATCGATCACGCGCTGGGGCTGCCCGGGAACCGGGTGTTCTATCTGTCGACGCCGCCGTCGGCGTTCGCGCCCGTCATCCGCAGCCTGGGGCAGTCCCAGCTGGCTCCGCGCCCCGTGCCGGGGCGGCCGTTCGCGCGCGTCATCATCGAGAAGCCGTTCGGCGTCGATCTGGAGACGGCGCGCGCGCTCAATCGCCAGGTCCACGAGATCCTGGACGAGCAGCAGATCTATCGCATCGACCACTACCTCGGAAAAGAGACCGTTCAGAACCTGCTCGTGTTCCGTTTCGCGAACGGCATCTTCGAGCCGATCTGGAACAACCACTTCATCGACCACGTCCAGATCACCGGGTCCGAGACGGTCGGCGTCGAGGGGCGCGGCGGGTACTTCGAACAGGCCGGCAGCTTGCGCGACATGGTGCAGAACCACCTGTTGCAAGTTCTGAGCTTGGCGGCCATGGAGCCACCGGTCGCGTTCGAGGCGGACGGCGTGCGCGACGAGAAGCTGAAGGTGCTGAAGGCGCTGCGCCACATCGCGCCGGCCGACTTCGACCGGCAGGTCGTCCGCGCGCAGTACGCGGCCGGATCGATCGCGGGGCGCGCTGTCCCGGCGTATCGCGCCGAGCCGGGCGTCGATCCTCGGTCCACGACCGAGACGTACGTCGGCCTGAAGCTGTTCATCGACACCTGGCGCTGGGCGGGCGTCCCGTTCTACCTGCGGTCGGGCAAGCGGCTCCCGAAGCGGGTGACCGAGATCGCCATCGTCTTCAAGGAGGCGCCGCACCTGTTGTTCGGCAAGCGGACCGAGACCATCCGCCCCAACGTGCTCAGCATCCGCATTCAGCCCGACGAGGGGATCGCGCTGAACTTCGGGTCCAAGCTGCCGGGCCCCGCGATGGAGGTCGCGCCGGTCAGCATGGAGTTCCGCTACGGGTCGTCGTTCGGCGTCGAGCCGCCCGAGGCGTACGAGCGGCTGCTGCTGGACTGCCTGCTGGGCGACAGCACGTTGTTCACGCGCGCCGACGAGGTCGAGGCGAGCTGGAGCTGGGTCTCGCGCATTCACCAGCGGTGGGCCGAGCAGACGGCGGCTGGCGACAAGTCACTGCCCGGATACGCGGCGGGCAGCTGGGGGCCGCAGGAGTCCGACCGGATGCTGGCCGCCGACGGGAGGGCCTGGCGGCTGCCATGAACGACGCGCACGCCAAGTTCGAGCGCTTCGCGCGCGGCGAGGCGTTGACCGTGGAAGTCGGCGAGATCGAGCGCGAGCTGGGCTCGCTGTGGCAGCAGGCCAGCCAGACCTCCGACTCGGCGGTGTCGCGGGCCGTGTTGTGGAACCTGGTCGTCCCGACGCGCGGCCGGTCGACGCTGCCCAAGATCAAGGCGCTCTGCGACGAGCTGGCGCCGGCCGTCCCGGTGCGCGCCATCGCGCTGTGCATCGACGACCAGCCGTCCGGGCAGCCGTTGTCCGCGACCATCGAGAGCAACGTCGTGTCGCAGCCGGGCGGCGGGCGGGTGGTTTACTCCGAGGAGATCACGCTGGTGGGACCGCCGGGCGCCGAGGCCCACTTCGGCGCGATGGTGCGCGCGCTGCAGGTCCCGGGCGTGCGGACCGCGACGCTGTGGATGGACGCCGCGATGCCGTCGTCGCTGCTGGCGCGCGAGCTTCTGCCGGTGACGCGCCGGCTGATCGTCGACACGGCCAGCTGCGGCCGCCCCGTGGAGCTGCGTGAGCTGGAGGCGCTGGCGGCCGGCGCGCTCCCCCGCCCGCTCGCGGATTTGGGCTGGTTGCGGCTGGGGAGCTTCCGCCTGCTCTTCGCGGGTCTCTTCGATCCGCCCGTGGGCGGCGCGCCGTTGCGCCGCGCCTCGCGATTGGTCGTGCGCTACCGCCAGGGGGGTGACGTCAGCGCGTTGCTGGCCGCGGCGTGGCTGGGGCTGCTGCTCGAGTGGAGGCCGCTGCGCGCGGCCGAGACCGCCGACCGCGGGATGCGCTTCGACTTCGAGCGTGCGGGCGGCGAACCAATCCAGGTCTTCTTGATCCCCGGTGAGGCCGCCTGCGATCGGAGCGCAATTCTCAGCATCGAGCTGACGAGTGGCCGCGACGAATACGTCGTCTCGCGCACCGCCGTCGACCAGGCCGAGGTGCGGGTGCCGATCGCGCCGCCCAAGACGGTCAAGCTGGACGCCGCCTCTGACGCCGAGCTGTGCGTCGCCGCGCTGGGCCCGCGCGGGCGCGACCCGCTGTTCGCGCGCTGCCTGGCGTACGCTGCCCGCCTCTGGTCGCTGGAGGCGAACGCGGCAGGAAGCCTCCGCTAGCCGTGGCGCGCCGACTCGCCGTCGTGCTCGTCGTGCTGTGCGGGGCGGCTTGCGCCAAGCCGCAACCGCCGCCGCGTTCGCCGGCCGCCTTCGTGGTGCCGCCCCCGGCGAAGCCAGATCCGCCGCAGGTCTGCTATTCCCGCGCCGACTCCCCCGCCCCGATGTCCGGCGACGTCGAGGCGACCCTGGATCCGAAGCGCTCGGTCTTCGTCCTCGATCGCGAGATGTTTCCCGAGCTGGCGCGCCGCCTCGACCACCCGTCCGACCTTCAAAAGAAGGACAGCCTGGACCGCGCAATCGTCCAGATGGTCGCCCGCCGCCACGTCGACGAGGTGACGGCCTGCTACGAGGCGCTGCTGGCGAAAACGCCCGACAAGGCAGGCACGGTCACCACGCGCTTTCTGGTCGGCGCCGACGGCCAGGTCACGCGCGCGCAGGTCACCGCATCGACGCTGGACGACGCACCGACCGACGACTGCATCGGCCAAAGCCTCTGCGCATGGCGATTCCCGCCGTTGCTCTCAGGCAAATCCGTCGCCTTCGACTACCCGTTCGTCCTGGGCCCGCGGTAGACCGACTTTCAACTCGAGGCGTGCGATCTCGCCGGCACCGGGAGTGGGTCCGGGCCCTCACCCGCGAGCCTTCGGCGGGAGCGGCGCAGAGCGCTCGATCGTGGGTCACCGCCGGGCTACTGGCGCTGGTAGAAGGTGATGCCGACGCCGCCCGCCGCCGAGCCCGGGTCCGAGCTGACGAAGGTGTTCGCGTTGAGAAACGCGTAGGGGCCGTCGGCGCGGGTTTCGAATTGGGGGACCAGCGCGCCGAGGGGGCCGCAGTTGTGCACGAGGATGATCTCGCCGGCCGCGGAGATCACGTAGCGCGCGTCGAGCTTGGTGGTGGTTCCGACGAGCTGGTAGTCGCCGCCGCCGTCCAGGACCGTCCCCGTGACCCGACCGGTGACGCTGCCGCCGGTGATGGGGATGATGTTGCGGTTGCCGCGCTTGCTGGCGCCGACGGACAGCGAGGCCCCCAGCGTGACGTTCTCGGTGAACACGCTGGCGCCCTTGGCGCCGGTGGCCGTCGAGCACTCCCACGGCTGCCGGGAAGCGCCCGCCGGTACGGCGATCTGAACGGTCGGTGCGCCGGCGGTGACCGTCGAGACGTCGTAGACCTCCAGCGCGATCGTGCCGCCGCTGGGGTCGACGGTGCGCGTGCCGGCGAACTTTCCGCTGTTCAACCAGGCGAGCGTGCTGCTGGTCGCCACCTCGAAGTCCGGCACGATCCGGACCGCGGCCGCGCCCGCCGGGGCGACGCCGCAGCTGCGGAGGTAGATGAGGGTCCCGTCGCTGGCGCGCAGGACGTCGATCTGCTCCAGCTCGACGACGCCGTTGGCCAGGGTCAGCTCGAAGTCGTAGCCGCCTTTGAGGACGGTGGCCTGCAGGCGTGAGCCGGTCACCGTTCCGCCGCCGACGTCCAGCACGCGCCGGTGTCCGTAGGGCGTCGTTCCCACGTCCTGCGTTCCCGTCACCTGCAGGGTGACCCGAAACGCCAAGGTGCCGCGCGACGGGGCAGCGATGCCGGCGGCCATGCCGCAGGCCCACGACGAATCTGGAACGATCGTCGCGTCGTCGGCGCTGGTGCCCG
>JBJMQQ010000152.1:0-8693 GCA_045802645.1 Polyangia bacterium
ACCTCTAAACCAAAACCACCCTCTTACCATCAGCTCCCCGCCGCGCGCCCGCCGGTGCCGGCGGTGTCAGGGGGGCCGCCGGAGCTGGCGCACGCAGCCATCATGATCGCGCAGACGCTGAGGAACGGGACACCAAGGTGGCGCATCGCGAATGATGTTCCGGCCGCAACCGCCGGCGGCTCACGAAACGGCGACGGAAGTTTCTGCGCGAATTCCGGAGCCGCGAACGTGGGCAGCCGTCACTTCCCGACATGAAGAATCGCTTGGGCCGCTGCGCGCTGATCGCATCGGCGGCCCTCATGTTGGTGTGCGGCACCGCGAACGCACAGACGCTGTCGAACGGCACGTTCAAGGCCACCGTCGGGACCAACGGCGAGCTCTCGTCGCTGCAGCTGACCGGTGACACGTTCCCGACGAACTACGTCCTCAATGCCACCAACGCGCCCGGGCAGAACAGCGCGGATCACGCCTGGGTCGGCGAGCTGATGTTCACGTACCGGCTGGGCGGCGGCGCGTGGACGACGGCGCTGACCAGCCAGTCCAGCGACGTGCGCGCGATCTCGGCGGGCAGCAACTCGATCTCCGTCACCTACCAGAATTCGGCGAATGCCAAGGGCATCCGCAACTTCAAGGTGGTCGAGACCTACGGGCTCGACGACCATCTGTCCTGGCAGATCACCGTCACCAACACCAGCAGCCAGTCGATCGAGATTGGCGACTTCGGGCTGCCGCTGCCGTTCAACGAATACTGGTTCGCGCAGAACGACGTCATTTACGAGACGCGCACCGTGTATCACTCGTTCACGGGCCAATCGAGCTCCTACATCACCGTCCAGCGGCCGAGCGGCGTCGGTCCGTTCCTGCTGATGACGCCGGACCCGGCCACCGGCGCCGGGTTCGAGTACATGGACAACTGGGTCTCGAGAGAGCACCCCGGCAGCGCGTGGGCCGCCGGTGGCGGGACGCCGGCGTGGCCCAGCGGCCTGGACGTCTTCTACATTCATTCGAACGTCATCAAGAGCACCAACCGCGGGTACCTTCCCAACACCAGCCTCACGCTGGCGGCCGGCGCCAGCCAGACGTACGGGTTCAATTTCTTCAAGGTCGTCAGCCACGACGACGTCAAGAGCCGCCTATACACCGAAGGGCTGATCGACGTCAGCGTGGTGCCGAGCCTGATGGTCGCCACCAACATGCCGGCGACGATCGACCTGCACACGTCGAAGGCCATCAGCGCGGTCACGCCGCAGTACGCGGCCCAGACCGCCGTGGCGTCGCTGGGCACGGTGGCGACCGACCACAAGCTCTACAAGTTGACGTTCAGCCAGCTCGGGCAAAACAACGTGGTCGTCACGTACGGCAGCGGCGAGACGACCACGCTGCAGTTCTACGTGCTGGAGCCGATCGACGCGGCCATCCAGCGGCACGCCACGTTCATGGTCGCCAGCACCCAGTGGACCAGCGGTGATCTGAAGGGCGTGTTCGACGATTGGATGATGGACACCCACGCCAGGCGCGGCGCAGCCGGCGGCGGTGGCTGGGGCGACGACTGGGGCTGGACGCACGCCGAGTTCCTGGCCGAGAAGAACGCCCAGACGCCGGTGGCCACCGAGGTCTCCGCGCTGGACGCCTACCTGGACGCGGTCTGGGCGCGCGCGATCGACAACACCAGCTACATCGTCCAGGACTGGTGGTGCCCGCTCGGTACCAGCGCCGGCAACACCAACAACTGCTACTACGACCGGGCCTACGCGTATCCGCACGCGTTCAATACCTACTTCTCGATGTACAAGATCGCGTCGCTGTATCCGGACCTGGTCACCTATCACCTGACCGCCGACGCGTACCTGATGCGCGCGTACAACATCCTGCACACGCTCTATTCCGGGCACGGCGATCCGGGCACGGGCTACATGGGCGAGCAGACGTTGCCCGACATCGCCGCGGCGCTGACGGCGGGCGGGCACACGACGCAGGCGGCGTTCGTCACCAACGTCATCAAGCAGCTTTACCAGGCGTTCAGCGGCAGCAAGTATCCGTACGGCTCCGAGTACAGCTTCGACAACACGGGCGAGGAGGCGGTCTACATGGCCGCCAGGCAGAACGGCAACACGTCGGTACTGGCCAAGGTGAACGCCAAGACGCGCGCCTGCCGCGGGCAAGAGCCGGTCTGGTACTACTACGCGGATCCCGTCACGCTGAACGGCGAGAACTGGTGGCAATTCCAGTACACCGCCTCGCTGGCCGGGCTGGGCATGGACGACTTCGTGCGCACGCAGTCGCAAACGCCCGAGCTGGACGAACGTCTCTCGTACGCCGCCAAGATCGCCAACATCAGCGCGATCAACAGCGGCCAGATGGACAGCAACCCGGCCAACCTGGGGACCGTGTCGTGGACGTACCAGGCGATGAAGGGGAACGTCTACGTCAACAGCTTCGACCCGGGGAACAGCAGCCTGCACGCCGGCTGGCGGCAGATGTCGGGCGAGGCCGACCTGGGGCTCTTCGGCGCGCTGCGGATCCTCAGCGCCGACGTCACGGTGGATCCGGTCTTCGGCTTGACCGGGTACGGCTGCAACGTCGTCCAGACGAACGCCTGCCTGGGGGTGACCCCGACGGACGGCGTCTTCAAGCGGCTGAACCTGGTCACGCAGAAGCTGAGCGTGGCGCTGGAGCGCGACCGTTACACGGCGGCGACGGTCAGCACGAAGAACGACTCACTTGGGTTCACGCTGCAGAACCAGCGGCCGGGCTCGGCGCACACGACCCACGTCACGATCACCGGAATGGCACCGGGGACCTACGCGCTGTCCGTGGGGGGGACGGCGGCCGGCACGGTCACGGCCACCGCCGGGGCGCCGCTGGTCGTGTCGTTGATGGTCGGCACGGGCGCGACGACCGCTGTTCAGATCGGCAGTCCGTGCATGGTCAGCGGGGCCGGCGGTGCGCCAGGAACGGGTGGGGTGGGGGGAGCCGCGGCGACGGGCGGGACGGGCGGAAGGTCCGTGACCGGCGCGGGGGGCAGCCAGGCGACCGGCGGCACGCCCGGCTCAGGCGGCACCCGGGGCTCCGGTGGGACGCCCGGCGCTGGTGGAACGGTTACGGGCGCCGCCGGCAGCTCCGCGACGGGCGGTACGGGCGACCCCACCGGCAGCGGCGGTTGCTCCTGCGACGCGACCCCTGGGCCGTCCGCGCCGTTCGGGGCCGGCGCCCTGGTGATCGCGCTGATTTTGATGGCGCGCGCCCGTCACAGGTCTGGCGGCGCCGGGGCGCCGCAACGCGACGCGCACCTTTCTTGAGCCGCGGCCCGTGCGGCCCGGCACTTCTTGAACGTGGGCCGCCCCGGTTTGCTGATGGGGTGCCGTTCCGAGAAGCTAGAATGAAGGGAACCAAGGTGGCGCCGACGGACCCCGTGCTCTCGCCCGTCTCGTACCTGCCGTCGGCCGCCTTGCCGGACGCCGACGACCAGGCGCTGGTGCTGGGTCTGCGCGCCGGCGATCCGCGGTGCACGCGCGAGGCCTGGTACCGCTTCGGGCCGACGGTCCGCCGGCTGCTGCTGCGCGCCCTCGGCCCGGTGGCAGAGCTGGAGGACCTCTCGCAGGAGGTCTTCATCACCTTCTTCGACCGCGTCCGGACGCTTCGCGATCCGCGCACCGTGACGGCGTTCATCATGTCGATCACCGCCTTCAAGATCCGGCACCACCTGCGCTGGCGCTGGGTGCGGCGCTGGATGGTTCCGGCGGGCGCCGTCCCGCCGCGGGACTTGCGCACGGTCCAGCTGGACGTCGACTCCCGCGAGGCGCTGCAGCGGTTCTTCGCCGCGCTGGACGGCCTTGGCGCGCTGGATCGCACGGCGTTCACGCTGCGGTTCGTGGAAGAGCTGGAGCTCCGGCAGGTCGCGGATGCCCTGGGCTGGTCGACGGCGACGACGAAGCGGCGCCTGACGCGCGTGTGGAAGCGGCTGAGCGCGCTGGTCAGCAAGGATCCGACGCTGGCGCCGTTTTTAGCGGCACGAAGGAACGAACAGACGAACGGGGCTGGGGGGCGCTGATGACGGGGCAGGCGGACGGGCGCGACGTTGGGTTGGAGACGATGGTCCGGGTGGTTCAGCGGACGTTCGCCGACGGCGGGCGCAGCGACGAATCCGGGCTGCATCGCCTGCAGGCGCGGATGGCGCGCAAGCAACGGCGGCGGCGCGCAGCGGTCGGGCTTTCGCTGTTTCTGGCCGGCGCGGCGCCGATCGCCCTGCTGTTCGCGCTGCGCCCCGCGCCGCTGACGTTCGAGGTGATTCACGGGTCGGTCGGGGCGGCGGGCGAAGTGCGGCCGACGGAGCCGGGCACGCAGATCCGCTTCTCCGACGGCACGGCGATCGTGCTGGAAGAGGCGGCCCGCGCCCAGGTTCGCGACGTGGCGGCGCACGGGGCCGGCATCGTGCTGGTCGACGGGCGCGCGCACACGTCGTTCGTTCCCAAGCCGAAGGCGCGCTGGCAGGTGCTGGCCGGTCCCTACGTCGTGCGCGTCACGGGCACCATCTTCGACGTCGCGTGGTCGCGCGATCGCGAGCAGCTGGACGTCTGGCTGAAGAAGGGGTCCGTCGTGGTCAGCGGGCCGCTGGTCGAAGGCGGGGTGGCGGTGGGGCGGGACCAGCACCTCTCGCTTCGCCCGACCGACCACCGCATCGTGCTCGAGAACGGCGTCGCTGTCCCCGCCGGCGCGCCCGCCCCCGTGCCGCCCACCGCAGCGACGGCGCCGGCGCAGCACGCGGGAGGCGCGCTGGATGGCCCCGAGGCACCGGAGCAACCGGAGCCGATCGTGCGTGCGGATCGCCGCGACAGCCCGCGCGACAAGTCGCCCGATAGATCCTGGGGCCGCCGCCTGGCCGAAGGGGACTTCGAGGCCGTCATTGCCGGCGCCGAGCGGCGCGGGATGAGCGGCGTCCTGGCGCACGGTTCGCCCGCCGATCTGGCGGCGCTGGCGGACGCCGCCCGCTACACGCGGCGCGCCGACCTGGCCCGCCGCGCGCTGCTGGCCGAGCGCGCGCGGTTCGCCGGCTCCGCGGAGGCGCGCGAGGCGAGCTACTTCCTGGGTGTGCTCGCCGAGGACCAAGGCGCCTGGCGCGACGCGCTCTCCTGGTACGCGCGCTACCGGCGCGACGACCCCGCGGGCACGTACGCCGCGCCCGCCCTGGGCCGCACGCTGGTGCTGGAGGCGCGCCAGCAAGGTAACGACGCCGCGCACGCCGACGCCGCCGAATACCTGCGCCGCTACCCGACCGGCCCGTACGCGCCGGCGGCGCGACAGATCGCGCGCGTTCCGGCGCAATGACGCGGATGTCGGCGTGGGCGGCGCTGCTGACCGCGCTGCTCGGCGCCGCCGTCGTCCGCGCGCAATCGTCGGCTGACCGGCGCGTCGCGTTCCTGGTGCGCGGGGTGCCGCCGGACGCACTTGGGGCCGAGGTCGTGGCCCGCCTCCGCGGCGAGCTGCGCGCCGCCCGCTTCGAGGTCGAGGCCACGGCGCAGCCGGACGAGGGGAGCGCGCGCGCGGTGGTCGAACGCGCGGCGCGCACGCCGGGCGTGGTGGCGGCGATGGGCGTCTTCTTCGACGCGGGCGAGCCCGAGATCTGGGTCGCGGACGCGCGATCCGCCCGCACGACCGTCGAGCCGCTGCTGGATCCGGCCGGTGGCGAGCGCCGCGCGAGCGCGCTGGCGGCCAGGGCCGTCGATCTGCTCCGGGCGGTCCTCTCCGACATTCCCATCGAGCAGCGCCAGGAGCCGCGCGCGGTCGTGGTCGCGCCTTCCGAGCCGGGCGTCGTATTGCCAGAGGTGCACGCGGTGGAATCGACGTTGGTGGGGGGCATCGGTTGGCTGCGCGCCGGTGGCGCCGGAACGCTGGCACCCGCGTTGAGCGTGGCGGTCGTGCGCGATCACCTGGGGGGACGTCTGGCCGTCAGCGGCCTCGGGACCGCGCTGGAGCCAACCGCGTCGGCGGGCCGCGCGCGCGTCGCGCAAGACGTGGCGGTGATCGAGCTCCTGGCCTGCTGGCGGCTCCGGCGGGCGGTGCGCGCCTGCGGCGCGGCGGGCGGCGGCGTCGAGCTGCTGCGCGTGACGGGCGACCCAGCCGCGGGCGCGACAGGCTTCGCCGGGAAGCGCAGCACGCTGTGGTCCGGCGTCGCGGCCGCCGGCGCCAGCCTCGCCTGGACGCCCGGGCGCTGGTTTGTGGTGGGCCTCGACGCGCGCGCGGTCGGTGCCTGGCCGTCGACGAAGGTGCGCGTCGACGGCGTCACCGTCGCCGAGGTCGGCGGGCCGGGTGTCTGGTTGACCGCCGGCGTGGGGGCGCGCCTGTGAAGCGGCTGGTGGCGCTCGCGGCCGTCGCGGCGGGGCTGACGGCCTGCTCGCGGACGATCGACGCCGTCGTTCCCCTCGACTGTACGGCTGCGGCCTCGGGCGATCCGGACTGCGCGCCGACCATTTGGCCGACGGCGCACCACGGCGCCAACTCCGATCCCTGGCTGGTCGCGCACCACGACGTCATCACCCAGATGGCCCCGCGCGTCCTGGTGCTGGACTTCGACAACGGCGCGACGCCCGACCAGGCGATGGCGACCGCGCAGCGCCAGGCCGCCGCGCTGGCCGAGGGGTCGCGCTATCACGGGTACGCCGACAGCACCGCGGCCCCGTTCCTGAACATGCAGATCGTCAAGGTGGTCGACCTGACGGACCACCCGCCACCCGCCACCTGGACGCACCCCTCGAGCACTCTGTTGCCCACGACGTCGACGGGCGAGTTCGACCCGACGGCCCTGTTCACGGGGCGCTTCAACGACCAGTACGGCTTTCCCGATCCAAGCTCGCCGTCAGGTTCGTTGTCGCTGTGCCAGCTGTTCGAGCAGGGCGTGATCAACGAGGTCTGGATCGAAGACGGCGAGCCAGACGTGCGGCGCGCGCCGTTGAACGTCGAACGAAAGCAGGCCTACGACGCGAGCGGCGCGCCGAAGGGGGGGACATTCCTTCCTTGCGTGGGCGGCGGCGGCTGCCTGAATCAGATCGTCTGCGGGGTGACGGTCCGGATGGCGCACCTCGATCCGGCGCGCGGTCCTGGCTGCGACCTGCAGGTGCGGGGCTGGGGAATCGACGGCATGTGGGATGCGCTGCCGGCGGCTGCGGCGCAGGCGCGCGCGTTCCTGAACGCCGACTTCGACACCCGTTTCGGGGTGCAGTTCGCCAGCTTCGCGGACATCTGCGACCTGGCCGGCGACCAGTGCGTCACCTATCCCAGCCAGACGATGGCCGCCGGAAGCTACGCGGACGGGACGGGCTGGCGGATCAATCCGTTCCGGCAGGGGTGTGGCAGCTCGCGGTATCCGCCCAACGCCCGCGGGCACGGCGACTTCAGCAACAGCGCACCGGTGCAGGCCCGCTGCGCGGGGTTCCGCCTGGGGGGCGCTGCGGACGGCGGCGACGTCTACGCGCCGTACACGTCGGCCACGGTCGCGGCGCTGGACAGCGCGTTCCCCGACTGCGGCGGCGGCTGGCAGATCTACTGGCGCCAGAGCATGCCCGGCGCCGCCAACCACGCTCGCGATACCAGCGGCAATCCCATCAAGAACTGGTGGCCGTACCTGTATTACTGATCCCGCAGCTCAGAACCCGCAGGATCTTGATCTTGCCCGCGGTCGACCCCGGGGCGGGGTACGCGACGGACCCGTCCGGGAAGGCGCGGAAATCCTGGTACCGGCTGCCGAGCACGTTCGGCGTCAGCTTCAGCGGACCGACCGCGTCGGTGCCGCCGGCCGCCGGCAGACCCGTGCCGGCGTCCAGCACCTGCAGCCACATCTGGCGGCCGGGCGCGTTCTGCGGCAGGTCGCCCGTGGCGGTCGATTCTTCCCAGGCCAGCAGAAGCTGCCCGTGCCCGTAGGCGGCCAGATGAGGCGCGCGATCGTTCTGGGCGTCGCTGGCCACGGTGAGGTCGTGATCCGGGGCCGGCGTGCTGGTCGAGGGGACGTGAAACAGGTGCACGTCGGCCAGCCCGTTGGCATTCGCGGTCTGCCCAGCGCGGATGTCGCTGGAGACGATCCAGTAGCCGCCACCCGGCGCCACCAGCACGTTTCCCAGATTCGCGTACGACAGATCGACGGGGACGATGGTCGTCGTGCTGGGCGCGAACGCCAGGCGCCCGGACTTGCCGGCCGTCTGCGCGTCGTTCTTGCACACGGCGACGAACTTCTTGACGCCGCCGTCCCAGACCACGCGCTCGAAGCCGCTGTGGCTGCACCCCCAGTCGAAGCCGCTCGATTGCAGCGCGCCCGACGCGCTGACCACCTTCATGCGATCGCCCTGGTGAATGTTCACGCCGGTCGCCAGCGTGCTGGAGCCGACGCACGCCTGATTGGGGACGGTGATGGCGGCGCCGAAATATCCGGCGTAGTTGCTGCCGTCGAACGCGATCCGGCCGTTGTGGGCATATTCGGACCAGATGAAGATCACGTTCCCGCCGGCGGTCGCGCCGGTGCCGTAGGCTGGTGACGTGGCGCTGGTGTCGGTGAGCTTCGCTGCCCAGGTCTCCGCGGCGCCGTCGAAGCGCACCATGTACATGTCGTAGCAGGAGGCGGCGGTCGGGTAGCTGGCGGTGAGGCCGCAGAGGTGGTTGATGTCGCCGCAGTTGTTGTTGGCGGTGGAGCCCATCGCGGCGCGGCT
>JBJMQQ010000153.1:0-7319 GCA_045802645.1 Polyangia bacterium
ATCGTCAACGTGGGCAGGCCCCCGTTCGGCAGCGGCCCGCTCTTGATCGTCTGGTCGCCGCTGGTACAGGAGCTGGCGCCGTCCGATACGGTGATCTGATAGTGATAGGTCTTGGACGCCTTCATTCCGAGGAGCAGCGTCCGGTTGTTCGCCTGCGTGAAGTCGACTGGCGCCGTCATCCCGTAGGTGGTGTCGAGGCCGAAGTCGATGTGCCCTTGCTTCGGACTCGACAGGGACGTCGTGAACGTCACGATGCCCACCGTCGGGATCTTCGTGCTGTTCGAGGACGCCATGACGCTGACGGTGCAGGCGCCCGATCCCGAGCCGCCGGCCGCCATCGACCCGCCGGTGTTGTTCGCGCCGCCGCTGCCCGTCGGTCCGCCGCTGCCGCCGCTGTTGACGCGACCGCCGGTTCCGGTCGTCAAGACGCCGCCCGTTCCGGTGTTTCCGCCGCGCGCGCTACCGCCGCTGCCGCCGGACGAGCTGGTGCCGCCGGTCGCCGAGCCGCCGTTGCCGCTGTTGCTGCCGCCTTTGCCCGTGTTGCTTCCCCCCGACCCGTTCGTGCCCCCCTCACCGTCCCACGGGCTGCTGACCGCGCAGCCCGCGCCACAAACGGCAACAACCAGGCACAGCGCGGGTCCATAAACGAGAGAAGCTAGGGTCGATTGGCGCATGGATCCCTCTGTGAGTGAAAATGCCCCAAAAGGCAGTCACGGCCGGCGCCCATATCGGCTCAAAGAATCGCGAACACGTCGCGCGAAGTCGAATCAAGGCACGGAAAATGAATCGAGTGTCTCCCCGCTGGTCGAGATGAAACCAACCTGGACGCGGTCCGGCGACACGTCCACGCGGGCGAAGCCGGAGTCGGTCCAATATTGTGCGTAGCCGGTCTGGGTTTCGTCGAACTTCCAGGGGGCGCCCGCGCTTCCGGGAAGCGTGTAGTGCACGCCGTCGACGACCATATCCGTGAAGACGTGGTCGTGCGCGTAGAAGAAGATCTGCACGCCGTACTGCAACATCAGCGCGTGAATCTGGGCCTGTTCCCCGACGTGGGCGGCCTGCCCGCCGCCGCGCCCGTACGCGGTGTCGGCGAGGTCGCCGGCGGCGCCGCCCACCGCGTGGTGGATGAAAAGGAAACGCCACTTCGACGTCGCCGCCGCCAGCGTGCGCTGCAGCCAGGCGAGCTGCGCCGCCCCCAGCGTCCAGTCATCGGGTACGCCGGGATCGTAGTCCAACAGATGACACGTCGGCGTGTACGTCATGACGTTCAGGACGACGAACAGCGCGTCGCCCCAGGTGAACGCGTAGTAGTCCTGGTTGGCGCTGCCACCCTCCGGGTAGGTCGCCGGTGACGGACCGGGCGCGTAGAGCAGACGCTGTGACGTCGAGCGGGCGATCTCGTCGGGGCTGTTGCACCCGCTCTCGCCGTCCCAGTTCCCGATGACCGTGAAGTGCGCCGCGTTCGCCGTCGCGTCGCCCAGCAGGCGGCGGTAGTTGAGATAGGCGAGGCGCGCCCAGGCGCTGTCCGGCGGCGGCGCGTTGAACCCGAACCGGTGGTAGTCGAGGAGGTCGCCCAGGTTCAGCAGGAAGTCGGGCGCCGCGGCGCGCACCGCGGGCATCACCTGCAGCATCGTCTGCTCCATCGCGCCGTACGCGTCGCCGCCGGCGGTGGTCCCGGCCGGAACCGGATCCCGCGGCGCAATGTGCGTGTCCGCGATCAACGCGAAGGTGAACCGCTGCCCGGGGGCGCGCGCCGTTTGCGCGCTGCCCGCGTAGAGCGGATCCGTCGAACCGCGTCGAACCAACCGGTACGGCACGCGAAGGCCGGGCGGCAGGCCCGTGACGGTCCACTGCGCGACGTCCGGCGCGGGATTGGCGGCGATGTCGGCGTCCGTCCAGGCGCCCGCGGGTCGGGTCTGAATCTGCAAGCCGAGATCAGCCGGCTCGCCGGCGCTCACGACGGCGCTCACGCCGAAGCCCGCGGGCGTGGGGGCAAACACCAGAGGCGCCCCCAGCAGCTCGATGGACGCGTGGCCGTCCGTTGCGCCGTCCGCGCCGGCGTCCGGGTGGGGCGTCCCCGCGTCCTCGCGACCCTGTCCCGGGTGCGCAGGCGGTGACCCGCAGCCGGCGGCCAGGGGCAGGACCAGCGCGAGGAGAGGCGTCATCCATCGCCGCACCCGCCCAGGCTAACGCGCGCAGCCCGGTTCCTGTCTTGTTATCCGTGGCCCCCGCAAGAAAGCTGTTTGACATGCTGGCGGCGTGTCTAGTATAAGAGACGTCATGCTCGGCGCGATTGGGTTGGCAATGTTGGTCGGTTTGGCTTCACTGGTGGGGCTGGCCGCGCTTCTGCTGGTTCCGGCGGCGCTTCTGTCGCGCTTCCTGCGGCTCATGCAGACGCCGTCTCCGGTGGTCGTCCGCGCGGTATCGCACGAGACCTCCCAGGGGTCCCGTCTGCTGACGCGGTCCTCTACCTGATCGGTGGTCCGTAAAGTGTCCGGCGCTTCTCGATGTACCCGAACGACGCGCCGGCGGGCCACTTGATGTCCTGCAGAACGACGCCGTTCGCGTCGACCTCTTGCAGCTCGCCTTTGCTCGAATAGGCGACGACCGTGTTGCCGTTGGGCAGCCGCTGCACGTCGCCCATGACATCGACCTGAATCGCCGGGTTCGCGACGTACGGCCAGGCCTTGGTCGCCTTGAGGGCGCTGGTGTCGAGCCGCATCTCCAGCGCCATCGAGCCGGAGCCGGTGGCGCTGTTGTTGGCGAACATGAGGATGTCGGCTGGCGATAGCACCTGAAGCCCGTGGACGCCGCCCGTCCACGTGTCCCCACTGAACGAGTTGATCGTCCCGTTGGCTCCGCCGTTGAGGACCCACACGGTGCTGCCGTTCCTGGTGATCTTGGTGACGCAGTCGTCGTCGAGATCGGAGAACACCAGCGTGTCGTCGTCTGCGCCGTAAGCGATACCGCTGCACTGGCACGCGCCCGTCCCGCCGTGCGCCGCGTTGGCGTTGACGACGGTGGTGGCGCTGCTGTTCGTCGTTCCGTTCGCGGGGAAAAGTTTGATGTCGTCGCAGCCGCTGGCCGGATCGTACGCGCAGAACGCCACGCTGCCGTCCGGGAGCGGCGCGAGCTGATGATGAGCGCCGGCGAACGCGATCGAAAAGTCAGCGTTTGTGGCGCCGTCCATCGTCACCTTGTGGACCTGCGCCGCGGTGCGGGGAATGTTCGCGCTGTTGATCCACATGGAGCCGCCGTCGGCGGTCAGGCGCGCACCGGCCGGGTCGGTGAGGGCGTCCGGGTACCACCAGACGTAGTCACCGTCCGCGTCGACGATGGCCGCCGGCGTGCCCGACGCGATCGCCCCCCGGTACTGCGTGAAGACCAGGAAGCCACCATAAAGAACCCGCTTGTCGACGGTCGTGACCGTCAGGGGCGGGAGCAGTCCTGCCGCCAGCGCGCCGGTGTCGATGACGTCATCCGCGCTGGCGCACACGTCGTTGCCGTTCGTCGCGACAATACGGAAGTGATAGGTCCTCGCCGGCTTCATGCCCAGCAGCAGCGTGCGATAGCTGGGTTGGTTCAGATCGACGGGAGCGGTCATGCCGTAAGACGTGTCCAGGCCAAAGTCGATGTGCGCCTCCGTCGGCCTGGTCAGCGTGGTGGTGAACGTGACGATCCCGACGGTCGGAATCTTGGCGCTGGTCGACGATGCCGCCATGAACGTACAGGTGGCCGACGCGCCGCCGGCTCCCGTCGGCGGCCCGTTGCGCATTCCCGCGCTGCCGGCGTGGCCGCCGTTCGGCGAGCTGGCATCACCGAAGGTGCCGCCGATCGCTGCGCCGGCGTCCATGCCCGCACGGCCGCCGGTGCCCGCCCGGGCCAAGCCCGGTCCGGCGCCAATCCGCTGCGTGCAGCCGGGACCACAGAGTGCGAGCGCGGTAAGGCCGAGTCCGGTGACGAGAAAGGCACGGGTCGGGCGGCGCATCAAGACTCCCCTGCACCCATGGTGGCACTCCGCCCGGAAACTCGGTCGTCAAACAGGCGCTGGATCCGGCGGCGCCGGCTGTGCGATAAGTCGAGCCGCGTGCCCCCCACGCCACAAGGTCAGGGGTGCGTCCGCAAAAGGAGACCCTGACGATGACACCGAACGCCCCCGACCTGGCCGCGCGCGTCGCGGACCTCGAGGCCTACATCGCCAACGGCGCCCCCAAGACGCTGGTTGGCCCTGGCCCCGGCCACAACGCCTGGATGATGATCTCCGCCGCGCTGGTCCTGTTCATGACGCTCCCCGGCCTGGCGCTGTTCTACGGCGGGTTGGTCCGCCGCAAGAACGTCCTGTCCGTGATGGCGCAGTGCCTGGGCTGCGCGGGCGTCGTCACCATCCTGTGGTGGGCCGTCGGCTACAGCTTCACCTTCGCGCCGGGAACCGCGCTGCTGGGCGGCCTGAAGTTCGCGCTGCTGAGGGGCGTCACGTCGGCCCCCAACACCGACTACGCCTACTGGGTCTCGCAGAGCGTGTTCGCGATGTACCAGCTGATGTTCGCGATCATCACGCCCGCGCTGATCGTGGGCGCCATCGCCGAGCGCATGAAGTACTCGGCCGTGATGGCGTTCATCGTCATCTGGATGTTCGTCGTCTACTTCCCGCTGGCCCACATGATCTGGGGGGCGGACGGGTTCATGAACGGCGTCTTCAACGCCAAGGCAGGGATCCACGCCATCGACTTCGCCGGCGGCACCGTCGTTCACATGTCGTCGGGCTGGTCGGCGCTGACGCTGTGTCTGATCCTGGGCAAGCGCAACGGCTTCGGCAAACGGGCCTTCTTCCCGCACAGCCTGGTGCTGACGATGGTCGGCACGGGCATGCTGTGGGCCGGCTGGTACGGGTTCAACGCGGGCAGCGCCGTCGCGGCCGACGGGATCGCCGCCAACGCTTTCGCGACGACCACGCTGGCGGCGGCAGTCGCGGCGACGGCCTGGCCGGCGATGGAGTGGCTGAGCAAGGGCAAGCCGACGGTGCTGGGGTTCTGCTCGGGCGCGGTGGGTGGTCTGGTGGTCATCACGCCGGCAGCCGGCTTCGTCAGTCTTTCGTCGGCGGTCGTCATCGGCGTCCTGGCCGGCGTGGTCCCGTACCTGGCCTGCACCAAGCTGAAGGCGTTCTTCAACTACGACGACGCGCTGGACACGTTCGGCGTGCACGGCGTCGGCGGCACGATGGGCGCGCTGGTCACCGGCATCTTCGCGACGCCCGACGCGAACCCGAACCTCAACACGAACCTGAGCGGATTCGTCGGCGGGCATCTGTGGATCGAGCAGCTGAAGGCCATGGGGCTGACGGTGGCCCTCTCGGTCGTCGCGACGACCGTCATCGCTTATGGGCTGAAGGCGGTCATCGGTCTGCGGCCGACACCGGACGCCGAGGAAGAGGGTCTGGACGAGGCCGATCACGGCGAGGCCGGCTACCACCCGGAGGAAGCCGGGTACCACAACGAGGACCAGGACGAGCCGCGCCTCGCCCCGGTGGCGCTGAAGCCGGTGCCGAAGGTCGCGAAGGGCGGGGCTTAAGAAGACGGAGGATGAAACGCCAGGACAGGAGGGAGGCCAGGACCACGTATCCTGGCGTTCTGGAGTCCTGGCGTTTTTCTCCTCAGGCGCGGCCCAGAAAGCGCCGCCAGCCGCCGGTCGCCGTGATGTCGGTGGCGCCGTCGGTGGCGTAGGACTCGCACAAGAAGCCGCTGACCGCCGTGCCGTCGTCCAGCGCGATGCGGCCGACGGCAAGGGGCGCGGGGATCTTGGCCACGAAGGTGCCGAAGGCGGCGGGCGAGAGGGCCCAGACCTCCAGCTCGATGGGGCCGCCACCGTCGGTCGTGCGGACCAGGCCTGGCTTGGGCGGCGTGGTGTTGGGGAGCGCGTACAGGCGGTAGGCCGCCGTGGTGCGGGCCGCGCGCACGAATCGTCCGCCCAGGTCGGTGAGCTGATGGTTGAGCGGCTCGCCTGAAAGGTGCGCGCCGACGACGGCGATGCCGATCCAGCCGTCGGGGACGCCCGCGGGTGGCGTCGTCTCGACGGGCATCGTCCGGTCGAGCGCACCCAGGCGGTCGGAGGTCGCGCGGTGGATGGCGCTGCCGAACGCCGCCAGCCGCGCGTCGCTGCCCCAGGGCCCGACCAGCGTGACGCCGGAGGGTAGGCCGTCGTCGCGGAACCCGGCCGGCACGGCCAGGGCCGCCAGGTCCAGCGGGTTCACGAACGTCGTGAACGCGCCCAGCGCGGCGTTGAGGCGCAGCGGATCCGCCTGGACGTCCGCGATGCGTGGGATGGTCGGCGTCGTCGGAACCAGCAGGAAGTCCACGGACGCCAGCAGTCGCCGCGCGGTGCGCCGGAGCTGCGCGACCTTTCGCTGCGTCTCGAACGCCGCGCGGGCGTCGACGCTGCGCGCCCCCGTGAGGATCGTCCGGACCGGAGACAGCAGCGCCTCGGGATCGCGCGCCAGCAGTTCGCCGCCCGCGAGCAGCCGCTCGGCGACGTACGCCCCTTCGTACACCAGCGCGCCCGCCTCGCGGAAGGGCGTGAAGTCGATCTCGATCGGCTCGCCGCCCAGCGCGCGAATTCGATCGACGGCGTGGGCGAAGGCGGCAGCCGCCGCGGCGTCACCCCTAAAATCCAGGGCGGCGGACGCCGGCACCGCGAACCGGAACCGGGGCGGGCGCACGCCGCCCGTGAACGCAAACCCGTCCGCCTCCGGCCGCGAGAACGGATCGGCGTCATCGGCGCCGCGCACGATGTCGGCCACGCGCAGCGCGTCCTCGACGGTCAGGCTGAAGATGGAGACGCAATCCAGCGACGGGCAGGCGGGCACGATGCCGGCGGTGCTGAAGAGCCCGCGGCTGGGTTTCAGCCCCACGATGTTGTTGAAGGCGGCCGGTACCCGGCCCGAGCCCGCGGTGTCGGTCCCCAGCGCGAAGTCGACCAGCCCGGCCGCCACCGCCACGGCGGAGCCCGAGCTGGAGCCGCCGACGACGTAGCGTTCATCGAAGAGGTTGCGCGGAATGCCGTACGGCGAGCGAACGCCCGTCAGCCCGGTCGCGAGCTGATCGAGGTTGGTCTTGCCGACACACAGCGCGCCCGCCTGGATCAGCCGCGCGACCACGGTCGCGTGCCGCGCGGGCGTGGTGGCCAGCGCCGGGCAGGCAGCGGTCGTCGGCAGCCCGGCGACGTCGATGTTGTCCTTGACCGCGACCGCCGCACCGTGAAGGGGCCCGACAGGCGCCCGTTCGCCGGGGCGCAGCTCGGTGATCACGGCGTTCAGCGGCGGCGCG
>JBJMQQ010000154.1:0-16642 GCA_045802645.1 Polyangia bacterium
GCTCGAATCGCAGGCTGAACGGCGGCGGTACGGCTTGGAGGCACCGGAGTCCGCCGGGCTGCTGGTGGGCGACCTCCTCACGCGCTGGGAGAACAGCCTGGTCAACCGGAGCGCGTACGACGACCGGAGCAGGCTCCGACTCCACGTCCGGCCGCGGTTCGGCTCGATGCGCTTGGCGGAGGTGACCCTCCCCGTCCTGATGCAGTGGTTGGACCAGCTGCGCGCCGACGGGCAACTTGCGCCCGGCACGCAACGGCACCTGTTGAACCTGGTGTCCCGGCTCTTCGGGTGGGCGATCGAGCGCGGGTACGCGACGGTCAACCCAGTCCGGCAGATCCCAGCTGGGCGCCGGCCACAGCACGCGCCTAAACGCGACGTTAACTGGGTCGCCGATGACGAGACGGTGCGCGCGATCATGCGCGAGCTGCCTGACCCTTTTTCGCTCATGTACTACATCGGGAACCGGGCCGGCATGCGCCTCGGGGAAATCTGCGGCCTCCGCCTCTCCGACGTGGCCGATCTCGCAGCTGGCGCGTTCCGGGTTCGCTACAGCTATAGCGGTCCGCTGAAGGAGGACAAGGGCGGCGGCGGGAAGGTCAAATGGGCGCCCGCACCGGCCGACGCGGCTGCCGTGCTGGGGCCCTGGATCGCCCGGCGTCATGCCGAAGGAGCGGATGACGAGGCGTTCCTGTTCATGCGGGAACACGGCCGACACTTCCGGAAGGAACACGTCCAGTACCGGTTTCAAAGGGCCACCGATCGGCTCGGGCTGAATCTCACGTGGTACGGGGCTACAAGACACGCCTTCTGTAGCCGGAACCTATCGCTGGGCGTGTCCCTCGACGAGGTTGCCTCGGCACTCGGTCATTCCACCCCCTCGGTCACGGCCCGCCATTACGCTCACTTCATCCGGAAGCGGTTCTCACCGGTTATGACGGCCGGACTGGTGCCCGACGGTAGCCCGGCGGCGCCGGTGATCCCGATCAGCAGCACGCGCACGGCGGACGCGGAGTTCGACCGGCTCGGAGGGACGGAGGACGAAGATGCAGCCTGACCTTCGATGCTCGCCAGCGGGCCGGTGCGCCTTTCACCGCGACGGCGGCGCAGAGGCGGAGAAGTGCCCGGGAATGTGCGACGCGCCAGGTTGCAGCCTCGACGCGTTTTACGAGGTCGGCAAAGACCGGGTGATGTGCGCCGCGCATGGCGGGATCGTGCTCTTGGCGCGAGCCGTACGCGAAGCGCTGGTCGCCGACGGCGACGAAGACGCGAAAGGGGGTGAGTGATGCCTCGCGCACGCCGGCGCGGCGGATTCGGTTACATCGTCTCGAAGGGCACGCCCACACACCCGCTGTTCGCGATCCGCTGGCGCGAGGGATCCCGGCACAAGCAAAAGAGCGGGTTCAAGACGCGCACAGAGGCGGCGGAGGCGCTCGCGCGCGTTCGCGTGGGCCTGGGGGACGGTACGCTCGTCGAGAAACGGCGGGCCTCGATCGGCTTCGACCAGATCGCGAAGGAGTGGCTGAAGCTACACTCTGCGCCGAACCTCCGTAGCCACGCAGACAACGAAGAGCGGTTCCGCCTACACGTCGAACCATTCTTCAAAGACGCGCCACTGAGCGCGGTTACGCCGACGCGGATCCTCGAGCTGCGCACGAAGCTCCAAACGTCGACGTTCACCCGCCGTCGCCGCGGAGCCGACGGCAAGGTCCACGAAATCGAGGTGAAGCTCGCACCGCGGACCGTCAACCTGGTCATGGCGCTGGTGCGGTCGATTCTTCGGTTCGCCGTTGCGAACGGCCACATTCCGACGTCGCCAACCGACCGCGTCGGACGCGGCAAGCTGATGGTCCCGCTGGAGCGGCCCAAACTGGCGCCGCCGATCCCCGACGTCGCCAGCGCTGGCCAGCTGCTGGCGGAGCTGCGGAGGATCGGGGAGGGAACGAACCGGCCAAGCCTCTTCCCGATGTTCGCCACCCTGCTCTACACCGGCATTCGTCGCGGCGAGGCGCCCGCGCTGCGCTGGGCGGACGTGGATCTCGACCGGCGCATTCTGACCGTCCGGCGCAGCTATGAGGGTATGACGAAGTCCAAGAAGCATCGTCCCGTGCCGATTCCCGCCGAGCTGGTCGCGATCCTGAGGGAGTACCGACTGGCCGACCCGTGGAAGGGCGAGCTGGTGTTCCCGAACGACCAGGGCGAGATGTACAGCCCGAACGCGAAGCTAGAAGACGTCCTGCGCGCGGCTCTGACCGCGGCGGGCCTGCCCCGCATCCGCGTCCACGATCTGCGGCATGCATTCGCGAGCTTCTTCGTCATGGCCGGCGGCGACATCTTCACGCTGCAGCGGATCCTGGGGCACTCGACGCCGCAGCTGGTGAGCGACACGTATGGGCACCTCTCGCCCACACACCTGGTGAACCAGTCGGACCGCATCTCCTTCCCGTCGCCGAAAGAGGAGAAGGACGCGGAGGTTTTTGCACTGAACGCGGGCGCGTAGGAGGAGCTACTCAGCGCCGGGAACGGCTGCCCCGACCACCAGGTTGCGGCTTTCCTTGGCACGGGCCCGCACCCGATCCACAGCTTGGTAGAAGGGCTCAGCATCTATGTCGGCGGTGTTGGCCCCGACACCGATGCTGACGGTCGGACGCGTCCTCATGTTGAGGTCTGTCGGCCAGGCGCGGCCTTCGACCCGCCGCCTGATCTCCTCCGCCGTCTTGTTGGCTTCGTCGAGAGAGACGCCGACCATGATCGCGCCCGCTTCGTCGCCGCCGAGCCGATACCCTTCGTGCGGACGGACCGCATCGCGTAGTTCTTCGAAGACGCCCGCAAGCACCTTGTCGGCGCCAGGATTGCCCAGCTCGCTGTTCAACTGCTTCAGCCTGTCAACGTCGAGCAGCAGAATCGAAATCGGTGTACCGGGGTCGCGCGATCGAAGTCGGACGGTGAGATCCGGTAGCCAGTGGCGGTGGGCCCACAGGACATTGAACTCATCCCTGATCCGGTCGCGTCCGCTCAGAAGTTCGTCGCGAAGGCGGAAGAGTCGTAGGCGACCAGCGTGAGTGATCTTGAGAGGGATCACGGTGACACTCGGTGCGAAGAGTTGGTAGATGGCCGCCGTCGCGGCGCGTTCCAAGAGAAGGTCCGGGTTGCCTTGCGTGCCATAGTCCCTGGTGCTTACGATCGCTCGGGCGGTCATCAACTCAAGCAGCGCCTCCTCTCGCTGCCGGTCCTCCTGACTGAGGGTGCCGGTCCGCCGGTATTCGTACGCCTTCCCGCCCGAGAACGTCTCTCGGTCCGCAGCGCTCAAGATGTCGATCTCGATGAATCGCGGGTCGAGTAGAGCCATCGGCGGGCCGCCAGGATATCGCTAAGCGCGCGGATAGCGCGCGGGCGGTTTTCGTTCAGTGCTTCCGGCGCGTGCTCGAATCGCCAAAATCCGCAGTGATTCCGTGTGGTGCCGGAGACGAGACTTGAACTCGTAAGCCCGTAAGGGCGGCGGATTTTGAGTCCGCTGCGTATACCGTTTCGCCACTCCGGCGGGGTGAGAAATTGGGCGGCATGCTAGCACCGATCGGGGGCCGTGTGCGACTGCCGCGTCTCGGGGGTCGGGCGGCGCGAATCAGGCGATGGCTTTCTGGTTCCGGGCGGGCGGCGACTCAGCTTGCGCGCTCGAGGCCGACAAGCTCTGCCGGCGTGACGAGCACGCATGGAACGGTGTTTTCGCATACCGCGGGCGGTCAGGTGGCTGGCCCTGTTCGCGCTCACCCTTGGTCTCAGTCCGGGGCTCGGCGCTCCGGCGCACGCCGACTGACGGCGCGACGAAGAAGGCGATCGTCGAGTTCGTGCGCGCGACGACGGATCACTCCCGTGACGCTCAGGGCTCGCCGCGACCGCCCGACGCGCCGAAGACCTGGCCGGTGATGTCCGTGGCCTCGCCGGAAGCGAGCAGCACGTAGACGGGAGCGATCTCGACGGGCTGCCCCGGCCGTCCAAGCGGGGTGGTCTGGCCGAAGGTGGGGATTTTCTCCGGCGGTTGCCCGCCCGTCACCTGCAGCGGTGTCCAGTAGGGCCCCGGTGCGACGGCATTGACGCGCACGCCGCGCTTGGCGACCTGCTTGGCCAGCGCCTTCGTGAACGCCACGATCGCGGCCTTCGTCGACGCGTAGTCCAGCAGGTGCGGCTCGGGCGAGTAGGCCTCGACCGACGCGGTGTTGATGATCGCCCCGCCCGGCGGCATGTGCGCCAGCGCCGCCTTGCACAGCCAGAACATCGCGTACACGTTCGTCTTGTACGTGGCGTCGAACTGCTCCGTCGTCAGGTCCTCGATTCGGTCGACGGCGTGCTGCTTGCCTGCGTTGCTGACCAGGATGTCGAGCCCGCCCAGGTCGCGCATCGCCTGCGCGACGAGCTGCCGGCAGAAACCTTCGTCGCGAAGATCGCCCGGGACGGCGACGGCTTTGCGCCCGGACTCCTTGATCAACGCAACGACCTCGCGCGCGTCCGCCTCCTCGGCGGGCAGATAATTGATGGCAACGTCGGCGCCCTCGCGCGCGAAGGCGATAGCGGCGGCGCGGCCGATGCCCGAATCACCGCCGGTCACCAGCGCCTTGCGCCCCGCGAGCCGTCCGCTGCCGCGATAGCTGCGCTCGCCGCAGTCGGGTCGCGGGTTCATCTTGCTCTGCAGCCCGGGCCAGTCCTGCGTCTGCCGTGCGAACGGCGGCTTGGGGTGCGCGGTGAGCGGGTTCGGCAACCCCGCGGGCGCCGCTGCTCCCGCGCCCTTGGCCTCCGCTGCGACCGCCGGTGAAGCGGCCACGCCGGCGGCGACCACCGTCGCCATGCCGCAGACCATCTCTCGCCGCGAAGGCCCGTTGTCCCCTCGATCCATGATCTGCTCCTTGTCTGTTGCGTGCGCGCCCGTCGGCGGGCGCCGCAAACAAGGTGCGGCGCGCATCACGCGTGGACAACCGCGCACCACTCTGGATCTCGCCGCAACGACGGCCTCGAAAGCGTTGCGGGTCTTGCCAACCGCCAACACGCGCGCACATTCGGCGGCATGCGTAGATGCCTTAAGGGCGTGATTGGAGCGTTGTTACTCGCTGCAGCGTTCGTCAGCTGCGATGCGGCGGACGAGGCTTTCGACTGTCAGTCGGTCTGCCAGAAGTATCACGACTGCTACGACCAGGGTTACGACGTCGGCCAGTGCCGCGACGTCTGCCGCGCGAAGGCCGCGCACGATTCGTCTGTCAAGCAGGCAGCGGACACCTGCGAGTCGTGCATCGACGACAAGTCCTGTATCTCGGCGACGTTCGAGTGCGGCGGGAGCTGCTCCGCCATCGTGCCGTAACCGTCACACGCCCGACGACTCGACACCCGCGGTGTTGATCGCGGCGCGCGACATGCCGGGTGTGTTGAACGCAAATCCGACCCGGCCGGTCACGTCGGCGCAGATGATGCCGCCGTCGCCACCAAAGCGGCGCACGGCCGCCAGCGCCTGACGCGCGGCCGCGTCGGGCGGCGCACCGGCCAGCATCGCCTCGACAGCCAGCTTGGCGGCGGTCGCCTTCATGAACGCCTCGCCTTGCCCTGTACACGAGGCGGCGCCCGCCCGGTCATCGGCGTACGTGCCCGCGCCGACGATACCGGAGTCGCCGACGCGCCCGGCGAGCTTCAGCAGCGTGCCCCCCGTCGACGTGGCGGCGGCGACGTGTCCCTGAGCGTCGCGCGCGACACACCCGACGGTGCCGTGCCCGCCCGGAGCGGCGCGGGCGGCGCGCGCAGCCTGCCACTTCGCGCGCATGCGGTCGGTGACCAGCGCGCCCGCGTCCAGGCAGCGCACCCCCTGCTTGGCCGCGAATGCCTCGGCGCCGGCGCCGACCAGCAGCACGTGCGGCGTCCGTTCCATCACCAGCCTCGCCAGGCGAATCGGATTCTTGATGTCGCGCACGGCACCGACGGCGCCGGCCGCGCCCTGCCCGCTCATGACGGACGCGTCGCACTCGACATTTCCGTCTTCGGTCAGCGTGGACCCAGTGCCGGCGTTGAAGATCGGGTTGTCCTCCAGCACGGTGACGGCGGCCACCACGGCGTCGACGGCGGAGCCACCCGCCTTCAGGACCGCATGCCCAGCGCGCGCGGCCGCCCGACACCCGGCGATGTGCACGGCGCCGTCGGGATCGGTTTCGTCGCCCACCGAGCCGGCGCCCCCGTGGACGATCAACGAAAACCCCGCGGCAGTCCCGGCGACCGGAGCCGTCATTGATTCAGATCTCCGCGGTTGTAGGCGGCCAGATCGTGGATCGTCCGCGTCGGCTGCGAGAAGATCACCGCCTCGCCCACGACGGCGCCCGAGATGCCGTTGATGAGACCACCGGTCCAGTGGTTGAACCCCAACCCCTCGAACAACACGATGCCGGCGTTGAACACCGCGTTGCCAACGTGCGCCCACCACGCCGTGGTTGCGTGCTCGTTGCGCGCGGATCGCACCAGCTTCTGCTCGGCGTCGGCCAGCAGCCGGCACACCTCCGCGTCGTTGTGCGGCGGCGCCCCCACCAGCTGCGCGTGCAGCTCGCGCGAGTCGGCGATCACCACCGGCGGCGCGACGAAGAACGGCAGGACCCCGATGGCCGCCGCGCCGGCGCCCGTGTAGTAGTCGATGCGATCGGCAGGGGCCGCAAACGGGGCGGCAATCAACGTTCCGACGCCGGCGGCGCCAATCCCGATCCCCCAGCCCCAGTTCCAAAGGCTCATGCGAGGCGCCTCATGCGACAACCGGTGATCGATCCATTCGAGACGGGCGTGCCCGTCGATCGCGCCCAATTGCGGCTCGGCGCCCGTCGGAGGCGGGCAGGAGATACCGGCGCGCGCGAGCGCGGCGTGTGCCATGACGATCGCCGTGAGGCCAGCCCCGATTGTCCAGCGGCCCCTTGTGCCGCGCCGGTCGCGATTCACGTTTGACACTATGCCAACCAAGAGCACCGTGCAGAAGGCCAAGCGCGACCTGCGCCAAGGGAAAAGCCCCTCGACGGCGGCCGGCGAGTTTGTCCACGAAGAGATGGACCACGTTCGCGAGCACAAGCACGGGGCGCGCTCGCCCCGGCAAGCGATCGCGATCGGGCTGTCGAAGGCGCGCCGCGCAGGTGTGCCGCTGAAGGCGCCGCGCCGCGGACAGACGTCGGAGCGAACCCGTAAGTCGGCGGAGCGCGACGAAGCGACGGGCCAGGGACGCCGCAAGCCGCGCGCCTCGTCGCCGCGCCGGCGTAAGGCGACGACCCGAGCGCTGCGCCGCGAAGGTTCGGCCGCAGCCAGCCCACGCGCTCTGTCGCGGCAGGGACGGAACGCGGCTCAGCGCCGCAGCGCTGCCGACCGATCGCGCGCCGCAAAGAAGGGCGCCGCGACGAAGGGAACGCGCGGCCGGTCGCAGGCGGCCAAGCGCGGCGCCAAGACGCGACGGCGCAGCAGCCGCTGATCAGCCACCGCCGACGGCGTCGAGCGCGCCTTCCAGCTCGCCGCGCGCGTGGCTGTCGCCGCGCTGGGTCGCCACCTCGATGCCGCGCGCGTACACGGCGCGCGCGGCGGCGCGATCACCAAGCGCCAGGTGGGTGTTGCCCGCGTGCAGGTAGCCGGCCACGTAGTCCGCGTGATCGCGGATCAGGACCTCGAACTGGTCGCGCGCCTCGGCCAGCTTGCCGCTGTTCTTGTACTCCAGCGCCAGGGCGTACTTTGGAAAGGGATCCTGCGGTTTGCTGGCGATGAACGCGCGAAGCGTGTCGACGCGAGACATCGGATCAGATCGACTGCAGCCGGCGTTCGGGGCCCGGGACCTCGCCGGCGATCGGCAGGATCCGGTTCTGTGCGTCGACGTGAACCACGATGGGGGTCCAGGCGCGCGCCTCGGCCTCGTCGGCCGCCTCGGCGAAGGTCGCGATGATGACGATGTCCCCGGGACGGGCCAGGTGAGCCGCCGCCCCGTTCACACAGATCACGCCAGACCCGGGCTCGCCCTCCAGCGCGTACGTCTCGAGCCGCGCCCCGTTGGTGCGATTCCAGATCGCAACCTTCTCGTACGGCAGGATGTTGGCAGCCCGCATCAACGTTGCGTCGATCGTCACGGACCCTTCGTAGTCCAGGTCGGCTTGCGTGACGGTCGCGCGGTGAATCTTCGATTTGAAGAGTGTCCGACGCATCTGAAACCTCGTCCAGGCCACACAGGGTCCCGGCGCGTTTCAACCGCAAGAATACGGGGCGATTGCGGGCAAGTCAAAGGTTGACGGGTGCCGGCCGATCCCGCAGGCTGACCCAACGTGAAGGCGCGCAATTTCGTCCACGTGCTGGGGATCGACCTCGGCGGCGGCAAAGGGAAGAAGACCGCCCTCGCCACGTTGCGCGTCGACGGGGCGGGCGCGACCGTCGTCGACATCGCGCCGCGCAACGGCGCGGTCCCGTTCTATGACGCGGCGCTGATCGACACCGTCCGCCAGTACGGCGACGAGACCCTGCTGTGCGTCGACGCGCCGCTGACCTTGCCCCCGTGCTTGCGGTGCGCGGTCCCGATCTGCCCGGGGCAGAACGCCTGCGTCGACCCGTCGGTGGTCGAGATGCGGGCGCTGGCGGCGGCCGCCCCCGACCAGCGGCACGACCGCGACAGCCGGCGCGGCAAGCCGCCGATCACCCCCTACACGCAGCGCGCGACCGAGGTTCACCTGGCGAACCGGATGGGCATCGTCGCGCGCGAGGGGCTGGGCCAGAGCACCGGCCCCCTGGCGGCCCGGGCGGCGCACCTGCTGCGCGCGCTGGCCGATCGATTCCGCCTCAACGAGAACCTGATCGAGGCCTATCCAAAGGCGACGCTCTCGATGCTGGGGCTGACCACGCCGTTCAAGAAGCACCTGCGCGAGCGCGAGTCGCGGGCGCGCATCCTCGAGGCGCTGTCCGACGAGCTGCGGTTCGGGCCGGGCGTCTGGCGCGAGCTCTGCATCCAGAGTGACCATCTGTTCGAGGCGGTCATCTGCGCGTTCACCGGGTTCCTGTGGGCGCGCGACGGCTGGGTTCTTCCCGCATCGGCAGAGCCGCGTGAGGACGAGGCCCGCCTGCGCGACGGGTGGATCTGGACGCCGCCGCCTCGGGCGGCCCAGGAAAAGTCGGCCGCCGAGGGCTGAGACGCCTCAGCGCGCCAGCGCGGGCGGGCTGAAGTCGTCGTCCTGGTCGTCGTCGTCGTCGCGCGCGCGATCCGGCGGAATGCCCAGCAGCAGGCTGGCGCCGCGGTCGCGAAGGAACTCGAGAAACGCGAGCGCGGGCGGCAGCTCGGCGGCCGGGATCTCGTCCAGCAGCTCACGGGCCTGGCGGCGCAAGATCTCGCCGGGCGCCTCGCCCGACGGGATTGCGCGCGGCAGCTCCAGAGGCTCCTCCGGCTGCTCGACGCGGCCCCACGGCGGGGGATTGCTGACCTCGATCTTCATGTGATCGAGCCAGGTCTGAATGTGGAAGTGCAGCAGCTCGGACCGATACCCGAACCAACGCTCGCGCTCGGCCGGGAACGCCAGCAACACGTCCTTGAACCGCCGGAACGCGCCCTTGCCGTCGATGGCGATCAGCAGCCGCTCGCGCAGGGCCTCGTCCGACACGGACGACACGAATCGTTCCATCCAGCGGTACTGCTCCCGCGACGACGCGGGATCGATCCGCAGGTAGCGCTCCGGGTTGGTGGCGACGCGGGCGCGGCGCGCCGCGGCATCCGGTTCGCCTTCGACGATCGCCAGCAGATCGCCATTCTCCAAATCCAAAAAGCTCTCTTGATCCGGGGAGTTGCGCTCGAACGCAATCTCCAGATCGCTCCAATTCACGGTAATCGGCATCGGCCCGCCACTTTCCCCGAGCCCCTCCTCCCCAGAAGAAGCACGGCGACCAAAAAATTAATGAAGAAAGCTTACGAGTCTGGACACGCTTTGCAACCGAACTCGTCCAGGCGCTCGAAATGTCAACGGGGGGTTCCCGCTTTGACTTCCGGGTAACGCGCGGACTAAACTCGGCGCCTTCCGTCACCTGCAGTCGCACCTGCACTCGCACCCGCAACAGTCGTCCCTGGAGGTCCTTTTGGCTCGCGTCACCGTCGAAGATTGTCTCGAGAAGGTCAACAACCGGTTCGCGCTGGTGGTGCTCGCCGCGGAGCGCGCGCGTCAGCTCGCGAACGGCGGCCGCCCGCTGGTCGCCTGCACGAACAAGCCGGCCGTGACCGCGCTTCGCGAGATCGCCGGCGGCAGCGTCCGCTTCAACGAATCCGTCGAAGGGACCGTCCGCCACTTCATCGACGAGGTGAAGGCCCGCGGACTGCGCCCCCCCGAGAAGCACCGAGGGTAAGCGTATCGCCGCCCTGCTAGGCGCGGGCGGCGACGACGACTTTCAGGTAATTGCCCTCGGGGAATCCCGGCGCGACCGGGTAGTCCGGGGGCAGCCCCACACGCTCCACGATCCGAAGGTCGGCGCCCGCGATGGCGCCGCCTTCACCGAGCGCCTTGTCCACCTCCGCGGCGGACACCTTGGTGGAGTTCGTCGCGAACACCAGTTGGCCGCCCGTCTCCAGCACCCGCGCGCAGCCCGCGGCCAGGCGCGCCAGATCGCGTGCGACCTGAAACTGCCCCGCCGGCCCCTGCGAAAACGTCGGCGGATCGCAGACGATCAGATCGAAGCGACGGCCGCGATCGGCGAAGCGGTCCAGCGTCTTCATGACGTCCGCCGCGATGGCCTCGAGCTTGGCCGGATCCAGGCCGGACAGCTCGTAGTTGCGGCGGGCGCGGGCGTGGGCCTTCGCGGCCAGATCGATCGCGACCACCTCGGCGGCTCCAGCCTTGGCGGCTCGCACGGAGAACGCGCCCGTGTAGGAAAAGAGATTCAACAGCCGCCGCCCGGGCGCACGTGCCGCGACCGCCCCCCAGCCGAGGCGCATGTCGGGGAACAGGCCGACGCCCATCGGTGCCGTCACGTCGACGCCGTATCGGCAACCCGCGTCTGAAACGACCAGCTCGACCGGAGCCTCTTCACCGCTGACGCGCACGGCCGGCTCCGGCGGCGCCGAACCTCCTAGAGGTCGGAGTCGTCTTTGCTCATATATGGCCGCGGGAGACAATTCGCGCTCGATGGCCCCATAGAGTTCATCGCGCCAAGCGAGAGCACCGGCTGACAACCATTGCACAACGACGAAGTCGCCATAACGATCAACGGTCACGCCAGGCAGACCTTCGTTCTCGCCGCTGAACGCGCGGCTCGCTTCCGGGATTGTGGCCCCGAACAGCACTTTGCGCAGCGCGACCGCGCGCGCGAACCGTTCGGCAATTGCGCCGCGACCGGGCGCGACGTCTTCATGGGGGTTGCGCGTCAGAACGCGGACCGCAATTGCGTGTTCGCGATCGACAAAACCTCGCGCAACAAATTCGCGGTTACCCGACAGAATATCGATGACAGCCCCGGTGTCCTCGGAAATGCCGCGTGGCCCCAATGCGTCGCGGTAAATCCACGGATGACCTGCCTGCACACGTGAGGCAATGTCGCCTGCAACCCTATATTGTCCGACACGCATCCGCACACCAGGCGCGGATTGCTGCGGGCGAGACGACGACGTTGGCTTCCTCACGGCGCGGCACCATAAAGAGGGCAGCTTCCCCTGTCAAAGGGTTGCGTGTAGGCTTGAGTGCTTGAATTCCGGATTGACACCCCGGATTCCCCTGGAAAGGATTCACCCGGCATGACCACGAAGCCCCCCACCGGACTGGCGGCCACGGGACATCCAGACAGTTCGGATCGTGACGTCGAGGATCTGTCTGACGAGCTCGTGGTTGATTCTTCGCAGGACGTGACCGTCGAAGCGTCGGATGACGCGACGCTGGACATCAACGAAGAAGACGCCATCACGGGGACCGAGACGCCGGCGCCCACGCCCGCGCCGCTGTATGCCTCGATGGAGACGCCGCCGCCTTCGGCCGCCAACACGACGGCCGGTTACGCGCGCCGGGGTGCGCCCACGCTGCTGGGCATGCCGCATCCGTCGATGCCGTTGCCCGGCAGCATCTCGCCCGCGTCGAAGCTGGGGCTTGGGTTTGGCGAGGACGATCAGGATCTGGGCGATGACGACGACGAAGTCACGGTCATGGCACGCCCGTCGGTCACGGACGACGAGGAAGAGGCCACCAAGGTCGAACCTGCCGAGACCGCCATTCGCGCCGCCGCGTCGAAGGACGACGATGAAGAAGACGAGCTGACAGCGGCGCTGTCGACGCAGGCCAGCGTCGAGCGCGAGCGCGCGCTTCGTAAATCGATGCCCCCGTCGTTGGACGTGCCGTTGTCGGCGCACAGCTACCGGGCCGGCGACTCGGGCGCCGAGTTCGCCAGTTCGGCCGACCTGGCGGACGACAGCGACGAGTTGCTCGCGGACGCAACGCCCGGCGTCGCGCTGGACGAGGACGACAGCGCGACGGGGTCGTACTCGCCGGAATTGGACGAGCCCTCGTCGGAGCTGGAAGCCGTGCTGGCGCCGCGCCGGCCGACGTCGCCCGCCGGCAGCGCTCCGCTGGGCGGTGCGGGTTTTGGCGCTTCGCCCTTCAGCGCGTCGGCGCCGCTGGCGCGGACGGACGGTTTCGGCGGGCGCTTGCCGACGCCCAGCGCGGGGCTGGGCCTGACGCTCCCGCCGGGCCCGCCGCCCGCAGCTTCGCCGTTCTCATCGCGCCTCGCGCCCGGCGGGGCGCCCTACCCGCGCACCATGTCGCCCACGCAGACTGGGTCGATCCCCGCGCTGCAGATCCCGGCGCCGTCGGGCGCCGTCACGATGGCCAGCACCGGCGGGATCTTTCGGAACGTGCAGCTTCCGCTGGGCGGGCTCGTCGCCTCCTGCCTCGCCTGCCTTGTGGGCGGGCTGGTGATTGGCGGTAAATTCCTGGGCACGCGCGCGCCCGCGCCCGCGCCCATCGTCGCCGCTGCACCCGCGCCGGCGCCGCATCAGGCCGCGCCGCAACCGGCGGCGCCGGCCGCCACGCCCGCGCCGACCGACCCCACCATCGCCGCCGGCGAAGACGCCCCGAAGCCCGCCGCCAAACGCGCCGCCCGTCCCACGACCGTGCGCAAGGTGGCGACGAACACCGGCGACGCCCCCGTCTCGAAGCCCCGACCCAAGGTCGCCAAGGGCTGGGTCGACCCCTTCGCCGACTGACCCGCGCCGCCGGCCGCCGTCAGCCGGCCAAGTGCTTGACTTCGTAGGAATCCGAAAGCATAAGAGGCGGACTCCGCGGGATTAACTCAGTTGGTAGAGTGTCAGCTTCCCAAGCTGAATGTCGCCGGTTCGAACCCGGTATCCCGCTCCATCGCTAGCGCCGGGAATTCCTACGAATCCCGGGACCCCGTCGAGGGGCGCTTGAGCCCCTTCGGAGGCCTCGGGTAACAACCGGGTAACAAACGGCGCCGGCTCGCGCTGCGTGGCGCGAGAGGAAGGCGCCCCGGCGGTAGCCGCCACTGCGGCCGGTTCCGCGGCTTGTGGCGCGGCTGTGGCGGGCTGAAAGCGCATCAGCGCGTCCATCTCGCCATGCAGGTACGCCGGGTCAAGGTGCGTGTAGCGCTCGGTCATCCGGGGGTCGCTGTGCCGCATGATCCGCTGCACGAACCGGGTGTTCGCCCCGCGCATGGTGAGCAAGCTGCCGGTCGTGTGCCGGAGGTCGTGGAAGCGGATGGGCCGGACCACCGAGTTCACCCAGAGTCGGCGGTTCTTCTTGTGTCGCGGGCACTCGCGGAGGCCCGGGTCGGCCGCCGCCTCGACGTACCCGCATTCCGGCTTCCGACACTTGTGCCGGTAGCCGCTCACCAGGCCCGCCTTGCGGAGCGCACGGCGCAGGACCATCTCGAGCTGCGTGGTCTCCGCGTACATGGATCCGTCCTCGCGCGGGAACACGAGATCGCTCGGTGAGACCCGGAGCGCGTGCTCGAGGTAGGGCCGGAGCTCGGCGGCGACCGGGATCGCGTCGCTGCGCTTCCCCTTCGTAGTCACTCGATCGTATGACCGCATGACCATGATGACGCCGATCTCGAGATCGACGTCCGTCTTGCGCAGCCCGAACAGCTCCCCCTTGCGCAGCCCCGCGTAGATCGCCGTGGCGAACACATCGCGCCACTTCGACCGAAGCGCCGCCAGTACCAGCGGCACCTCGTGAAAGCGCAGGAAGTCGGGCAGCCGTTTCGGCACCACCCACCGCCGGACGCCGTCGATCGGGTTTGGCCCCGGAATCATCCGTTCGCCGATCGCCGCCTTAAACGTGCGCCGCATGAACTCACGCAGGTGGTTCAGGCTCTGAGCGCCGAGCGGCTTACCCTTCTTGCCCGGCACGCGCTGCTTCGCCTCGAGGTAATGCTCGATCTCCGCCGACGTCACGTCTTGCGGCCGCTTCGACGCGAACGGCGCTTTGAGGATGTGGGCCGAGATCGCGCTCTTGGCCTTCGGGTACGACGGCCTGCCGATCCAGACGGTCTCGAGCCACCAGCTGACGATGTCGCCGACGGTCCGGTCGCCCGTCCGGTCTCACGGCTGATCTTTCGCCACATGGGGTGGCGTGAGCACGGCGGCCGGTGGGTCTACCTGTTCCAGGGCGGCGGGGTCGGCGCCGACGACATCACCCTCGAGCTGGACCCGCCCCTCGATCGCTTCATCCTGCCGCCATCGACCGTCGACCTGCGGGAGGCAGTCGGCTGGTCGTTGCGCATTTTGGACGCCGCGCCTCCGTCAGTCGCGATCCCGCTCTTGGCGGCGACGTACGCCGCGCCGCTCTCTTTCATCGTCAACCCAGACTTCGCCCTGTGGCTGGTCGGCCCGACGGGGAGCCTCAAATCGGAGCTGGCCGCACTGTCACAGCGCCACTTCGGCACCTTCGACCGCAAGACGTTGCCCGGGAGCTGGACGTCGACAGAGAACGCTCTCGAGGCGCGCCTGTTTACGGTGAAGGACGCGATCGCCGTGATCGACGACTACGCTCCAAACGCCGACTCGCGCGCTCAGCAGGAGCTGGAAAAACGCGCCCAGCGGATCATCCGCGGAATCGGCAACCGTGCGTCGCGCGGCCGCCTCCGCGCCGATCTGTCGCAACAACCCGATCGGCCGCCGCGCGGAATGGTCATCTGCACGGGCGAGGATCTCCCATCCGGCCATTCGATCCAGGCCCGTCTGGTGATTGTCGAGGTTGATCGAGAGCGCCTGAACGTGTCAGTCGTTTCAATCTGCAGGCGAACGGCCACCGGCTTGCACATGCCATGCGCGGTTACATCGAGTGGCTGCAGCCGATGATCGCGCCGCTACGAAAGGCAGCGCCCGACCGAATCGGTGCCATCCGCCGCGAGCTGCACCGGATCGGCTCCCATCTGCGCCAGGCCGAGGCCCTCTCCCACGTCCGGTACGCCTTCGAGCTGTTCCTCGAGTTCGCGCAGGAAGCCGGCGCCGTCGACGCCGACCGGGTCAACGAGCTCCAGTCGCGGGCACGCGATACCCTCCACGCGATCGGCGAGGAACAGGGCACGAACCTCAAAGAGCTCGAGCCTGCCGAGCGCTTCATCGCCGTGCTCGGTACGCTGCTCGAACAGAAGCGGATCCGCCTCGTCGAGCGCGGCACCGTCCCGCGCGAGGACGTCATCGAGGCGATCGGATGGTTCGACGAGGAGTACGCCTACCTCCTGCCGGACGCCGCCCGCCGCCGAGTCGCCACCTTCATGCGCGAGTCCGGCGAAGCCTGGGCCCATTCCACCCACGCTCTCCACAAAGCCCTCGTACGCAAAGGCTTTGCCGTGCCCGGCGCCGACGGCCGCCCCGAAGTCCAAGTCCGGGTCGGCGACGGCCGCCGCCGCGTCCTCCGCGTCCGCCTCTCGGTCCTGAAAGGCTCCGGTGGCCCCGCTTCCGGCCCCGGTCCGGCTCCGGTTTTGTTCGAAACCGGAGCCGGCGCAGACGACGATATTCCGGTGGAATGACGAGAACATACAAACCGGCCGGCCCCGGTGGCCCCGCGCTCGACGGGAGGGACCTCCCGGTTGTACCGCAGGCTCGTCCGAGATATGCCCGTTTCGTGGCCCGTGGGTTCGGTCAGCGTTGGCATCTAGAGGATCGCTTCGGCGACTCTCTTGTCGTAACCGGCTGGGGCGCCGCTTCGCCGGAGGAGCGAGCCACAGCGCTCGACCCCCATACGGCGCGGTGGACCTTGGAGCACGGCTGGCGCGGTTGGTGGCGGGATGAAGGGCGGAACGATCTTGCCGAGATCTACGGCCTGCTGAGCTACGACACGTTCAACCTCCGCAACGTCACGACTCAGGAGCTGGCACGTCGCGTGTTCGACGCCGTTGAACGTGGCCACCTGGTTGTTTTTCGCGCCTACAGCAACGCTTCCGCTCACGCCCGGCCCGACGCTGTAAGTGTGCTGGTGCGCCAGGTGACGGCCGACAGGAGGGACGTCTCCTTCGACGGACGGACATACCGGATTGTGGACCTGGCGCTGGGGGTGCCTAACGCGGATAGGCGAGACTGGCGTCTGGTGGACCGCGCAGAAGCAGTCGACACGATCGAGCAGATGCTCGATCGTGTCCCGCGCACGACGGAGGAGCGCAGCCATTGGTCCGCGCTGCTCAACTCGCTCAA